>JBDIAL010000166.1:0-8243 GCA_039812405.1 Nostocoides sp.
ATGCACAGCAGGTCATTGGTGGGATCGCGGAAGACACTGCCGCCGATGCGGCCGAGCGAACTTATCGCAGAGCACCCGAGCAGCAGCTCGCCGGGCGGCTGGGTGCGATGCAGGTGCCGCGAGCCCTCGTCTCCCAGCAGCGGGTGCCCGCCAAGGGCTAGGTGACAGACCTGGGCACGGCGACGGACGAGTCGCGCCCGTCCCGGTGAGACCGGGCGCCGGACCGTGGGGGGACCACGGACCGGCGCCCGGCGCACCGGCAGCGGCGGCGCGACGGAGGGCAACGGAGGGACAACGGAGCATGAGGACAGGCCCGGAGGGGGAAGGGCGCGCGCGGGATCTCGAGGAGTCGGTCCACGCGCTCTGGCCCGGGTATGCGACGTCGCGGGACCGCGCGGCGCGGGGCGAGAGGGACGCGGAGGAGTATCTCGTCCTTCCCCGGGCGAGCCGCCCGACTCTCATGGCGCCCCGGCGCCCCCGGGCCGCGACGGCCGCCGCGCTGCGCGGCTACAAGGTGTCCGCCACCCGCCGCACCCAGCTCGTCCTCCGGCTGATCAGCCGGGCCGCCCGTCTCGGGCTGCTCGACATCGGGCCGCTGCGGCGGACCCTGACGCCGCCCGTCGACCCTGCCGGCACCGGCACCGGCACTGGCACCGGGCAGCGCTCGATCCGGGACTACCTGCGCGCCGCCCTCGAGGACGACACCCTCGTCGTCGCCCTCCACACGAGCGGCCCCAAGGCCAACCGCAAGCCGGTCCTCCAGGTCCTCACCGGAGGGCGGACGACGGCGTTCGCCAAGGTCGGGACGACCGAGCTGGCCCAGGCCCTCGTCGACCGGGAGGCGGAGGCGCTGCGCCGACTCGCGACGGTGGAGCTGCGACGGGTCGCGGCTCCCGCGCTGCTCCACCACGGCACGTGGCGCGAGCACCGGGTGCTCGTCCAGTCGCCCTTCCTCGTGCCCTCCGACGGCAGCCTCACCCCGCAGGCGCTCGCCGAGGCGATGGCGGAGATCGCCCTGCTCACGCCGGCGACGGCATACCCCGGGCGCACCGCGCCCTACGTCTGCTGTCTGCGGGACCGGGTCTCCCGGCTGCCGGTGACGCCCGCGGCGGGCGTCCTCGCCGAGTGCCTCGCCGCGCTCGACGACTCCGGCTCCCTCGACGGCCCGGTCCGCCTCGGACACTGGCACGGCGACTGGACCCCGTGGAACATGACGGCCCACGAAGGGCGCGCGCTCGTGTGGGACTGGGAGCGGTTCGACGACGGCGTGCCGGTCGGCTTCGACGCGCTCCACTACGACGTCCAGGGCGCCATGGTCCGCTTCGGACGGCCGCCGCGCGAGGCGGTGCGCGACCTGGTGGACCGCTCCCCGAGCCTGCTGCGGCCCTTCGGCGTCGAGCCGGAGCAGGCGACCGTGTATGCCGTGCTCTACCTCGTCGAGATCGGCACCCGCTACCTCCACGACCGTCAGGAGGAGGCCGGCTCGGCGCGCGGTCGCCTCGAGACGTGGCTGCTGCCCGAGCTGGAGGACCGGGTGCGCCGCCTGGTCGCCGGTGCCCACTGACATGTCGATCGCCCAGCCCGTCGACGGGGCCGAGCCCGCGGCCACATCGGCCGCGTCCGCCTCGGTCGGCCGCCCCGCCCTCGGCGCGGTCGCCCGGGCCGGCTCGGCCAACCTCGTCGGCGCCGTCCTGCTCGGGGCGTGCAACTTCGTCCTCACGGTGGCCGTGACCCGGTCGCTCACGACGGAGCAGGCCGGCATCTTCTTCTCCGCGACGTCCATCTTCGTGCTCGCGACGACGGTCGGCCAGCTCGGGACGGACACCGGGCTCGTCTACTTCGTGTCCCGCCTGCGCTCCCTCGGCCGGCAGCGCGAGATCGGGGCCTATTACTCGACGGCGCTGCGGCCCGTCGCCGTCGTCGCCGTCGTCATGACGGTGCTGACCCTCGCGCTCGCCTACCCGCTGGCGCGGGTCTTCACGCCGGGCCACGAGCACGAGACGGCGCCCTATCTCTACGTCCTCGCGCTCTTCGTGCCGTTCGCCGGCTGGGAGACCGTCACCCTCGCCGCGACGCGAGGGCTCAGCTCGATGCGACCGAGCGTCGTCGTCGAGCAGATCTTCCGGCCCGTCCTCCAGCTCGGGCTCATGCTCCTCGTGCTGCTCGTCGTGCCGCGCTCGGTGCCGATGGCCTTCGCCTGGGCCGGCCCCTACCTGCCCGCCGCCGTGCTCGGCTTCCTCTGGTGGCGCAAGCTGGCACGGCAGGCCCTGGCCCGATCCGCCGATCCCGAGCCGGCCGTGGACACCGAGCCCAAGGAGCTGACCCGCAGCCAGCGCCGGGAGCTGCGCGACGCGCAGAACGCCCCCCGGATGTTCTGGCGGTTCACTGCGCCGCGGGCGATGGCCTCGGTCGGGCAGATCGCCATGCAGCGCCTCGACATCCTCCTCGTCGCGGCCCTCGCCGGCCCGGTCCAGGCGGCCATCTACACGGCGACGACCCGGTTCCTCGTCGTCGGCCAGATGGGCAACCGGGCCATCTCGACGGCGGTCCAGCCCCGCCTCGGGCACTCCCTGGCCCGCCACGAGATCGACCACGCGAACCACTACTACCGCACCTCGACGGCCTGGCTCATGTGCGTGACGTGGCCGATCTACCTCATCTTCCTCGTCTTCGGCAGCGTCCTGCTGCGGGTCTTCGGCTCGGGCTACCACGCCGGCACGGGTGTCCTCGTGACCCTGTCGTTCTCCATGCTCTTCGCGACCTCGTGCGGCATGGTCGACATGGTGCTCAACATGGCCGGTCGCACGTCGTGGAACCTGCTCAACGTCCTGCTGTCGGTGGGCGTCCAGTTCGTCCTGTGTCTCGTGCTCATCCCGCGGATGGGCATCCTCGGCGCCGCCATCGCGTGGGCCGCGGCCATCGCGACGGGCAACCTCGCGGCGCTCCTCCAGGTCGGGCTCGTGCTCGGCCTCCACCCCTTCGGGCGGGCCCCGGCCGCCGCGGCCGGGCTGTCCGTCGTCTGCTTCCTCGTCGTGGCCGGCACCGGCCGGATCCTCATGGGGGCCACCCTCACCGGGCTGCTCGTCTCCGGCACCGTCGCGTGCCTGCTCTACGCCGCGGGGCTGTGGCTGCTGCGCGAGCCCCTCGAGCTGTCCGCGCTGCTCGTCGCCGTGCGCCGTCGCCGGCGGCGCACGGCGGGCGAGGGCCTCAGCTCCAGCGCAGAGGGCGGTCCAGCAGCTGCTCGAGACGGTCGTTGAACGGCGCGTAGTGCTCCTCGAGCCGGCGTCGCACCGCCGGTGACATCGGAGCGCGCGGCTCGGCGTTGTGCTGGGGGAACGACGGCGGCTGCTTCTGGGGGAGCCCGAGGAAGTCGAGCACCCGGGCGTACTCCTTCTCCGGCTCGGTGAAGAACGCCTCGCTGACCACGACGTGCACCTGCTCGCGCGGCAGGTGGTCGAACATCCGCTGCAGCTGGTCGGCATACTCCCCGCGGGCGCGGTGCGAGTGGTGCCGGTGGCTGAAGCTCTCGTATGCCGGGTCGTGGGCCATCCGCTCGACCTCACCGCGCAGCCGCTCGTCCTCCAGCTCGAGGGCGGGCTCGAAGTCCTCCCACTCGAAGCCGCGGGCGAGCTCGTGCTTCCACGCCGAGTGGGCGCGCTCCACCGGGTCGCGGAGCATCATGACGAGCCGGACGTCGGGCAGCATGGCCGCGATCCGCGGGACGGCGAAGGGGTGGAAGGAGTAGTAGCCGCTCGCCTCGAAGGAGACCGGCCCGCCCTCGACGTGCCGGGTCCGCAGCTCGGCGGTGCGCCGGACGGGGAAGTGGCCGAGGTACCAGGCCCGGCTGCGGTGCGCGTTGAGGTCGAAGTAGCGGACCCCCTTGTTGACCGTGGGCCGGAACACGAGGGGGTGGCTCGACAGGGCCCGGAACAGCGACGTCGTGCCGCTCCGGGAGGCGCCGACCATGATGAACGACGGCTCGAGGCGCGCCGAGGCGGTGAGCGCCCCGAGGGAGATGTAGGCGTGCCGGCTCGCCTCGTGGAGACCGGACGGGACAGCGGATCGCAGACTCATGCGTGGAGCACCTCACCAGTTCCAGCGGTCACGGAGGGAGACGCCGAACCAGGACTCGACCGCGTCCATCTCGTCCGCGAGCTCGGTGCGCACGAACTGCAGGTCGGCATCGGTCATGACCGGTCGGTCGTCGCCGAGCGGTCGGTAGAGCATCTTCTGGACGACGGGGGAGCGCTTGACGTGGCCGACGACGGTCGCCCCGTCGTGCCGGCGGACCCACTCGGCACCCCGGGCGGCAGCGATCGCCAGCGGGCGGAACCGGGCGGCGCTCGCGGGCAGCTGGGCCTCCAGCTGCTCCGGGGACAGCTCGAGCCGGTCGATGCCGAGCCAGTCGGTCGTGTCGTCGAGGAAGGCCTGCGGGTCCGCCTGGAGGTCGTCGAAGAGGGCGACCTTGATGGCGTCGGGGCCGAACCGCTCGACGAAGGGGCGCAGCTGCGTGGCATACCGGCCCTCGTCGAGGAGGAGGTGCTCCCGCTCGACGGTCTCCCGGAAGGTCGGCGCCGCGAGGCCGTGCTTGTCAAGGTAGAGGAAGGAGGACCACGCCCGCTCGGCCGGCTCGCGGAGCGTCACCATGAGCCGGACGTCGGAGCCGAGCGTCTCGTGTATCCGCTCGGCCGCCAGGGGGCTCGACAGGTAGTCCGGACAGACCTCGCCGACGACCGGCTGGTCGTCGGTGGCGCCGCTGAACTGCTGGGCGTACCACCCGGATCCGCGGTCGTAGTAGCGGCTGAAGTAGTAGAGGTCCTTGGCGGGGGAGAGGTATGCCTGAGGGTGGGTGCACAGCACCTCGTGGAGCCACGTGGACCCCGACTTGCCGGGGCCGATGTGGATGAAGTTCGGGAGACGGGCGGTCATGGGGCTCCTCAGGCCATCCCGCGCCCGAGCCGCCGGGCGACCCGGGCGAACGAGGCGGGGTCGGCCCCGGTCGCGACGTGCGCGAGGGCGACGGAGGGGTGGGGGGACAGCGGCCAGCGCGCGACGCCGCGGGCGGCGAGCCCGGCGGCCTCCTTCCGCTGGCCGAGCGAGGACCGGGCGAACCCCATCTGGCCGAGGAGACGGGCGTGACCGCGCCGGTCCTCGGCGATCTCGGGGTGGACGGCGAGGAAGTGGGCCAGCGCGGTCGCGGTGTGCTCGGCCCGGCGCTGGTAGTAGGACTGGCCGTCGCGGCGGATGTCGGCGAGCGGCTCCCGGACGACGCCGATCCGCCCGACCCGGGAGATCCGCAGGACGATGTCCCAGTCCTCGCCGTAGCCACGGGGGAGCGTCTCGTCGTAGAGCCCCGCCTTGGCGAACGCGTCCCGGCGCATCATGAGCGTCGAGGAGTGCAGCTCCTTGACGCGGTTGCGCAGGAGCATCGTCCGGGTCACGTGGTCGGCCCGCCCCGGCCAGTCCGCGCTGCTCCCGTCGGGGAGCACGATGCGCAGCCCGGTGCCGAGGGCCAGCAGGTCGGGCTCGGCGAGGAACCGCTCGACCTGGCGGCGGACCTTCTCGGGGTGCCAGGAGTCGTCGTCGTCGAGGCTCGCCACGAGGTCGCCGGTCGTGCGCTCCAGCCCGGTGTTGCGCGACCCGACGAGGCCGGGGGTGCGGGTGTTCGAGACGGTGCGGACCGTGCGGGCCGGGGCCGCCGGATCCGCCGGATCCGCCGGGCTCCTGTCGCGGGACAGCAGCTCGAGGGTGGGGTCCTCGTCCTCCTGGTCGTGGACGACGACGACCTCGATGTCCCCGGCGTAGTCCTGGGCCACGACGGAGGCGACCGCCTCCCGGACCAGCTCGGGGCGGCCGTGGGTCGGGACGACGACGGACACGAGCGGCCACCCGGTGGGCTCTCGGTCCGCTGGCGCGACAGGGTCGGCAGCGACGAGGTCGGCAGCATCGACAGGGCCGGCGTCGGCGGCCGAGCGGCGCAGCGCGTCCCGCCGGGTGAGGGCCAGCTGGGGAGCGGCGATGACGCTGACGAGGCGCCGGTCGCGGGCCGGCATGGCGGTGCGCCACCCCTCGTCGGAGCGGAGCCGGATCGTGCCGTGCCGGAACCGCGAGGGGTTGCCGGACAGTCCGTGGCTCGGCCCGAGGGTGACCGCCTGGCCGTCGATGTGGGCGAGGCCGTCCGGGGGGAGGGGGAGGTCGAGGGCGGCGAGGACCCGGCGGATGGCCGGCCCGGGGGTGCGGACGAACTCCTCGTAGGCGAGCCGGGCCACGGGCACCCCACGGGTGGCGAGCAGGTCGGTCTCGGTCTGCGTCGCGACCCAGCGCGCGGCGGCCGAGGCGGTGGAGTTGTGGTACATCGTGTCGGTGTCGTCGCCCGTCGTGTGCGGGCGGGCGACCTCCGGCTTGCTGAGGGAGTGGGCGACGCCGTGGGCGTCCCGGACGAGGTGGACGACCCGGACGTCGAGGCCCCCCTCGTGGAGCGCGAGGGCGAGGGAGGGCCACTTGCTCGCGTCGACGACGACGTCGCTCCCGCTCTGGGCCGCGACGGCCCGGTAGATCCCCGTGAGGGCCTCGGTGTATGCCGTGAGGTCCCGTCCGAACTCGCCCCCGGTCGCCCCCGCGAGGAGCCGGGGCAGGTGACGCTGCCGGGCGACGCGGGCCTGCAGCCGGTGGACCTCGGCGAGCCAGTCGGGGTCCCACGCCTGCGGCTGGCTCGCGCCGACGGCCGTCCAGAAGGCGCACCGGTCGAAGGGCTCGCCGCAGCCGCACAGCTCGTTGTGGGGTGCCACGCGGCGGGGGAGGTCGAGGAGCTCGCCGACGTTGGCGTACCCGGGCACGGCCCCGAGGGCGCGCTCCAGGAGGGTGCTGCCCGACCGGCCGGACCCGGCGATGTAGACGATGGTCGGCTTCCCGGGGGGTGACGCGTCCTCCGTCGAGCCCTCGCCGGCGACAGCGTCCACCACGACGCACGCAGACATCCGAGACGTTCCCTCCCCTGACGACATGATCGTTCTGCAGTAGCGTAGGCGTCGCACGGTGCATGGCGCAGTCGATCCCTGGAACGAATTGTGGCGGATCGGGCCGCTCGCGTGCTCGGGTGAGGTCCGGGATGCCCGCGTTTCGCGGATGCCGGAGACAGGATCCCGGGTCTCCGCCTAGCATCGTCGGGTGACAGATGTTCGAGTCGACAGCCAGCACGAGGTCGCCGAGGAGGCGCGCATGCCGTCCGGTGCGGCTCCTCGGCGTCGGCGTGGTCGTCTCGACCTCGCCGGTGTCGGGATCGACCCGGTGACCAAGCAGGAGACGATCGACCGGATCGTCCAGGGGTGGCACGACGGCGTCGGCGGCCTCATCGTGACCCCCAACATCGACATCTGGCGGACCGCGCGCCGCGACCCGGTCAGCGCCACGCTCATCGAGCGGGCCGACCTCGTCCTCGCCGACGGCATGCCCCTCGTCGTCGCCTCGCGGATTGTCGGCGACCCGCTGCCCGAGCGGGTCACCGGGTCCGGCCTCGTCGAGCCGCTGTGCGCGACGGCGGCCCGTGAGGGGCAGGGGGTGTTCATCATCGGCGGCGGCCCGTCCGACACGGCCGACCTGGCCGCCCGGGCGCTGGAGCAGCGCTACCCCGGCCTGCGCGTCGTCGGGGCCATCGTCCCGCCCTACGGTTTCGAGCAGACGCCGGACACCCTCTACGAGATCGTCGGCGCGGTCGTCGAGGCTCGGCCCGGCCTCGTCCTCGTCGGCCTCGGCTTCCCCAAGCAGGAGCGGCTCGCCGAGACCCTCCGGCGGGAGCTCCCCACGGCATGGCTGCTCGGCTGCGGCGGCGGCATCGGCATGGCGGCGGGCCAGCAGCGACGATCCCCGGAGTGGGCGCAGCGGGTCGGCGGCGAGTGGGTGTTCCGGCTCCTCCAGGAACCCCGCCGTCTCGCGCATCGTTACCTCGTCGACGACATTCCCGCGGCCCTCACGCTTCTCACCTGGAGCGCACGGCAGCGGCTGAGAGGCTGAGCCTCGCGAGGCTGGGCCGAGAGCTGATCCGACACGGCAGGGTTTCGTCCCGCGGGCACCGGTCCGCGGCGGCGACGGGAAACAAGGGGGACAGGCCTGTGAGGTCCACGAGCACGGCCCGGGCGAGGCAGGGCATACGCGACATCGGCGACGTGTCCGGCGGGCAGGCGGGACACCCGCTCCAGCCCGGGCAGGGCATCCGCGGCGGTGGCGACGGCAGCGGCGAGCGCCCG
>JBDIAL010000167.1:0-8226 GCA_039812405.1 Nostocoides sp.
GACGGGTTCGAGGCCAAGGGGCTCGCGGCCGGGCGCACCGTCACCGAGATCCGCGCCACCCGCGTGTCCCCGTGACCTCGCGCATCCTGTGACCCGGGCGAGTGGGGTGGGCGTGGCCCATGGCCCGGTGACTCCGGTGGGCCTGTCCGGCAGGCCGGGTGAGGAGCGGAACGGGCGTGTTCCCCTCGGAATCCCCGGCTTCCCGATGGGGACACGCCCAGTCCAGGTGACCGGCGACGGGGACACGCCCGGTCGAGGTAACCGGCGATGGGGACACGCCCGGTCGGTCGCGGTCCTGGTGCGGGCCGGATCGGCGTCGGCGCCGCTCAGTGGGTCGCGGTCGTCGGTGCTCGTCCGCGGAGGGACGAGACGAGACCGGCTGCCGACACGATCGCCCACACGCCTTCGAGGAGGAGGAAGCCCCACTGGTGGCCACGGAGGGCGTCGACGGCGAGGATGGCCGAGCCGAGGAGGTTGAGCACGAGGTAGCGCCGCGAGGTCGGGCGCAGCCAGCCGCGCTGGGCCGCGACGAATCCGGCGAGGATGAGGATCGACCCGACGACCTGGATCACCTGCTCCACGACCATCAGGCCCTCCGTCCCGTCGGCGTCCGCTCCGTGCCGCGCCCGCCCCGTTGCCTTCCCTCCATCGGAGCCGGCGACGAGAATCGAACTCGCGTAGCCAGTTTGGAAGACTGGGGCTCTACCATTGAGCTACGCCGGCAGATGTCTCGACGACCGGGTCGAGAGCAGGCGCTAGCCTAATGCCCGCCTGTCACGGCCCGGAAATCGGCGGTGGCGGCGGGGTATGGCGCAGCTTGGTAGCGCGTCCGCTTTGGGAGCGGAAGGCCGCCGGTTCGAATCCGGCTACCCCGACCGAGGGATGCCGAGCCGCGGCAAGGCCGCCGCCACGACGGCGGCCCTGGAGGCATGGAGGTTGCTCAGGAGCACTGGGTACTGGAGTACTGGCTGTATCTCCAACGAGTACCTCTGAGTAACCCCCGACCGGTGGGGTCACCGGCTGGGTCGAGGTATGCGATGGCCCCGCGGTGGTCCTGGCATACCTCGACTGGCGGGGGGCTGGGTTGGGTGGAGGTATGCGATGGCCCCGCGGTGGTCTTGGCATACCTCGACTGGCGGGGGGCTGGGTTGGGTGGAGGTATGCGACTAGAAGGCGCTCGTCCCGTTCGGCGTGCCGAGGCCGGTCGGCCCGTCCCAGCCGGTCGTCGCGAGGCACCAGGAGGCGCAGGAGCCGTTGCGCCCCGAGGTGACGTCGAAGAGGCCGGTCGGGCTCGCATACGGGATGGTGTTGGCGTAGCCGCTCGTGTTGCCCGACAGCGCGTAGACCGAGGCGACGATCGGCGACGACAGGCTCGTCCCGCCGAACTGGGCCCACGAGGAGGCCTTCTTGCTCGTCGGCGCGTAGACGGCGAGCCCGGTCCTCGGGTCGGCGACCGCCGCGACGTCCGCGATGGCCCGGCCGCTGCAGTGGGTCACCGCGGAGGACTGGCCGGTGGGCGCGATGTTGAGCGTGGTGCAGCCGGACCCGGCGCCGTTCCACGCCGTCTCGGTCCAGCCCCGGGCGTTCGTGGAGGTGGTGAGCGTCGTGCCGCCGACGGCCGTCACGTACTGGGACGACGCGGGGAACATCGCGCCCGCGTAGCCGCTGTCACCGCTCGACGCCGTCACGGCGATGCCGGGGTGGTTGTACGGCGACCCGTAGGCGGAGTCCGCCAGGTCGGCGCCGCCGTAGCTGTTGGAGATCGCGACGACCCCGGCCGTCTTGGCCGCCGTGTTGACGGCCTTGCCCAGGTTGGCGAACGACGCGCTCTTGGCCTGGACGAGCAGGATCCGGCAGCTCGGGCAGGCCGCCGAGACGGCGTCGAGGTCGAGGGCCTGCTCCTGCGCCCAGCCGAGGTTGAAGGCCGGCAGCGTGGAGGTGCCCGTCTGGCTCACGATCTTCAGGCAGCCGTTGGCCTTCGTGCACGCGGGGAGCCCCCACTTGGACCGGTAGGTCGCGAGGTCGCGCGCCGCGTTGGGGTAGCCGTAGGCGTCGACGATGGCGACGGTGCGCGTCGTGGAGAGCCCGGAGAGCCGGTAGGCGCTCTGGACGCTGCTCGGGCTCAGGCCGGAGACCGCCTGGGGGGAGACGGCCACGCCGTTCGGGGTCACCGCGCGGCCGGCCTCGTCGACGAGCCGCTGCGCGAAGCAGGTGGCGTGGCCGGCGCTCGGCACCGCCGGGCAGACGCGCTCGGCGTGGGCCCGCTGGGCCGGCGCGGCGCCCGCCGTCGACGGGATAGCGAGCGCGCCGGCCGAGGCCGCCACGACGCCCGCCGCCGCGGCGAGGAGCTGCCTGGGCATGGGGGGATCTCCTTCTGCTGGGGTTGTGCTGGTGCTGACGGACGGGGCGACGGATGCCGCTCCCCGGCCAATCAACTCCCGCGCCGGGCGCCGTGCAAACCGAGACGGCACATCCGGCCGACAATTGACGAAGCCTTGACGCAGCCTTGACCCGGACCGGAAGGAACCCGTGACATCCGTCATGGGACCGACCCGGTGAGGGCGGATTCGGGCCGGGAGCGGAGGGACGGCTAGCATGGACGCTCGGCCCGTCCGGCGACGTGGGTCTCGTATGCCGTCGCCCGCCCTGGGTCCGTCCCCGCACCGCCCCCTTTCCACACCCACGGAGTCCCGCAGTGAAGAGTGCCGTCGAGAACCTCAACCCGACCCGGGTCAAGCTGACCGTCGAGGTCCCCTTCGAGGAGCTCAAGCCGAGTCTCGACGCGGCATACCGGAGCATCGGCTCGCAGATCCAGGTGCCCGGGTTCCGCCGGGGGAAGGTGCCCGCCCGGATCATCGACCAGCGCGTGGGACGCGGCGCGGTCCTCCAGGAGGCCGTCAACGAGGCGCTCCCGCAGTTCTTCGGGCAGGCCGTGGAGGAGAACGACGTCCGGGCCATCGGCCGGCCCGACGTGGACGTGACCGAGGTTCCGCTCGAGGAGGGGCAGCAGCTCGTCTTCACCATCGAGACCGACGTCCGGCCCGGCATCGCGCTGCCCGACCTGTCCGGCATCGCCGTCCAGGTCGAGGTGGCCGAGGCGACCGACGCCGACGTCGAGGAGCGGCTCACCGCGCTCCGCGAGCGGTTCGGCACCCTCGTCGGTGTCGACCGCCCGGTCGAGAGCGGCGACTTCGTCTCCATCGACCTCAGCGCGACGATCGGCGACGAGGAGGTCGACACCGTGACGGGCGTCTCCTACGAGGTGGGCTCGCAGCAGATGCTCGAGGGCCTCGACGAGGCGCTCGTCGGGCTGTCCGTCGGCGAGTCGCGGGACTTCACCGCCCCTCTCGCCGGCGGTGACCGCGCGGGCGAGGACGCCGACTGCACGGTGACCGTCCAGTCGGTCAAGGTCCGTGAGCTGCCCGAGCTCGACGACGACTTCGCCCAGGAGGCATCGGAGTTCGACTCGCTCGAGGAGCTGCGCGCCGACGTCGCGGAGCAGGCCGCCGCCGCCAAGCGCTTCGAGCAGGGCATCCAGGCCCGTGACAAGGTGCTCGAGCACCTCCTCGCGACGATCGACGTGCCGGTGCCCGACGGCATCGTCGCCGCCGAGGTCCACGAGCACCTCGAGAACGAGGACCGCCTCGAGGACGAGGAGCACCGCGCCGAGGTCGACGAGAGCACCCGTCAGACCCTCCGGACCCAGTTCCTCCTCGACGCCATCGCCGAGGAGCGTGCGGTCGAGGTCACCCAGGCCGAGATCATCGAGTACCTCGTCTCCGTGTCGCAGCAGTACGGCATGGACCCCAACCAGTTCGCCCAGGCCATCGACCAGCAGGGCCAGATCGCGGCCATCGTCCAGGAGGTCGGGCGGCGGAAGGCGCTCGCGTCCGTCCTCGAGCAGGCCGTCGTCACCGACAGCGAGGGCAACCCCGTCGACCTCAACGAGGTCCTCGGCGACGAGGACGCGGAGGACGCCGCGGACGACACGACCGCGGACGCGGACGACACCGAGGACGTGGTGGAGGCCGTCGCGGTGGAGACCGACGAGGAGCCCGCCACCGAGGAGCCTGCCGCCGAGGCCTGACCTCCGGCTGCCGGCCCCCTATGCCCTCCGCCGTCACCCCGCTGACCGACACCCGCCTCCGGGCCGCCCACCGCTCGGTCCTCGTCGTCTTCGCGCTCGCCGGGATCACCTTCGCCTCGTGGGCCTCGCGCATCGCCGACGCCAAGCACACCCTGGCCCTCAGCCCGGGGCAGCTCGGCGCGGTGCTGCTCGCCTCGTCGGCCGGCTCGCTCGTCGCCCTGCCGTCCGCCGGACGCATCGTCGGTCGGGTGGGGGCTGCGACGACGGTCCGGATCGGCCTCGTCCTCAGCCTTCTCGGGCTGCTCGTCGCCGGGTTCGGCGTGAGCGTCGCGAGCCTCCCGCTCCTCGTGGCGGGCGGGCTCGTCGTCGTCGGGTCCGGCATCGGCATCTGGGACGTCTCGATGAACCTCGAGGGCGCCACCGTCGAGCGCCTCCTCGGTCGCACGACGATGCCGCACTACCACGCCGCGTTTAGCGCGGGGACGGTCCTCAGCGCCCTCCTCGCGGCCGTCCTGTCCTGGCGGCACGTGAGCATCCTGACCCATCTCGCGGCGGTCGGCGTCCTCGTCGTCATCGTCGGGCTGTGGCAGGTGCGGGACTTCCTCCCCCGCGAGCTGGAGAGCGGCGAGACCGAGCCACGGCCCGAGCGGGAGGCGGCCGCTCGGTCGGCCTGGCTCGAGCCCCGCACCGTCCTCGTCGGGTTCGTCGTCCTCACCGCGGCGTTCGCCGAGGGCACGGCCAACGACTGGCTCTCGGTCGCCTTCGTCGACGGGCACGCGCTGCCGACGTGGGCCGGCGTCCTCGCCTTCGCCGTCTTCCTGTCGGCGATGACCACGGGGCGGATCCTCGGCACGGTGGTCCTCGACCGGCACGGCCGGGTGCCCGTCGTCCGCGTGACCTTCGTCCTCGCGGTCGTGGGCTCGCTCATGGTCGTCCTCGGCCCGGTCTGGCTCGCGTATGCCGGTGCCGCCGTCTGGGGGATCGGCGCCTGCCTCGGGTTCCCCGTCGGGCTGAGCGCCTCGGCCGACGACCCGGCGCGGGCCGCCGCTCGGATGTCGACCGTCGCGACGATCGGCTACACCGCCTTCATCGCCGGCCCGCCGCTGCTCGGCTTCCTCGGCGATCACATCGGCGTGCTCCACGCCCTCCTCGCCACGACCGTCCTCGTCGCCCTCGCCCTGTTCATCGTGCCGGCGATCGCCCCGCTCGGCACGGGAGAGCAGGAGCCCGCGCAGCCGCAGCCGGAGCGCTGCGAGCACTGAGCCCGACGGGGGCCCGCGCTGTCCCGCTCCGGGACAGCCCCGGCGACGCTTGCGCTCACGGCGAACAGACCGGGTTCCGGGGATGGCGGCGTCGGAGCCCGACGTTAGGGTCCACGTGACAGCAGAACGGACCACACGAGCAGGAGACGCCGTGAGCAGCACCGACCCGATCGTGGCCGCCGGCCCCGGCCCCCAGGCCGGTCTCGACGACCACATCTACAACCGGCTCCTCAAGGAGCGCATCATCTTCCTCGGCTCGGACGTGCGTGACGACAACGCCAACGCCATCTGTGCCCAGATGCTCCTGCTCGCGGCGGAGGACCCCAAGAGCGACATCTGGCTCTACATCAACAGCCCCGGCGGCTCGGTGACGGCCGGCATGGCGATCTTCGACACCATGCAGTGGGTGCCCAACGACGTCGCGACCGTCGCCATGGGGATGGCCGCGTCGATGGGCCAGTTCCTCCTGTCGGCCGGCACGCCGGGGAAGCGGTATGCCACGCCGCACGCCCGCGTCATGATGCACCAGCCGAGCGGCGGCATCGGGGGCACGGCCTCCGACATCAAGATCCAGGCGGAGCAGCTCCTGCACATCAAGAAGCAGATGGCCGAGCTCATCGCCCAGCACACCGGCCAGAGCCTCGACCAGATCGAGAAGGACTCCGACCGCGACCGCTGGTTCACCGCCGAGGAGGCCAAGGACTACGGCTTCGTCGACCACGTGATCACCAAGGCGACGCAGACTCCCGGCTCCCGGGCCGACAACCCGGTGACCGAGAGCTGACCGGGCCGACCACGACGACCTTCGAGAAGGCATACGACATGAACCCTGAGATCACCGGCCGACTCCACGTCCCGGCCCCCTCGAGCCGCTACATCCTGCCGCAGTTCGAGGAGCGGACCTCCTACGGCATGAAGCGGCTCGACCCCTACACCAAGCTCTTCGAGGACCGGATCATCTTCCTCGGCGTCCAGGTCGACGACGCCTCGGCCGACGACGTCATCGCCCAGCTCATCGTCCTGGAGTCCCAGGACCCCGACCGCGACATCCTCATGTACATCAACAGCCCCGGCGGCTCGTTCACCGCGATGACGGCGATCTACGACACGATGCAGTACATCCGCCCGGACGTGCAGACCTTCGTCGTCGGCCAGGCCGCCTCGGCCGCGGCGGTGCTGCTCGGGGCCGGCGCGGCGGGCAAGCGCTACGCCCTGCCCAACGCCAGGGTGCTCATCCACCAGCCGGCCATCGAGGGCACCGGCGGCACCGCCTCCGACCTGGAGATCCACGCCAACGAGATCATCCGGATGCGCGAGTGGCTCGAGGAGACGATCGCCAAGCACTCCGGACGCCCCCTCGAGGACGTCCGCAAGGACATCGAGCGCGACAAGGTCCTCTCGGCCGAGGCGGCCAAGGAGTACGGCCTCATCGACGAGGTGCTCGCCTCGCGCAAGGCGTCCGCGGAGGCCTGATCCACGGCATACCGGTCGGTATGCGACGACGGCCCCGGCACCCTGTGCGGTCACCGGGGCCGTCGTGCCGAGTCAGTCGGACTGGCCCCAGGGGCGGTAGGTGCGGTGCAGCGCGACCGAGCCCGGGCAGAGGTAGGCGAAGGCGCCGGCGACGACCCAGTCGCTCTGCGGGTAGCCGCTCCACCCGGAGACCTGCTGCTGGGCCGCCCGGCGGTAGCGGTCGAAGGGGTGGTCGCCGACGGAGGCGTCGCCGAGGCGGACGCCGCCGGGAGCCCGCCACCGCAGCGTGTCGCATGCCCGGTCGCCGGCGGCGACGAGGGTCGCGTCGGGGACGGCGGCCGCCTCCGCCCGGGCTGCGGCGACGACCGTCTGCTCGTCGGAGCCCTCGGGGATCTCGTAGGTGCCGGGGTGGGTGTGCACGTAGCTCAGGAAGCCCGCCTCGTCGCGCGGGTAGAGGACGGAGCAGAAGAGCCAGACGAACAGGGCGGTGGCCATCGCCACGGCGCCGACGGTGCGCACCGTCCGCCGCTCCCAGGCACCCAGGCCCTCGTCGACCCCCGACATGCCCGCAGACTAGTCCGACAGCCGGACCGGCAATGGGCGACCTGGCCTGCGTTCGGGGTATGCCGTCGAGCACGGATCCATGGTCCGGGCCACGCCGTCGGGGTCCATTGCCGGTCGGTCTGCGGGAGGTTCGGGCGCTTCACCCCGGGAGCCGCTCGTCGAGGGCTGTCCGCTCTCAGCGGACAAGCGCGACGCGGACGCGCCGGGGCCGTTTCAATGGATGTCGGGCAGCCCCGTGGCGGGTAGCGTCTGGAGCAGCAGCCGGGACGACGGGCGTCCCTGCGGAAGGGACCGGTTCGTGGCACGTCTAGGAGATGGCGGCGACCTGTTGAAGTGCTCGTTCTGCGGCAAGTCCCAGAAGCAGGTGAAGAAGCTCATCGCGGGCCCCGGCGTCTACATCTGCGACGAGTGCATCGACCTGTGCAACGAGATCATCGAGGAGGAGCTCGCCGAGTCCACCGACCTCGACCTCGCCGAGCTGCCCAAGCCGCGGGAGATCTTCGACTTCCTGCAGCAGTACGTCATCGGCCAGGACGTCGCCAAGCGTGCCCTCGCCGTGGCCGTGTACAACCACTACAAGCGGATCCAGGCCGGCGAGGCCGCGATGACCCGCAAGGACGCCGACCACGTCGACATCGCCAAGTCCAACATCCTGCTCATCGGACCCACCGGCTGCGGCAAGACCTACCTCGCCCAGACCCTCGCCCGGATGCTCAACGTCCCCTTCGCCATCGCCGACGCGACCGCGCTCACCGAGGCCGGATACGTCGGCGAGGACGTCGAGAACATCCTCCTCAAGCTCATCCAGGCCGCCGACTACGACGTCAAGAAGGCCGAGAC
>JBDIAL010000168.1:0-8183 GCA_039812405.1 Nostocoides sp.
GGCATCTACATCATCGACCTCCAGCAGTCGCTGACGTACATCAACAACGCCTACGAGTTCGTCAAGGAGACGGTCGCCCACGGCGGCACCATCCTGTTCGTCGGCACCAAGAAGCAGGCCCAGGAGCCGGTCGCCGAGCAGGCGACGCGCGTCGGGATGCCCTACGTCAACCACCGCTGGCTCGGCGGCATGCTCACCAACTTCGGGACGATCTCCAAGCGGCTCACCCGCCTCAAGGAGCTCGAGGAGCTCGACTACGACAACGTCGCGGCCTCGGGCTACACGAAGAAGGAGCTCCTCATCCTCAAGCGGGAGAAGGACAAGCTCGAGAAGACGCTGGGCGGCATCCGGAACATGACGAAGGTCCCCTCCGCCGTGTGGATCGTCGACACGAAGAAGGAGCACCTCGCCGTCGACGAGGCCCGCAAGCTCGGCCTGCCGGTCATCGCGATCCTCGACACGAACTGCGACCCCGACGAGGTCGACTACAAGATCCCCGGCAACGACGACGCGATCCGCTCGGTCACCCTGCTCACCCGGGTCGTCGCCGACGCCGTCGCCGAGGGGCTCGTGGCCCGCTCCGGCGCGCGGGACGCCGACGCCGAGGGCGTCGTCGCGACCGACGAGCCGCTCGCCGAGTGGGAGCGCGAGCTCCTCGCGACCGAGCAGGCGGCCGAGGTCGCCGAGGCTGCCGAGGCCGCACCTGCGGAGGCCGAGGCGGGGACGGATCCGGCCCTCGAGGTCCCCGTCGCCGAGTCCGCCCCGGCGGACGAGGTGTCCGCGGTCGAGTCGGTCGAGTCGACCGACGCCCCGGCCGAGTCGGCGGACGCCTCCGCCACGGACGCCACCGCCTGACCCCCGACGCCCTGCCGGTGACCGCCCACCCGGTGGTCACCGGGCCGGTGCGTCCTCATCCCGCCACCCACGGAAGAAGAGTGAAGAGCTAGAGATGGCGAACTACACCGCCGCTGACATCAAGAAGCTTCGCGAGATCACCGCTGCCGGCATGCTCGACGTCAAGAAGGCGCTCGACGAGGCCGACGGCGACCTCGTCAAGGCCCAGGAGATCCTGCGGGTCAAGGGCCTCAAGGGGGTGACGAAGCGCGAGGGTCGCACGACCTCCAACGGCCTCGTCACGGCCCAGACCTCCGACGGGGTCGGCGTGCTCGTGGAGGTGCTCTGCGAGACCGACTTCGTCGCCAAGGGCGAGCGGTTCGGGGCGCTGGCCCAGCAGGTGCTCGACCAGGCCGTCGCCGTCGAGGCCGCCGACGCCGACGCCCTCCTCGCGAGCACGCTCCCCGAGGGCCGGACCGTGAAGGAGCTCCTCGACGCCGCCAACGCGACGATCGGGGAGAAGATCGAGGTCAAGCGGGTCGCCCGCCTCGAGGGACCGGTCGTCCAGTCCTACCTCCACAAGACGAGCCCCGACCTGCCGGCCCAGATCGGCGTCATCGTCGCCGTCGAGGGCGGCGACGCGCAGACCGTCAAGGACGTCGCGATGCACATCGCGGCCTTCGCCCCGTCGGTCCTGCGCCGCGAGGAGATCTCGGTCGAGACGGTCGAGAACGAGCGGCGCATCGCCGAGGCGACGGCCAAGGAGGAGGGCAAGCCCGAGGCCGCCCTCCCGCGGATCGTCGAGGGCCGCGTCAACGGCTACTTCAAGGAGAACGTCCTCCTCGAGCAGGCGCACGCCAAGGACCCGAAGCGGACGGTCGGCACCGTCCTCGACGCGGCCGGCGCCACGGCCCTGGCCTTCGCCCGGTTCCGCGTCGGCGCCTGAGCGGAGCCCGAGCGGTCGTTGACCGCACCCGACAAAGGGTCACTTCACCCGAGGGAGCATCCCCCGCGAAGTGACCCTTTGTCGTGGAACCCGATAAAGGGGCGGGCGGGGCCGGGCTGAGGGGGGAGGGGGAGGGCTGGGGTCAGCCGGTGGCGGGGGCTGGGCCGGGCTGCCCGGGCTGGGGTCGGCGGGATGGGTGGGTGGGGGATCGGATGGGCCCGCGGTGTGCGAGGATCGATCCCGGCCACGAGCCGCGAACGACCCGAGGAGACGCCCGTGACGGACAGCCCGACGAACGCCCACAGCTACGAGCGGGTGCTGCTCAAGCTCTCCGGTGAGGTGTTCGGCGGGGGCACGACCGGGGTCGACCCCGACGTCGTCCGCCGGATCGCCCACCAGATCGCGGCGGCGGTCCGCGAGGGGACCCAGGTCGCCATCGTCATCGGGGGCGGCAACTTCTTCCGGGGGGCCGAGCTCCAGCAGCGCGGGATGGACCGGACCCGCGCCGACTACATGGGCATGCTCGGCACCGTCATGAACTGCCTGGCCCTCCAGGACTTCCTCGAGAAGGAGGGCGTCGAGACGAGGGTCCAGACCGCCATCACGATGGGGCAGGTCGCCGAGCCCTACATCCCGCGCCGCGCGATCCGCCACCTCGAGAAGGGCCGGGTCGTCATCTTCGGCGCCGGCGCCGGCATGCCCTACTTCTCGACCGACACGGTGAGCGCGCAGCGCGCCCTCGAGATCAAGTGCGACGTCGTCCTCATGAGCAAGAACGGCGTCGACGGCGTCTACGACTCCGACCCGCGGGTCAACCCGGGCGCCCAGAAGATCGACACCCTGACCTTCGACGAGGCGATCCAGCGCGGCCTGCGGGTCGTCGACCAGGCGGCCTTCAGCCTGTGCCACGACAACAAGCTGCCCATGGTGGTCTTCGGCATGGAGGACGAGGGAGCCATCCACGCCGCCCTCCTCGGCGAGCACGTCGGGACGCTGGTCATCCCCTGAGGCCCTGACCCCTGAGGCCCTGAGTTTCTCCCGCCCTCTCCCGGGCCCCATCCCTTTTCCAGCCCTCCCGGCCTCTCCACGCCCCCCGCCGCCGCGTCGGCTCGGCTCCTCCGCGGGTCCGCTGTCCCTGACGTATGCCATTTGAGAGACTGGCCGACGACCCCCGCGGGCCCGGGCCCACGGCATACCCCGTCACCAGGAGACACGACCAGATGATCGACGACACGCTGCTCGACGCCGAGCTGAAGATGGAGAAGGCCGTCGAGGTCGCCAAGGAGGACTTCGCCGGGATCCGCACCGGGCGCGCCCACCCGGGCATGTTCAACAAGCTGACGGTGGACTACTACGGCGCGCCGACCCCGCTGCAGCAGCTCGCGTCCTTCCAGACGCCCGAGGCGCGCACCGTCCTCATCAGCCCCTACGACAAGTCGACGATGACGGCGATCGAGAAGGCGCTGCGCAACTCCGACCTCGGGATCAACCCGAGCAACGACGGCAACGTCATCCGCTGCATCCTGCCCCAGCTCACCGAGGAGCGGCGTCGGGAGTACATCAGGATGGCCCGGCATCAGGCCGAGGAGGCCCGGGTCTCGGTGCGCAACGTCCGTCGCCACGCCAAGGACGCCATCGACCGGCTCGTCAAGGACGGCGAGGTCGGGGAGGACGAGGGCACGCGGGCCGAGAAGGAGCTCGAGGGCACGACACGGCGCCACGTCGACCAGATCGACGACCTGCTCAAGCACAAGGAGGCCGAGCTCCTCGAGGTCTGACCTGGAGGCAGACGACGCATCATGACCCCGGCCGACATCGACAGCGCGAGCGAGCCCGACGCGGACCCGACGTCGGGTCCGGCGGGTCCGGCGGCGGACCCCGTCGCGGACGCACCGTCGGATCCCGTCCCGACCGCCGGATCCGGCGACGCACCGGGCTCGCGGGCCGGCCGCAACCTCCCCCAGGCCATCGCCGTCGGGGTGACGCTCGGGGCGCTCGTCGTCCTCTCGCTGGCCTTCCACCGCCAGCTGTTCGCCGTCGTCATGGCGGCGGCCATCCTCGTCGGCATGTGGGAGCTGCACCGGGCCCTCGCGACGATCGGCCTGCGGGTCGCCGTCGTCCCGGTCGCGGCGGGCTGCCTGTCGATGATCGCCAGTGCGCTCTACCGCGGCCCGGAGAGCCTCGTCCTCACCTTCGGGCTGACCTGCGTGGCGGTCCTCGTGTGGCGGGTCGCCGACGGCGTCGAGGGGGCGGCTCGGGACGTCGTCGGGTCGTGGTTCGTCGTCGTCTACCCGTGCTTCCTCGCGGGGTTCCCGGCCCTCATGCTGGCGCGCGACGACGGCAACTGGCGGATCCTGCTGTTCATCCTCGTGACCGTCTGCTCCGACATCGGGGGGTATGCCGCGGGCGTGCTCCTCGGCCGCCACCCCATGGCTCCGTCGGTGAGCCCGAAGAAGTCGTGGGAGGGCTTCGGCGGGTCGGTCGTCCTGTCCGCCGTGGCGGGGGCGCTGGGGATCCGGCTCGTCCTCGACGGCCAGCTGTGGCAGGGCCTCGTCCTCGGCGCCGTGACCGCCGTGACGGCGACCCTCGGCGACCTCATCGAGTCGCTCATCAAGCGCGACATCGGCATCAAGGACATGGGCACGATCCTGCCCGGCCACGGCGGGATCATGGACCGTCTCGACTCCCTCGTCATCTGCGCGCCGGTCGTCTGGGCCCTGCTCGTCTGGTTCGTGCCGAACGGATGACCCCGACATGACCGACCTGCCCACGCCGACGACCCGCCCGGCCCCCGGGGCGCTGACCTTCAGCGCGCCCCGGCGCGGCAAGCCGCCGCGCCATCTCGCCGACCTCACCCCGGCCGAGCGCCGGGCGGCGCTCGAGGCGATGGGGCACCGGGGCTTCCGGGCCAAGCAGCTGTCGACGCACTACTTCGAGCGGCTCGTCGAGGACCCGGCCGACATGACCGACCTGCCCAAGGCGGTCCGCGACGAGCTCGTCGCCGAGCTGCTGCCCCCGCTCGTCACCCCGGTCCGCACCCTGACGGCCGACGCCGGTGCGACGGTCAAGTCGGTGTGGCGGCTGTTCGACGGGGCCCTCGTGGAGTCGGTCCTCATGCGCTATCCCCGCCGGGTCACCGTGTGCATCTCGAGTCAGGCCGGCTGCGGCATGAACTGCCCCTTCTGCGCGACCGGTCAGGAGGGCCTCACCCGCAACCTCTCGACGGCCGAGATCGTCGAGCAGGTCGTGTATGCCGCCCGCCGGCTGCGCCGGGGCGACCTCGCCGCCACCTCCGGTCCCGACCGCGGCGCCGAGCTGGGGGAGACCGACGAGGCGACGCCCGAGCCGACCGGGCCGACCCGGATCAGCAACGTCGTCTTCATGGGGATGGGCGAGGCCCTGGCCAACTACCGGGCGGCGGTCGGCGCGATCCGCCGGCTCACCGACCCGACGCCCGACGGCCTGGGGATCTCGGCCCGCGGCATCACGATGTCGACCGTCGGCCTCGTCCCCGGCATCGACCGGCTCGCCGGCGAGGGCATCCCGGTGACGCTGGCCCTCTCCCTCCACGCCCCCGACGACACGCTGCGCGACGAGCTGGTGCCCATCAACACCCGGTGGAAGGTCGACGAGGCGATCGACGCCGCCCACCGCTACCACGAGGTGACCGGCCGCCGGGTGTCCATCGAGTACGCCCTCATCCGCGACGTCAACGACCAGGCCTGGCGGGCGGACCTGCTCGCCGACAAGCTCAACGCCCGCGGGCGCGGCTGGGTCCACGTCAACCCCATCCCGCTCAACCCCACGCCCGGCTCGAAGTGGACCGCCTCCCGCCGCGGGGTCGAGCAGCAGTTCGTCGAGCACCTGCGCGGGCACGGCATACCGACCACCGTCCGGGACACCCGGGGATCGGAGATCGACGGCGCCTGCGGCCAGCTCGCGGCCGCGACCGCCTGACTAGGATCGACACGGGCCACGCGTCCCGGTGCCGGGACCTGAACGACGTAGCGCCATCGCTGGGCTCGGGTCTCGCGCGTCGAGGCGGCGTACCCTGAACATATGACTGTTCCGGCTGAGGTTCTCGAGGCTGTCCTCGGTCTGCCCGAGGAGGTGCAGGACGAGCTGGTGCATCAGCTCGCGGTACGCCGGCAGGGGAACCCGGTGGGTGCTCAGCAGTGGAGCGCAGAGATCGACAGTCGGGTGGACGACATCGTGAGTGGTCGGGTCGAGGCGATCCCGCTGTCCGAGATCAAGGCGGAGCTTGCTGCTCGACGGGCTGCACGCGACGCATGACGGCTGACCCGGGCTTCCATCCCGAGGCCCGCGCCGAGTTCCTCGCAGAGGTCGACCACCTCAACCAGGAGAGGTCCGGGCTCGGCGATGAGTTCGAGGAGGCGCTTTACGCCACGGTGGACATGATCGAAATGTGGCCACAGGCAGGAGTCGTCTGGCCGGACGTGGAGACGACGATCGAGGTCCGATCGCTCGGTCTTCGACGCTTCTCGTTCCGTGTCGTCTACATCAACGAAGGCAATCCATTCACGGTCATAGCCATCGCTCACACGTCTCGCGAACCGGGCTACTGGAAGCACCGGGTTCGGCAGCGGCATTGGGGCTAACGTCCACCAACGGGGCGCGATGACCGCAACCTCATTCCGCTCAACGCGATACCCGGATCGAATGATCCCGCCTCCCGCCGCGGGGTCGAGCAGCAGTTCGTCGAGCACCTGCGCGGGCACGGCATACCGACCACCGTCCGGGACACCCGCGGATCGGAGATCGACGGCGCCTGCGGCCAGCTCGCGGCCGCGACCGCCTGACTCGGGCGCTCGGGGCCGGGTGGGCCGAACCCGGCCGACGGCCCGTGGGCCGCGGTCAGGTGAGGTGGGTGCAGATGTCCGCGATCTGGTTCACCAGCGCGGTGGCAGCGCTGTAGCCGAAGACGAACAGCCAGTCGCTGGCGTAGAGGTGACCGGCTTTGACGGCGGGCAGCCCGGTGATGGTGGGCTGCCCCTCGAGGGTCTTGATGCTCAGCGCCGGGCACAGGATCACCTGGGCGTCCTTCAGCTCGGCTTCGGCATTCTCGTAGGAGATCTCGGCCCCGATGGTCGAGGTCTTGGGCCCGACCGGCTTGGTGTTGCCGAGTGTCGCGCCGAGCGCGGTCAGGATGCGGCTCGGGTCGCTGTTGGACATCCACCGGTAGAACGTGCCCGCGTCGGCGTCCTGGATGACCTCCCACCGGTTGCCCGACAGCGCCGCAGCGTGGGCGGACTTCACCGAGGCGAGGGTGGCGGCGTAGGTCTTTTTCAGCGCGGCCAGTTCGGCGGTGGCGCCGACCGCGGCGGCAGTCTGCTCGGCGACCTGCTCCCAGGTCTGGGTCGAGTCGTCGATGACATAGGTCGGGGCGATCGCGGAGATCTTCGTGTACAGGCTCTTGTCGACCCAACCGGTGGTGGCGATCACCAGATCCGGCTTGAGCGCGGCGATCTTCTCCACGTTTAGCGAACCGTAGGTGCCGATACTGGGGATCGCGGCCGCCTTGGCCTTGTTGGCCGGCACCATCACGTCGGCCTCGTCGTCATCGGTGCCGACCGCGACGACACCGATGTCCAGCAGCGTCGACAGCGGCGCACTGGGCAGCGCCACGATCCGCGTCGGGTTGGCGGGCACCACGACGTCGCCGTACGCGCCGCTCAACCTCCGAGTCGCCGGCGTGGTGCTGCTGTCCGGCGTGTGGTCACTGCCCGACGATCCGCAAGCGGTCAGGCCGAGCAACGCCGTGCTCCCGAGCCCCCCGGCGAGGAATCCCCGCCGGGTCAGCTCGTCGACGATTCGGGCGAACTCCGCGTGCACCTCAGCGGGCGTGGCGAGCAGTGTCGGAGTGGTCGATGTCATGCGCAATTCCCCTTCAGCCAATGAGGTCCGAACCATCGGTAGCGGTTAGTTAGGTAACCCTAACATCGCGGTCCGCAACCCCGAGTTGGCTCACCGACTCGAGGATTTCCGAACTGCGGTCCTGTGACCCGGGGTCGTGCGCAGCACACCGGTTCCTGGTCGAGGACATCCAGTCCGTGCGTGCCGCCACGGTTCGAGGTGTTCCCGGGTCTCAGGGGTCGAGGACCTCGAGCACCTCGCCCGGGTCGTCGACGAGGTGGACCGCCCTCTCCATGGGCCGGCCCCGGGCGAGGGCCCGCACCGCGTCCCACACCGGCACCGTCCGGGTCCAGTGCGCCCGGCCGACGAGGACGAGCCGGGGGAGGGGGCGGTCGCCGGTCGCGTAGAACAGCGGGGTGACCGACTGGAACACCTCCTGGACGGTCCCCGCGGCGCCCGGCATGACGACGATCCCGGTCGTGCAGCGGGCGAGGAGGCCGTCCTCGCGCAGGGCGTTGGAGAAGTACTT
>JBDIAL010000169.1:0-8160 GCA_039812405.1 Nostocoides sp.
AAGGTGGACGCCCAGGACGTGGGGCACGACGGCTGCGGCGTCCCCGATGCCCTGCAGCCGGATGGGGCCCATCATCGGCTCTCACCAGCCTGTGGGCCGACACGGCGGCGGGGACTCGGGCCCGTGTCACGGTCGAGGTGACGGACGGGCTGCCCGGGCACATCCACCTCGGGTGCCGGTGCCTGCCCCGGCAGCAGCGTCACTGCGATGGCCGCCGCGAGCAGGGCCGGGCCGGGCTGGGCGACGTCCCACGGGTCGGTGCCGTCCACCTCGTCGTCGCCGTGGGAGGTGACCTGGACGCGGACCGGCAGGTGGGGGTAGCGCTGCGCGGCCGCGGCCAGGATGGTGGCGGTCAACGCCTCGGCGTACCCCGCATACTCTCCCAGCCTTTGCCGTTCCAGAGCCTCGACGAGGTCAGGCTCCTCGTCCTGCGCGCGCTCCAGCTCGAGCAGCTGTGTGCGGGCGGTGTCGTCCTTGGCGATGACCAGCCGGTACCCGACCCCCTGCGGGTCGGTGATCCACTCCTCGGCCCGGGCGATCTGCGCCGCGGTCATCCCGTCGGCGGCGCAGTCGGCGCGCCACGCCTGCACGGTGAACGTCGGCGCCTCGGGGTCGGGGCAGACCCACCCGCCGGTGGCGTCCCGCTCATAGGTCCAGCACAGCCCGCTGACCCGGTCGGCCCGTTCGGCGTGGCGTTGCCGGTCCTGGGCGTCCAAAACGCTGGCCGCGCGCGAGTACCTGGCCTCGACGCCGGCGTCGGCGAGGATCTGCTCGACGTCGACAGTGATGACCAACGGCTCGCGACGATGCACCAGGAGGTGCTCGTCGTCGACGCCGACGGTGCCGGCCAGCAGCGACCGCACCGCGTCGGCCTCCCACGACCCGGGCCGCCCCGCCAGCGCCTGCTCCGTGCCTCCGACGTTGGCGGCAGCGCCGGCGACGGCCAGCGCGACGAACTCAGCCCAGTCAGACGGCTCAGTGGCCGAGACGCTCGGCTGTGACGACCCTGTGCCGTTCTGCTGCAGGACGGGGCGGCGCAACCGGGCCGCCTCGGTCAGCACCCGGACGGCGTCGTCCATCACCGCATCCCAGTCCCGCTCTCCCACTTCGGGTGAGGCAGACGATGTGACACTACTGGCTGGTGGGTCGGTCATGGCCGCCTCACCTCCGGCCGCGTCACGATGGGCGGCTGTCGTTGGTCGGCGATCCGGCCCAGCAGCCGATGCTCGGCGTCATAGACGCGCACGTCGTCGCCCTCGTCGGTGCTGAACTCGATCTGGGCGTCCAAGCCCGCCACCCGGTCCCGGGCGGCGACCAGCTCCTCGCGCACGGCGAACAGCAGACGGGACCGCTCGTCGCGTCGCTGCAGCTCCTCCCTGCTGCGCGGCTCGTCGGGCGGGTGGGGTTCCACGCTGCGTCGCCACTGCTCGAACGCGTCCCGGTATGCCAGGTTGGCGGCCAGATACTCCACCGCGGCCGTGACCAGGTCGTCGCCGGCCTGCTCGAGCAGGTCGTGCGGCGCGTGCCGGTCGAGGTCACTGCTCATCGCCAGCTCCGTCCTCGTCCCGGCCGGGCGCGCGCCCGGCGTCGGCGTCCGCAGGCGGTTCGGCCGCCAGGCGGCGCAGCCGGGTGACGTCCCGGACGGTCAGCTCACGCCCGCACCACTGCACCGCTTCCCGCGCCGACAGACCCTCCCGCTCGATCATCTGGGTGAGCGCGGCACCCGCCCGCTGCTCGGCGTCGGTCGTGGCCTCGTCGCGTTCGTGGAGGGCGACCAGCACCTGCAACGCCAGGTCCTCCACGCGCCGGTCCCGCGCCGCGCGTTCGGCGCGCTGTCGTGACTGGGCGTCCAACGCCGCCCGCCGCGCCTGCTGCCTGATCGTCTGTGACCCCATACCCGTGTCGCCTCCCGGCTCGTGACCTCATCACCTCCAGAAGTCACAAACACCCCGCTCCACGGACGCCGCCGAGCAGAAATTCTCAGCCGAACGTTCCCCCACCGAAAACCCAAAATCCGAAGTCACACACACCTCTTGCACCCAGGTCGGGGTCGTGGCGAATCGCATCCGATGCGGCCCGGGTCGGGATTCTTGCCGGGCGGATGTCCGTGGAGGCGTGTCGATCTGACTTCTGGGGTGTGACCATGTCCATCCACAAGCTGACCGCCGGGTCGGGGTATGACTACCTGACCCGTCAGGTCGCCGCGCTGGATGCCACCGACAAGGGCCACACCGGCCTCGCCTCCTATTACACGGAGAAGGGCGAGACCCCCGGGGTGTGGGTCGGGGCTGGCCTGGCCGGCATCGACGGACTGGCCGCCGGAGACGTGGTCACCGCGGAGCAGATGCAGGCCCTGTTCGGGTCCGGCCACCACCCCCTGGCCCTCGATCGGAAGCAGCGGCTGGAAGGGCCCGGCCTGACCGACGCCGACTACCAGGCGGCGACGCGGCTCGGGACGCCGTACGTCGTGTACGAGAACGACGTGTCGGCTTTCGGTCGCGAGGTCGCCGTCCGGATCGCCGCCGTGAACGCCGCCGACGGACTGCCCGGCGACTGGCCCGTCCCGACCGAGGTCCGGGCAACGGTCCGCACCCAGGTCGCGGCCGAGTTCTTCCGGACCGAGTACGGCCGCGACCCCGCCGACGCCCGCGAGCTGGCCGCGACGATCGCCAAGCACTCCCGCCCCAAGACCCGCGCGGTCGCCGGGTACGACCTGACCTTCTCCCCCGTCAAGAGCGTCTCGGCGCTGTGGGCGCTGGCCGACCCGCCGACCGCGGCCCGGATCGAACGGGCCCACCAGGCCGCCGTCGCCGACGCGTTGGCCTTCCTCGAGACCCACGCCCTCTACACCCGCGAAGGCGCCGCCGGGGTCCGGCAGGTCGACGTCACCGGCCTGGTCGCCACCGCCTTCACCCACCGCGACTCCCGCGCCGGCGACCCCGACCTGCACACCCACGTCGCCGTCGCCAACAAGGTCGCGACCCTCGACGGGCGCTGGCTGGCCATCGACGGGCGCGTCCTGTTCAAGGCGACCGTCGCCGCGTCCGAGACCTACAACACCGCCCTCGAACGGCACCTGCGCGCCGACCTCGGCGTCGCGTTCACCGAACGCCCCGGCACCGACCCCCGCAAGCGCCCCGTCCGGGAGATCGTCGGCGTCGACCCCGCCCTCAACGCCCGCTGGTCCACCCGCCGGGTCAGCATCGAAGCCCGCCGGGCCCAACTCGCTGCCGCCTTCCACACCACCCACGGACGGCCCCCGACGCCGGTGGAATCGGTCCAGCTGGCCCAGCAGGCCACCCTGGAAACCCGCGACGCCAAACACGAACCCCGCACCCTGACCGAGCAGCGCGCCACCTGGCGCGCCCAAGCGGGTGAGGTTCTCGGCGGCGACGCCGGCATCGCGGCCATGCTGCACCACGCCACCCACCCCAGCGGCCGGCGCCTCAACGCCCGGCCGGTCGACGTCGATCAGGTCGCGCGGACCGTCATCGGCGAGCTGGAGAGCCGGCGCGCGACGTGGCAGGTGTGGCACGTGCGCGCCGAAGCCGAACGGCAAGTCCGCGGCATCGACACCCCACCAGATCGCATACCCGCTCTAGTGGAACGGGTCGTGGCCCGCGCCCTGCACCCCGACCACAGCGTGTCCTTGGCCCGCCCGGAAACCACAGTCGCCGAACCTGCCTTGCTGCGGCGCCGGGACGGGTCCAGCGCCTACACCGTCGCCGGGGCGGACCTGCACACCTCCCCCGCGGTGCTGGCCGCCGAGCAGCGGTTGCTGGCCGCGGCCGGACGACACGACGGGTATGTCGCGGCCGAGTCCGCGGTCGCCCTCGCACTGCTCGAGGCGACCGCCAACGGCGTCACCCTCAACCCCGGCCAGGCCTCCCTCGTGCACGACCTGGCCACATCCGGCGCCCGGCTCCAGCTGGCCATCGCCCCCGCCGGCGCCGGGAAGACCACCGCCATGCGCGCCCTGGCCGCCGCGTGGGCCGAGGACGGCGGACACGTCCTCGGCCTGGCCCCGTCGGCCGCCGCCGCGGACGCCCTGCGCGCCCAGATCGACACCGCCACCGACACCCTCGCCAAGCTGCGGCACGACCTGGACCGGCGCACCCCGGCCAGCCTCACCGACGCGAGGGTGTGGCTGTCGGTGCCGTTCGAGCACCGCCACGACGCCTACGCGGCCGGCGCCCGCTGGGACTCCGATGCGGAGTGCTGGTACGCCCCCGCCGGGGCCGTCGACACCGTCGACGGGGGGCCGTTGGCGCCGTGGCGGGACTGGCTCACCCAGATCGGCCCCCGCACCCTCGTGGTCATCGACGAGGCCGGGATGGCCGACACCCTCACCCTCGACGCCGTCACGCGGTATGTCATCGACCGGGGCGGCAGCGTCCGGCTCATCGGCGACGACCAGCAGCTGGCCGCCATCGGCGCCGGCGGCATCCTGCGCGACATCGACGCCACCCACGGCGCCGCCCGCCTGGTCGAGCTGGTCCGGTTCGCCGACCCCGCCGAAGCTGGCGCCTCCCTCGCCATGCGTGACGGGCACCCCGAGGCGCTCGGGTTCTACCTGGACCACCAGCGCGTCCACGTCGGCGACCTGGCCACCATGACCGAGGCCGTCTTCGACGCCTGGCAAGCCGACCGCGGCCACGGTCTGGACGCGATCATGCTCGCCCCCACCCGCGACCTGGCCGCCCAGCTCAACCACCGCGCCCGCGCCCACCGCCTCGCCGGCACACCCGACCCCGACGCGGTCCCAGCGGTGCGGCTCGCTGACGGCAACCACGCCTCCGTCGGGGAGCTGGTCATCACCCGCGTCAACGACCGCAGGCTGCGCACCAGCGCGACCGACTGGGTCAAGAACGGCGACCGGTGGACCGTCCTCGCCCTCGGCGACGACAACTCCCTCCACGTGCAGCACGTCCGGACCTGGCGAACCGTGACCCTCCCCGCCGCATACACCCGGTCTGCGGTCGAGCTCGGCTACGCCACCACCATCCACGCCGCCCAAGGCGTGTCCGTCGACACCATGCACGGCATCACCGTCGGGCAGGAGACCCGCCAGCAGCTGTACACGATGCTCACCCGCGGCCGGCACGCCAACCACGTCTACCTCGACGTCGCCGGAGACGGCGACCCCCACCGCCTCATCCGGCCCGAGGCCATCTACCCGCTCACCCCCACCGACCTGCTCGAAGCCGTCCTCGCCCGCGACGACGCCCCCAGATCGGCTACCACCCTGCTGCGCGACCAGGCCGACCCGGCACACCTGCTCGGGCAGGCCGCGCCCCGCTACGCCGACGCCGTCCACGTCGCCGCCGAGGACCACCTCGGCGCCCACGCCGTCGCCACCCTGGAAGCCGCCGCCGAACGCACCGTCCCCGGCGTCACCGCCCAGCGAGCGTGGCCGACGCTGCGGACCCACCTGATCCTGCTCGCAGCCCACGGCACCAACCCCCTGCCCCAGCTGCGCGCCGCCGCCGACGCCCGCCCTCTGGACGGTGCCGACGACACCGCCGCCGTCCTCGACTGGCGCCTGGACGACACCGGCCTGCGCAGCGCCTCACCCGGGCCGCTGCCCTGGCTGCCCGCCATCCCGCCCGACCTGCTCGCCCACCCCACCTGGGGGCCCTACCTGCAGCAGCGCGCCGACCTCGTCGCCGGTCTCGCCGCCCAGGTTGGCGATGCCGCCGCAACCGCTGACATCCCCGCCTGGGCCGTCCAGGGCTCAGGGCATCCCAGCGATCAGGTGCTGCGCGATGTCGCGGTGTGGCGTGCCGCCACCGGTGTCGAGGACACCGACCTGCGACCCACCGGCCCGCCCCAACGGATCTCAGCCGCCGGCCGGTGGCAGCGCCACCTGGCCGACCAGCTCACCGCAGACCAGACCCCGGCCCTGCAGGAGTGGGGACCCCTCCTCGCCCATCTCGCACCCCGCGTCGCGCGCGACCCGTTCGCGGGCACCCTCGCCGGCCGGCTCTCCGCCATGACCCGCGCCGGGATCGACGCCGCCGGCATACTGCATCGCGCCACCGCTTCCGGGCCGCTGCCCGACGACCACCCCGCAGCCGCGCTCTGGTGGCGGATCACCCGCCACCTGACCCCCGCCGTCGCCCACGACGCCACCCAAGCCCAACGTGCCGACACCACATGGACGAGCCGGCTCCCCGATCTGCTCGGAACTGACCGCGCCGCCCGGGTCCAGGCCAGCCCGTGGTGGCCCCACCTCGTCCCCGCCGTCGACCACGCCATCGCCCGTGGTTGGACCCTCGACGCCCTCCTCAGCGGGCTCCCCGACCCCGACGCCCTCGCCGGAGACGACGAAGCCCAAGCCCTCACATGGAGGATCGCCGTTCTCACCGAACCCGTCCCCGACCACGACCGGGATTCGCGCTCCGACACGCCCCCGGACGACCTGTGGGACGGCGTCGACCTCCACCCCTCCAGGCCTCTCATCGAGGCCGCACCACCGCCGACAGCGCAACCCGCGAGGCGCGCCGACGACGGGAAGGACGTCGCCATGAACCGCCCCGACCTCGCACACGAGCTCGCCATGGCCGCACTCCGCCGCGACAGCCTCGGCCCGCTCGAACCCCCCGAAGACCTCATCACCGCCGCCCTCGAACGCGCCGCCCGGTTCGCCGACAGCCCCGTCACCCCTCACCGGATCGCCGCCATCAACGAGCTCACCCTGACCTACTACGAGCAAGCGCTGCCTGGGTCGTGGAGCGCCCAGCACCTGCTCGACCGGCTCGGCGTCGACCTGGCCGGCGACGCCAGGTTCCGGCCAGGACACGCACCCGCCGGCTGGACGCACCTGGTCGACCACCTACGCCGCCACGGCATCACCGACGAAGAGATGCTCGCCGCCGGCGTCGTCACCACCGCACGCACCGGCCGGCTCATCGACCGGTTCCGCGACCGGCTCGTCGTGCCCATCATCCACCGCCCCGACCGCTGGCAAGACTTCGAGACGATCCCCTTCGCCGGCGACCCCGTCGTACTCGGCTTCGTCGCACGACGGCACCCAGACGTCACCGACCCGTCCATCCCCAAGTACATCAACACCGGCGAGACCGCCCTGTTCCACAAAGGATCCCAGCTGTATGCCGCCGGCACCGACCTCCTCGTCCACGGCGCGAAGCCGGTCCTCGTCGAAGGACCCCTCGACGCGATCGCCGTCACCCTCGCCACCAACAACGGCCGCGTGGGCGTCGCCCCGCTGGGAACCTCCCTCACCCAGGAACAAGCGCAGCAGCTCGCGACGCTGCACACTCTCGCCGCAGTCAACTGGGTCGACAGCGAGGGCATGATGCCGCCTGCGCAGCCGTGGCTGATCGTCGCCACCGACGCCGACCCCGCCGGCCAGATCGCAGCCGCACGCGCCTACTGGCTCCTCGCCCAACACGACATCGACCCCGAGCACGCTCAGTTCCCCGACGGCCTCGACCCTGCCGACCTGCTCACCCAGCGCGGCCACCACGCGCTCGCCGAGTCGCTGACGACGTCCGCGCCGTTGGCTGACGCCCTCATCGACAAGTGCCTCACCGACTCTCCCCCGGCCGAGTCCCTGTCCAAGGCAGCCGCCGTGCTGGCCGCACGTCCCTCCGCTACCTGGGCAGCAGGCGTCGAGAGGATCTCCACGCGCACCGGACGTGATCCTGGGGGTGTTCGATCCGCGCTGGTTGACGCAGCCCGGGCATGGACAGACGACCCACGCCCAGAGACACGACGGCAACTCGACGAAGTCACGCGCGATCGATGCCCGACAGCCGAACGTGCCACCCGGCCGCCTCAGGCGCGATGGGTCGCCCTGACCACCGAACTGGACAACCGCCTACCCACCGAACCCGACTGGCCAGCTCTCGCCCACCTGCTCGACGCCGCACACGCCGACGGCCAACCCGTCGATGCGATCGCTCATCGGCTGGTCGAAGCGGCACCCCTCGGTGAACTGCCCGCCCAAGATCTCCGCTACCGACTCGCCGCCGAACTCGGGCCCGAAACCCGCCTGGAGGAAGCTCCTCGACAAGAGCTCCCGCCGCCCATCGGGGCAAGAGCACACCAGGAACTCCCCTCCTCACCGACGCCGCCGGCAACGAGCCGACCCAGACGATAGCCCGGGCCGCAATGCACCTGCGTCCTTCCGCCCAG
>JBDIAL010000170.1:0-8077 GCA_039812405.1 Nostocoides sp.
GCGGCGGGCGGCCTCACCGTCCTCTCGGGCGGGATCGTCGTCGCCTCCCGGCTCGTCGGCCCCGGAGCGCCGCAGGCCCCGCTGCCGGCGCTCCCGGCACCGGCCGAGCCGCTCCCCCCGCTCGCGACGGGGCTCGACACGAAGGTCCCGGGGATCACGCCGTTCCGCACCTCGGTGCGCCGGTTCTACCGCGTGGACACCGAGTTCATCGTCCCCCGGGTCGACGCGGCAGGCTGGCGGCTGTCCTTCGACGGCGACATCGAGCGACCGTTCTCCCTCACCTACGCCGAGCTGCTCCAGCTGCCGATGGTCGAGCGGGACGTCACGCTCGCCTGTGTGTCGAACGAGGTGAACGGCGACCTCACCGGGGGCGCCCGCTGGCTCGGGGTGCGCACCCGGGACCTGCTCGAGCGGGTGGGCGTCCGCGAGGGCGTCGACCAGATCCTCTCGACGTCGACGAGCGGCATGACGATCTCGACCCCGCTCGCGGCCCTGACCGACGGCCGGGACGCGCTCGTCGCCGTGGCCATGAACGGTGCCCGGCTCAGCGCGACCCACGGGTTCCCCGCCCGGCTCGTGACGCCCGGGCTCTACGGGTTCACCGGGGCGACGAAGTGGGTGACCCGGATGACGGCGACGACGTATGCCGCGCAGTCGGCCTACTGGACCCGCCAGGGCTGGGCGATCGACGCACCGGTCCGGACGGAGGCCCGGATCGACACCCCGTCCGGGCGGATCCGGGCCGGACGCACGGCGATCGGCGGGGTCGCCTGGGCCATGTACCGCGGCATCGCCTCGGTCGAGGTCCGCGTCGACGACGGAGCCTGGCAGCCCGCGACGATGGGGCCGGACGCCGGGATCGACTACTGGCGCCAGTGGTTCCTCCCCTGGGAGGCGACGCCGGGCCGCCACACGATCACCGCACGGGCCACCGACGACACCGGCGCCGTGCAGACCGCGGCCGTCGCCGACCCCTACCCCTCCGGCGCGACCGGCTACCCCGCCGTCGAGGTCACCGTGTCCTAGCCCTCGCCGCCCCAGCCCCGCCCGGCCACCTCGCACCGCCGGCAGCCCTTACGCTCGGCGCGTGGACGACGTCACCCTGCCGCAGCTGCGGGCCATCGTCACGCTGGCCCGGACCAAGACGATCGCGGCCGCCGCTGTCGAGCTCGGCTACACCGCCGGCGCCATCTCCCAGCAGCTCGCCGCGCTCGAGAGGGCCGTCGGCGTGCGGCTCCTCGTCCACGTCGGCCGACGCGTCGAGCTGACCGACGCCGGGCTCATCCTCGCCCGGCACGGCATGCAGGTGCTCGACGACGTGCTCGACGCCCGCGAGGCGGCCCTGAGCACCGAGCGGAGCGTGAGCGGGACCGTCGAGGTGGGCATCTTCGCGACGAGCCCCGCCGAGCTCTTCGCCCGGGCCGTGCTCCTCGGCTCCGAGCGGCACCCGGACCTGGAGATCCGGTCGGCCGAGATCCACGTCGACGCGGTGGGCAACGCCGTGCGGGGGCACGCCGTCGACCTCGCCCTCGGCGTCGAGTACGTCGAGGTCCCCCTCCCGCGGCGCGACGACCTCACGGTCCGCTCCCTCGTCCGGGAGCAGTTCGCCCTGGCGGTCCCCGCGGCCTGGCTCGACCGGCTCCCGCCCGGCGGCGCCGACCGCACCCTCGAGCTCTCGGTGGGCCGCGACTGGCCGTGGGTGCTGCCCTCGGACGACTCGCAGTTCGCCATGGCGACCCGGCATGCCTTCCGGCATGCCGGCTTCGAGCCGCGGATCGTCCACGGCATCATCGACACCGCGGCGACCTGTGCCATGGTCGCGACCGGCGCAGCCGCCTCGCTCCTCACCCCGATGATGGCCAGCGTCCGCACGACGGACGCGATCCGGCTCGTCCCTCTCGTCACCCCGCCGAGCCGTGAGCTCGTCCTCATCCACCGCAGCGGGCCGATGCGGCCGAGCGTGGCCGCCGTCGCCGAGGTCCTCCACGAGGTGGTCGCCCACCCGTCGGCGACCGACGTCAGGAGAGGTATGCCGCGAGCCGGGCGAGCGTGCCCGTGAGGTCCTCCTCCGTCGTGGCCGGGTTGATGGTGCACAGCCGCAGCACCGACCGGCCGTGCAGGGTCGTCGTCGTCAGCGAGGCGTAGCCGTCGTCGGAGAGCGCGGTGGCGGCCCGGCCGTGGTCCTCACCCGAGGCTCCGACGGCAGCGAACGTCACGACGCCGAGCTGCGCCGGGGTGACGACCTCCCAGAACGGGTCGGCCCGGACCAGCTGCTCGGCCCGCTCGGCGAGGGCGATGCCGCGCTCGACGGCGTCGGCGAGCAGGTCGCTGCCGTAGGTGCGGAAGGTGAGCCACAGCTTGAGGGCCCGCGACCGCCGGGACAGCTCGAGGCTGCGGTTGCGCAGGTCGACCTCGCCGGTGCTCGCCGTGACGTCCCGGAGGTACTCCGGGTTCATGGTGTACGCCTGCTCCAGGACGCCGGGACGCGTCACGAGGAGACAGCCGACGTCGTAGGGCTGGAAGAGCCACTTGTGCGGGTCGAGGACCACCGAGTCGGCGCGGTCGATCCCGGCGAGGGCGGCCCGGCCCGGCTCGCAGATCGCGGCCGGGCCGCCGTAGGCCCCGTCGACGTGGAGCCAGACGTCCTCCGCCGCACAGAGGTCCGCGAGCTCCTCGAGCGGGTCGACGGTGCCGGTGTTGGTCGTGCCGGCGGTCGCGACGACGACGAGGGGTCGGCGTCCCGCGGCGCGGTCGGAGGCCATCCGGCGCCTCAGCTCGTCGACCGGGAGCCGGAGGTCGGCACCGGTCGGCAGGACGCCGACCTCGTCCTCGCTCCAGCCGAGCGACCGCAGCCCGCGGCCGATCGAGGAGTGCGTCTGGTCCGACAGGTAGGCCACGCCGGGGCCGAGGACGGTCCGGACGGCGACGAGGCCGGTGATGTTGGCCATCGAGCCGCCGGAGAGCAGGACGCCCTCGGTCGCGTCGGGGAGCCCGAGGAGCGCGGCGAGCCACTCGGTGACGACGAGCTCGACGGTCGCGGGGCCCGAGCCGCCGCCCCAGGACGTGGCGATGGCCTGGTGGCCGGTGCCCAGCCACTCGCCGAGGACGGCGGGGAAGGATGACGGCCCGGGCACCCTGGCGAAGTAGCGCGGGTGGTCGCCGTGCTGCATGTGCGCCAGCGCGACGTCGACGAGCGCCTCCATCGCCTCCCCGGCGTCGCCGGGCCCCTCGGGGACCGGCCCGCCGAGCGCCGCCCGCAGGTCCTGCGGGGCGCCGACCCGGACCGCCGGTCCCGTGCCGTTGGCCGCGAAGTGGGCCACCACCTGGTCGACGACCCAGTAGCCGAGCCGCCGCATCTCCTCCGGGTCCACCGCGAGCGGGTCCGCGGGGAGCCGGTCGAGCGGACGGGCGGCAGTGCGCGCGACCGGGAGGGACGGCATACGGGACTCCTTGGGGACGGGGGCGGACCTCAGTCGAGGAACTTGACGCCCTGGGCGAGGGGCAGCTCGGAGGAGTAGTTGACGGTGTTGGTGGCCATCCGCATGTAGGCGTGCCAGGCGTCCGAACCCGACTCGCGGCCGCCGCCGGTCTCCTTCTCCCCGCCGAACGCGCCGCCGATCTCCGCTCCCGACGTGCCGATGTTGACGTTGGCGATGCCCGTGTCGGAGCCCGCGGCGGACAGGAAGCGCTCCGCCTCGCGCTGGTCCTGGGTGAAGATCGCCGACGAGAGCCCTTGCCTGACACCGTTGTTGAGCGCAATGGCCTCGTCGAGCTCGTCGTAGGTGAGGACGTAGAGGATCGGCGCGAACGTCTCCTCCAGGACGATCCCCTCCTGCGCGGGCATGTCGACGATCGTCGGCCGCACCCAGGTGCCCGACAGGCCCTCGACGCTCGTCCGCTCCCCGCCGACGAGGACCGTGCCGCCCTGCTCGGTCGCTGCGGCGACAGCGGCCGCGAAGGCGTCGCCGGCCTTCGCGCTGACGAGCGGGCCGACGAGCGTCCCCTCCTCGAAGGGGTCGCCGAGGGGCAGGCTCTCGTATGCCGTGACGAGGCGCCGGACCACCTCGTCCTTGACCGAGCGGTGGACGACGAGCCGGCGCAGCGACGTGCAGCGCTGGCCGGCCGTGCCGGCCGCGGCGAAGACGACGCCCGGGACGGCGATCTTGAGGTCGGCGCTCGGCGCGATGACGGCGGCGTTGTTGCCGCCCAGCTCGAGCAGGGTGCGACCGAACCGGGCCGCCACCCGCGGACCCACCTCCCGACCCATCCGGATCGAGCCGGTCGCCGAGACGAGCGCGACCGCCGGGTCGTCGACGAGGGCCTCGCCGACCTCGCGGCCCCCGAGCACGACCTGGCTCAGGTCGGCCGAGAAGCCGTGCTCCTCCAGGGCCGTGCGCAGGAGCGCCGAGGCGCCGAGCGCCGTGAGCGGCGTGAGCTCCGAGGGCTTCCACACGACGGCGTCGCCGCAGACGAGGGCGACGGCGGTGTTCCATGCCCACACGGCGACGGGGAAGTTGAAGGCCGAGATGACGCCGACGACCCCGAGGGGGTGCCACGTCTCGGCGAGTCGGTGGCCGGGTCGCTCGGAGGCGATCGACTTGCCCCACAGCTGGCGCGACAGGCCGAGGGCGTAGTCGCAGATGTCGATCATCTCCTGGACCTCGCCGCGGGCCTCGGAGACGATCTTGCCCGTCTCGACGGTCACGAGCTCGGCCAGGTCGTCCTTGTGCTCGCGCAGCAGCTCGCCGAAGCGCCGCACGACGTCGCCACGGCGCGGGGCCGGGACCTCGCGCCAGCCGAGGAACGCGGCGTGCGCCCGCTCGACGGCCGCCGCGACGTCGTCGGCCGAGTCGGCGCGCACGTCGAAGAGGGTCTCGGCATACAGCGCGGTGCGGGCGGTGAGCCCGGTGCCCTCGGGGACGGTGGCACCGAGGGCCGCCAGGCTCGCGCGGGCGCGGTCGGCGATCTGGGCCGTGGGGGAGTCGGTCACGGTCGTCATGGTCTCTTCTCTCTGCGTCTCGCGGCGACGGAGGGGTCGCGCCGTGGGTTCCGGTCGCCTGCCACGATGCCCCATCCCGTCACATCAGGACAAGCGATGCATGCTGCGCTCAAGCCGATAGGTTTCCTGATCGGTCCAGGAGCCGCGAGGCGACCTCGCCGACGACCGCCTCGTCGCCGGCGAAGGGGCCCTCGGCGCGCGGCCACGGCGCGATGACGTCGGTGAAGCCGAGCGACTCCGCGCGGCCGACCAGCTCCTCGAACAGGTCGGCCGACCCGAGGGCGAAGACGGGGGCGGCGTCCAGGGCGAGGCAGCGCTGCGCCGGCGCGTCGACCGAGCGGGCCGCACCCACCGTCGCCAGGGCCTCGTCGAACCGGCGCAGGTGGTCCGCCGCGAGGGCGAGCCACGCGTCGAGGGTGCCCTCGGGAGCCCGGGGACTCGTCACCCACAGGTCGCCGAACGTCGCGGCGAGCCGCATCGACCGGGGACCGTTCGCCGCGACGGCGAACGGGACGCGGGGCCGCTGGAGCGACCCCGGCGCGGTCCGGGCGTCCACCGTGGCGAACCAGCGGCCCTCGTGGTCGACGTGGTCCTCGCGCAGGAGCCGGTCGAGCAGGGGGACGAACTCGTGGAACCGGTCGACCCGCTCCCGCAGCGACAGGCTCTCCCCGAGGATCGCCGAGTCGAGGTCGCCGCCGGTCCCGAGGCCGACGATCGCCCGGCCGCCCGAGACGTCGTCGAGGGTCAGCAGGTCACGCAGCAGGAGGTAGGGGTGGCGGTAGTTCGGGGACGTGACGAACGTCCCGAGCCGGATCCGCTCGGTGACGCCCGCCGCCGCGGTGAGCGTCGGGTAGGCACCGAACCACGGCGACCCGACGAGCCCGCCCCACACGAGGTGGTCGTAGGTCCAGGCATGGTCGAACCCCATCGCGTCGGCCTCGCGCCACCGCGGGGCGGCCTCGCTCCAGCGGTGCTCGGGCAGGATGACGATGCCGACGCGCATGACCCCGAGCGTAGGGCCCCGGCGGCCGGCCCGCGCCGGCCCGGCATACCCCCGACGCCGCACCGCCCCGACCCCCACGCTGCCCGCGACTCCGCACCGCCCCGACAGAATGGGGCCGTGACGACCGTGACCCTCCCCCCGCCCCGCACGCCCGACCCCCTGGAGGCTCCGCCGCTGCGGTGGGGCATCATCGCCCCCGGCGGCATCGCCCGCACCATGGCGGCCGCGCTGCGGGCCCGGACCCGGCAGGAGATCGTCGCCGTCGCCTCCCGCAGCCTGGACCGGGCGCGGACGTTCGCCGACGAGTTCGGGATCGCGACGGCATACGGCTCGTATGCCGAGCTCGTCGCCGACCCGGCCGTCGACGTCGTCTACGTCGCCTCGCCGCACTCGGAGCACCGCGACCAGACGCTGCTCGCCCTCGACGCCGGGAAGCACGTCCTCGTCGAGAAGGCGTTCGCCCGCAACCACGGCGAGGCCTGGGAGATGGTCGGCCGGGCCCGCAGCCGGGGGCTCTTCCTCATGGAGGCCCTGTGGACCCGGTTCCTGCCCCACGTCGACGTCATCGGGCGCAGCCTCGAGGAGGGCCTGCTCGGCGAGCTCGTGACGGTGTTCGCCGACCACGGGCAGCGGCTCTACCCGGGCGGCCCGCGACGGCTCTCCGACCCGGCCCTCGCGGGCGGGGCCCTCCTCGACCTCGGGGTCTACCCCCTGCACTTCGCCGATCTCGCGCTCGGCGGCCTCGAGTCGGTCTCCGTCGTCGGGACGCTCACCGACGCGGGCCTCGACGCGCAGGAGGCGATGACGGTCGTCGGCCCGAGCGGCGCCCTCGGGGTGCTCCACGCGACGATGCTCGCCAAGACGCCGACGACCGCGGCCGTCGTTGGCACCGACGCGCGCATCGAGGTGGACGGGCCCCGGTTCTACGGTCCGTCGCGGCTCACGCTCGCGACCCGGGACGGGGTCCTCGACACCTGGGAGCCGGCCGACCGGGAGCACGGGCTCCAGCACGAGGCGGCCGAGGTGGCCCGGTGCGTGAGCGCGGGCCTCACCGAGTCACCGGTGCTGCCTCTCGAGGTGACGCTGCGCGTCATGGCGACGATGGACGCCGTCCGTCGGGACCTCGGCGTCGTCTTCCCGGGCGAGTAGCAGGGCCGTGGCCCGCTTCGTCGAGGTCGGCGACGGGGTGCTCGTCGGGCGGTATCCGCAGTGGGACGTCAACGTCGGGCTCGTCCTCGGGAGCGACGGTGCCCTCGTCGTCGACCCGCGCGGCTCGATGCGCCAGGGCCGGGAGGCGCTCGTCGACCTGTCACCGGCGCTGGGCGGCCTGCCGGTCGTCGCCGTCGTCGCGACCCACGTGCACCTCGACCACACCTTCGGGGCGGCCGCCCTCGGCCCGGCCACGATGTACGCCCACGAGTCCCTCGAGGTCTCCCTCCCCGCCCATCGGGCCGCGATCCGGGCCCGGGCGCGGGCCGTCCTGGCCGCCGGGCCCGGTGCCGCTCCGGCCGTGGTCGAGGGGGTGCACTGCTCGCGGGAGGAGGTGGAGGACATCCTCGCCACACCGCTGCGGCTGCCCGACGTCACCGTCGCGGAGTCGGCGACGGTCGATCTCGGCGGGCGCCTCGTCGAACTCCGCCACGCCGGGCGCGGGCACACGGACGGCGACCTCGCGGTCCGCGTCGACGACGCGGCGGTCGCCTTCCTCGGCGACCTCGTCGAGGAGTCGGGTCCTCCGGCGTTCGGACCCGACTCGTGGCCGCTCGAGTGGGCCGGCACCCTGACCCGTCACCTCGACGTCCTCGCTCGCGTCCCGGGCGAGGTCGTCGTCGTGCCGGGACACGGCATACCGGTCGGAACGGACTTCGTCGCTGCTCAACGGGACACGCTGGCGCTCGTCGCCGCCGCCGTCGTCGACGGGTATGCCGCGGGCCGGCCCCGTGCGGCGGTCGCCGACGAGCTGACCGGGCGGGTCGGCCTGCCCCGGGCCGGTCTCCGAGTCGCCGTCGAGCGGGGGTATGCCGCCCTGGCGGCCGGAGCCGCCACGGGTCGGGCGGACCCCGGTCGGGCGGACC
>JBDIAL010000171.1:0-8052 GCA_039812405.1 Nostocoides sp.
TCTACCGCGGCATCAACACCGGCAAGCTGGTCCTCGCCCTCTGACGTTTCCCTCCACCCCCGCGACCGGTCGACGCGGAAGGAGGCGGACGCGACCCCGCGCGGTGCTCACACGTGAGGCGTCGGCTCGTAACAGGCCAACTCCAGGAGGTTTCCGTCCGGGTCGCGCAGGTACACGCTCTGGATCGGCCCGACTGCGCCGGTGCGCGGGACGGGACCGGCGACGACGGGGACCTCCAGGTCGCGGAGATGCTCGACGACGGCGGCGATGGGACCGTCCACCACGAAACACAGGTCGGCGCTGCCCCGCGTCGGCGTCGACGCCTTCGGTTCCAGCGGGCTGTCGACGGGATGCACGTTGATCTTCTGGGAGCCGAACCGCAGGGCCCGTCGACCCTCGCCGAAGGCCACCGCCTCCATGCCGAGGACCGAGACGTAGAAGGCGACAGTCCTCTCCACGTCGGCCACGGTGATCACCAGGTGGTCGAGACGTCGAATTCGGGGTGTCATCTCATCTCCCAGGAAGACATCTGTTCTCGGTGTCCGACGGGTCGGTCAGCCGAGGAGGTCATGGATACGGGGCACGATCTGGTCGCGGAACTCCTCGAAGAAGCCATGGCGTCCGCCGTCGACCAGGTGGAGCCGGGCGTGGGGGATGCGGTCGGCGAGGACCGCCGCGTTGGAGACGGGCGCCATCTGGTCGTCGGTGCCGTGGAGCACGAGCGTCGGGGCGATGATCTGGGGCAGGAGGTCCCAGGCGTCGTGCGTGTTGCTCGCCCTCAGGTGGGCCAGGGCCTCGGGCGCCGTCATGGTGGGGTCTCCCAACAGGTTGCTCTCCCGTGTCCACCATGCGTCGGTGTAGAAGAGCTGGTACAGCGCGGCCCGCCGGCGCTCCTGGTTCGCGTCCATCAGGCTGCGCCGCACCTCGCGGCTGCGCTCCTGCGCGTGGCGTCCGCCCGGTGAGGTGCAGGCCAGGACGAGGCGATCGACCAGGCTCGGGTGGCGCGCTGCCAGCACCTGGGCGACGCGTCCGCCCATCGACGTCCCGTACACGCTCGCTCGCGTCACCCCGAGGCCGGACAGGGCGGCGGCGGCGTCCTCGGCGAACAGCTCGGTCGTCCAGCTCCCGACGGGGCCTCTGCTTGCGCCGGTCCCTCGCTGGTCCACCGTCAGCACCCAATGGGTCTCCTCGAAGTCCTCCCGCAACCCGTCCCACCAATGATGTGAGTTGGCCTGTCCGGCGAGGAGCAGCAGCGGCGGACCGTCCTCGCGTCCACTGCTGTGGACACCGAGCCCGAAGCCGTCGGGCATCGTGACCGTCCAGGGCCGCGGTGTCGGTGTCATGCGAACCTCGCTGTCGCCGTCCGGTGGCCGTCGGCTCCGTAGACTTCTGCGCCCTGTGAGAGACCCGCGGAGGCGGCGAAGAGGTGCATGGTCTGGATGCCGATCATCGGGGACACGAGCCGATAGGAGAATCTCCGGCCGAGGAGCGGGACACCGTTGCGGCGGGCCAGCTCTCCCATCATGAGCGCCTGGAGCGGCCCGTGGACGACGAGATCGTCGTAGCCCTCTCGTGCGCACCAGCCGCGGTCGTAGTGGATGCGGTGGGCGTTGTAGGTGAGCGCGGAGAAGCGGAAGAGCAGCCGCTCGTCGACGGCGAGTGACGAGGTCGCCTCCCGGCCTGTCGGCGGTCCTTCGTCCGCATCGGCCCCGAGCTGCTGTCCGGCGGGCTCCCGATAGACGATGTCCTGCTCCTCCACGACCGCCACGTCGCCGTCCTGGCTGATCTCGTGGCGGACGGTCACGAACCTCAGCGGCCCGCTGCGTCCCTGCTTCTCGACGGACTCGGTGATCCACGTCGTGCGACGAGCCGGCCGCCCCACGTGCAGCCGTCGGTGCGTGTCGACGCGGCCCCCGGCGAACATCCGTCGCATACCAGGGCCCGGCGGCTCCGGGATCCCCGAGGACGGGTGCCCGTCCGGGCCGAGGTCGCGGCTCGGACGTCGTTCCAGGAGGTAGACCCAGTGCCATAGCTCGGGGATCTCGGGACCGGCAGGTGGGTCGATGTCGAGCAGGCCGGCCAGCGCTTCGACCGGCTCGGCGGTGAGCAACTGGTTCTGGACGACGGCGTCGCCGGGGTCACGGGATGCAGGGGTCATCGCGATGCCCCGTCCAGGAGGGACCGGGCGCGGCTGAGCACCGGCTCATCGATCATCGTCCCGTCCACGACGGTCACCCCGCCGGCGTGGCCCGCGGCCAGGACACGGCGGGCCCACTCGAGCTCCTCGGGAGTGGGGGCGAATGCCTCGGCCACCGGGGCGATCTGCTTGGGGTGCACACAGAGCTTGCCGCCCATCCCGACGGCACGGCCGAGGCGCGCATCCTCAGCCACTCGCTCGTCGTTCGTGAGGTCGGTCGTCACCGAGTCGACGGGCCCCTCGAGACCGGCGGCGCGGGAGGCGAGGACGAGGTCAACCCGGACCCTGGCGAGGGTGCCGGGGTCATCGGTATGCAGGTCCGCGGCGAGGTCCAGCGCGCCGAGGGCCAGGCGGACGACACCGTCGGTCGCCGCCAGCTCCGGGGCGCGAAGGACTCCGCGGGCCGTCTCGACGATCGCGACGACGGGCGCCGCGAGACGGTCGTGAACCCGGCCCGCCGACGCCGGGTCCGCGGCCATGGGCAGGAGCACCCCGGTCAGTCCGGGGAGCCCGGCCAACGCCGTGAGGTCGGCGTCGTGCCAGGGGGTCTCGACGGCGTTGACGCGCACGCATGCCCGATGGCCGGATCGGAGCCACGCCACCGCGTCGGCCCGGGCGGTCTCCTTGTGGTCGGCGCGGACGGCGTCCTCGAGATCGACCACCACGGTGTCGGCGCCGGCGGCCGCCGCCTTCGCGAAGCGCTCCGGCCGGTCTCCGGGGACGAACAGGAACGTGCGGGCACGCCCCGGGTCAACCGCTGGGGCAGCCGTGGGGTCCGTCATGGCGCGACCGTCCCGCGCTTGACCAGCTGGCTGGCGATGACGTTGCGCTGGATCTCGTTGGTGCCTTCTCCGACGATCATCAGCGGAGCATCGCGGAAGTAGCGCTCCACGTCGAACTCGGTGGAGTAGCCGTAGCCACCGTGGATCCGAATCGCGTTGAGGGCGATCTCCATCGCGGTCTCCGAGGCGAAGAGCTTCGCCATGCCGGCCTCCAGGTCGGCGCGATCGGAGAGCTCGGCACGACGCGCCGCGTGCTGGGTGAGCTGTCGCGCGGCCTCCAGCTTCGTCGCCATGTCGGCCAGGTAGTTCCCGATCGACTGGTGCTTCCAGATCGGCTTGCCGAAGCTCTCCCGCTGCTGGGCGTATTCGAGCGCGTCCTCGAGGGCGGCGCGCCCGACGCCGAGGGCCCGGGCCGCGACCTGCAGCCGGCCGACCTCCAGGCCACGCATCATCTGCGCGAACCCCTTCCCCTCCCGTCCCCCGAGCAGCTGGTCGGCCGGAACACGCATATCGGTGAACGACAGCTCGCAGGTTTCGACCCCCTTGTAGCCCAGCTTCGGGAGATCCCGGGACACGGTGTATCCGTTCGCCTTCTCGCAGAGCAGGATGCTGATCCCCTGGTGGGCCGGGTGGGCGTCGGGGTCGGTCTTGCACAGCAGGGCGATGAGCCCGGAGCGGCGCGCATTGGTGATCCACATCTTCGAGCCGTTGACGACGTAGCCGTCGCTCTCGCGACGCGCCACGGTCCGCATCGCCTGCAGGTCCGAGCCGCCTCCCGGCTCGGTGAGGGCCATGGTGGCCCGCAGCTCACCGGTCGCCATCCGAGGCAGGTATCGCTCCTTCTGCTCCTCGGTGCCGAAGGTCTGGACCAGCTTCGCGACGACGGTGTGGCCGCCCATCGCACCGGCGAGGCTCATCCAGCCGCGGGCGAGCTCCTCGGTGACGAGGACGTAGCACGGCAGGCTCACTCGTGCTTCCCCCCAGGGCTCGCCGATGGCGAGCCCGAAGATCCCCATCTCCTTCATCTGCTCGATGAGCTCCTCGGGGTAGGTGTTCGCGTGCTCCAGGGCCTGGGCGACCGGCTTGACCTCGCCCTCCACCCAGTCGCGGACGAGCCTGACGATCTCCACCTCTTCGGCCGAGAGGTTCTCCATGGTTCCTTGCCTTTCTTTCGGGATCGAGTCGTTGGTGACGGGTTGGGAGTCCGGCCCGCCTCGGGTCGGCACGTGGTCGAGGAGCGACAGTGCTCATCCGTCGCGGGGGGCGAACTCGGCGCGGATGGCCGCGGTGTCGGCGCCGACCGCGGGGACCGGCCCCATGACGGGCTCCTCGCCCACGAGCGTCGCCGGGGGGACCATCGCGCGGACCGGTCCCGCTTCGGTCGCCACGTCGCGCCAGCGGTCGCGGGCCTGGAGCTGAGGGTGGCGGAAGAAGTCCCGCATATCGCGCAGCCGTCCATTGGCGATACCGGCGCCCTCGAGGCGCTGTTCGACGTCGGCGACCGCGAGGTCCGCGAAGCGCCGCTCGATCTGCTCTCTGAGCTCGGCGCCGTTGCGGACGCGCCGGCTGTTGGACGCGAACCGCTCATCTCGACCGAGTGCTGCGTCGCCGAGGACGTCGGCGCAGAACGCGGCCCATTCCCGCTCGTTCTGGATCCCGAGGAAGACCTGCTCGCCGCCGGCGCATCGGAAGGGCCCGTACGGCGCGATGGCCGCGTGAGATGCTCCTGACCGAGGCGGCTCCTGGCCTCCGTATTCCGCGTAGTACATCGGGAATCCCATCCACTCCCCGAGTGCCTCGAGCATCGACACGGAGATCTCGGCCCCTTCGCCGGTGCGCTCCCGACGCAGCAGGGCGGTGAGGATTCCGGTGTAGCAGTACATCCCCGCTGCGATGTCGGCCACGGAGATCCCCACCTTCGCGGGCTCGTCGGGTGTGCCGGTGATGGAGACCAGGCCGGTCTCACATTGGACGAGCAGGTCGTATGCCTTGCGCGCGCTGTACGGGCCGCCGTCGCCGTACCCGGAGATCGAGGCATGGATGAGCCGCGGGTGCGCGGCACGTAGCGCCGCCGCGGACAGCCCCAGGCGATCCGCGGCGCCCGGTGCCAGGTTCTGGACGAAGACGTCCGCCTTCGCCAGCAGCCGGTGCGTCAGCTCGAGGTCGTCGCGGTCCTTCAGGTCGAGCGCCACCGACTCCTTGGAGCGGTTGAGCCAGACGAAATGACTCGCCAGGCCGAGCACCGTCTCGTCGTACCCGCGGGCGAAGTCGCCCACGACCGGCCGCTCGATCTTGATGACCCGGGCGCCCTGATCGGCGAGCTGTCTGGTCGCGAACGGTGCCGCGACGGCCTGTTCGATGCTGACGACGGTGATGCCGTCCAGTGGACGGGTTCGGGTCATCGGACCTCCTCGAGTCGAGTCCCACGCGTCTCCGGGCCGCCCAGCGCGACGGTGATCCCGGCGATCACCCAGCATCCGGCGATGAGCATGAACACGGCGGCATACCCGGCTCCCGAGTAGACCGCGGGGATGATGAGCGGGCCGACGACATTGGCAAGGCGTCCCGCGCTGTAGCCCATCCCGCTGCCGGTGCTCCGGACGGCTGTCGGGAAGACCTCTGGTGTGTATGCGTAGAGGAATGCCACATAGGTCTGGCCGAGCGCGGCGACGAGGAGCCCGAACACGATGATCCCCGCGCTCGACTCGCTCAGCCCGTATGCCACGCCGAAGGCGGCCACGAGCACCGACGAGCCGGCCATCAGCCACTTGCGGCTGAATCGCTCCGTGATCGGCAGAGCGAGCAGGGCACCGGGAACGGCTCCCAGGGTCGTCACCGCGGAGAAGGTGAGTGACTTCGTCAACGAGTAGCCGTGGGCGGCCAGCAACGAGGGCACCCAGGCCGCGAAGGCGTAGAACCCCAGCATCGAGAAGGCCCACGTCACCACCATGACGAGGCTCCGCCGGGTCATCGGACCCCGAAAGAGCTGGACGAACGCGCTCCAGGAACTGTGGCGCTCGGGGGTGGACGACTCGCACGAGACCGTGTCCACGAGGTCTTGAGGGGCACCCAGCCGCACGGCCACTCGACGGGCGTCCTCCGTGCGGCCGTGGTCGACCAGCCAGCGCGGGGTCTCGGGCAGGGAGGCCACCATGGGCAGGACGAGGAGGCCGAGACCACCGAACACGAAGACGATCCGCCACGTCTCCTCCCCGAGCGGAATGACTGCCCGGGCCAGGAACGCCGCGGCCGGGATGCCCAGCAGCCCCAGCCCGAGGGTGAGTGCCTGCGCCCGACCCCGCCGAGTCGGTCCGACGATCTCGCTGAGATAGGTGATCGCGATCACCGTCATCGCCGACAGTCCGAAACCGGTGAGGAAGCGCATGGCCACCAAGGACTGCGGGCTCGCCACGACAGCCGTCAGCAGGGAGAAGACCGAGAACCAGGCGACCGAGGCGACGAGCCCGGTGCGCCGTCCCATCCGGTCCGCGATCCGGCCCCCGAGCAGCGCCCCCACCGCCATGCCGACGAACCCGCCGGACGTCACGTGGGCGATGTCGTCGAGCGTGAACCCGCGGTGTGCCGCCAACGCGGGAGCCGCGTAGGCGAAGGTGTTCAGATCGGCGAGCTCGAAGAAGAAGACCATGCTCAGCGCGATCATGACCCGCCGGTGGAGGGAGCCCGAGGGCAGCCGGTCGAGCAGCGCCAGGAGCGTGGAGGGAGTCACGCCGGGGGCCGGCGTGCCGGCAGCGGACTCGGGGTATTGGGCTGGAGATGACGTCATCGGGATCTACCTCGCTTCGGGCGGCTTGCGCGTCGCCACATCATGAGATGTGATCCGGAACTGTGTCGAATAACGCTTCGTGATGCCCGGATAGCGCTCCGGTATGACGCCAGGTCACGGCATGCGGTCGCCGTGTTTCACCGGTGGCGGACGGCCGGCCAGCGACCCCTGCGCACCTGGCCGGCGATGACCCGGACCAGCGTGGCCGCGACGGCCTCGACCGCCGCGGGCCTGCGCTGGAGTCGCTGGAGTCCGAGAACGACCGAGCGCGTCACCGCCGGCTCGACCAACGGCGCACCGGAGAACCGGCCGGCTTCCACATCCGCGGCCACGCCGGCAGCCGGCAGGATGGTCCAGCCCGCGCCCGCACCCACGAGCTGCTTCTGGAGGTGGATCGCGTTGGTCTCGACCGAGACGTCCGCGGTCCGTCCGGATTCGGCGAGCGCCTGGTCGATCAGGACCCGCAGCCCATGTCCGGGCACCGGGAGGATGAGCCGCTGGGTCAACGCGACCTTCAGCGGGACCGGCCGCTCGGCATGCAGGCCCGCCCCCGGGGGCGCGAGCACCCAGAGTCGCTCCTCGAGGAGGGGGGTCACCGCCAGCGAGGCCGTGTCCGCCAGGTTGTACAGCAGCGACATGTCGACATCGCCTTCATCGAGCCACCGTTGCAGATGCCCGGAGTAGGCCGTGAGTATCCGCAGCCCGATACCCGGGAACTCCTGACCCACCGCCTCCAGCAACGGCCCCACCACGAGATCCATCGAGCTCTCGAGGACTCCCACCGTCACGATGCCGGTGATGTCGCCGCTGCGCGAGCCGACTTCCGCCCGCGCCCTCTCGATCTCGTTCAGGGCCCGACGCGCCCTGTCGACAAGGCGTGAGCCCGCCTCCGTCGGAACCATTCCGTGACTCGTCCGCTCGAACAACGCGACGCCGAGCTCCTCCTCCAGGAGCCGGATCTGCCGAGTCACAGCGGGCTGCACGACATGGAGCAGGTGCGCGGCGCGGGTCACGCTGCCGACCTCGGCCACCGTGACGAGCGCCGTGAGCTGCCTCAGATCCATCGCCCACTCTCCTGACCCGTCCCGCGGCCGGGTCTGCGGAGCCGACCGAACCCTCCACCTCGACACCACATCTTCGCAACCTAACCGCCCCAGCCCTCCGCCGTCCGGCCGGGGACGGGCCACATCCGGCCGCCGAAGCTCTTCTCGCGGTCCGCCGGTCGGGTGGCGTCAGTCGGTCGGGCCCGTGCCGGTGGCGTGCTTCGCGCGAGCGCGGAGGGCATCCTC
>JBDIAL010000172.1:0-8033 GCA_039812405.1 Nostocoides sp.
CGAGCGGGTCGCCGCCGAGCTCGGCGCCCCGACCATCCTCGTCAACAATGCCGGCATCATCCGCGACAACCTCCTCTTCCGGATGACCGTGGAGGACTGGGACGCCGTGCTCGGGGTCCACCTGCGGGGCGCGTTCCTCATGACCAAGGCCTGCCAGGCCTACATGACGCAGGAGACGTGGGGCCGCATCGTCAACCTGTCCTCCTCCTCCGCCCTCGGCAACCGGGGTCAGGCGAACTACTCCGCCGCCAAGGCCGGGATGCAGGGGTTCACCAAGACCCTCGCCATCGAGCTGGGCCGGTTCGGCGTGACGGCCAACGCGGTCGCACCCGGCTTCATCCAGACCGACATGACGGCGGCGACGGCGGAGCGGATCGGGGTGCCGTTCGAGGACTTCATCGCGGGCGCCGCCAAGCAGATCCCCGTGGGCCGGGTCGGCCAGCCGGAGGACATCGCGGCGACGATCTCCTTCCTGTGCTCCGAGGCGGCCGGCTTCGTCTCCGGCCAGGTGATCTACGTCGCCGGGGGGCCGCTTGACTGACGAGCCGGTGGATCCGGCGGACGGCCCGGTCCCGCCGGCAGGCGACCCGACCCGGTCGACAGGCGACCCAGCCCCGCCGGCAGGTGGCCCGACCCCACCCGCGGACGGTCCGGCCCCGTCGGCAGGCGACCCGTTCGAGCCCGACGGACCGGAGGGTCGCTCGAGCGTCGTCACGCCGACGATGGCAGCCGAGATCACGGTGACCCGCTATACGGCGATGTCCCGGCGGCCCGGGGTGTGGATCGGGCTCGGGATCTACGCGGTCGTCCTCGTCGTCGTCGGCCTCGTCGTGCGGCATACCTGGTGGTCGCCGCTGCTCTGGCTCGTCGGCGGCGGCTTCGTCGGGCTGTGGATCGTGTCCCGGGCCGCCCGGAAGGCGCTGCAGACGCTCTACCCCCCGAAGACCGAGGTGCGGGTCACGACCGAGCCCGAGGGGCTGCGCTTCACGGCGGCCGAGAAGGGCAGCTACCTGCTCGCCTGGGCCCAGGTCCGGTCGGTGGAGGAGCTGCGCGGGCACCTCATCCTCTACCGGTCCGGACCTGGCGGGCCGATCATCGTCCCCCCGGCGCTCGTCGGCCCCGACACCGTCGAGGCGGCGACCGCAGCGGTCCACCACCCCCCGCCCGTCCCCTGACCGCGCCGACCTCCACCAAGGCCTCCCGCCCCACGCCGGACGACGCCTCCCCTGGCCTGGTGACCCCTCCCGGCCTGGTGCCCCCTCCCCTGGCCTGGGGACCCTCCCCTGCCTGGTGACACCTCCCCAGCCTGGTGCCCCCTCCTGCCCACCGACGCCTCGCCCCCGACTCCGGCCGACGCCCTCCCGCCGTCCCGGCTTGTGCCGCAGACTCCGGTCTCGGCGCACCGTTTGCGTGATTCATGCCGGTTCCGAGCTCGGATCGCCAGCCCGTCAGGTGTCTGGTGTGGAGGTTACTCAGGAGTATTCGTTGGGATCCCAACGAATACTCCTGAGTAACCTCCACACCATTGCGGGCGGCGACAGTCCCTTTCGTGGTGATCACCCGATACGGCGGACTTCGCGGCGGCCACCTCAACGGGGCGTGCCCACCCATCGGACTCTTCTGCTCCCTTCTCGGAGCGGAGGCCGACTCGACCATCGGCGGCATCGTCGGCTCGCGCTGGGTCGCCGTGGCAGAGCGAGCCGGATCCCGACGCGCGCCCGCTCCAGGCATCCAGGCACCCGCCCATTCCGGTCATCGAGGCGCAGAGCCCCGCCCATTCCGGTCATCGAGGCGCAGAGCCCCGCCCATTCCGGTCATCGAGCCGACGAACACCCGCTCGGGCCAGCGGGACTCGCCCGGCCCAGTGCCGACGAGCGGGGACGAGCGCCGACGAGTGGAGACGACAGTCAGAGGGTGGGTCACGCCCGTCGTTGCCCGCCCACAGCCCAGCACCATCCGGCTGCGGAGGAGATCCTCACAGTCAGAGGCCGAGGTCGCGGCCGATCAGCTCCTTCATGATCTCGTTGGAGCCGGCCCAGATCTTCGTGACCCGGGCGTCGCGCCAGGCGCGCGCCACGCGGTACTCGTTCATGAAGCCGTAGCCGCCGTAGAGCTGGACGCACGCGTCGAGGACGTCGTTCTGGACCTGGGCGCTCCACCACTTCGCCTTGGCGGCGTCGACGGCGGTGAGCGACCCCTCGGCGTGGGCGGCGACGCAGTCGTCGACGTAGGCCTCGGTGACCTCGATCTGGGTGACGAGCTCGGCGATCCGGAACTTGTTGTACTGGAAGCTGCCGATGGGCTGGCCGAACGCCGTGCGCTCCTTGGTGTAGGCGATCGTCTCGGCGAGGATCTGCTTGGCGTTCGCCGTGTTGGCGACCGCGGCGCCCACGCGCTCCTGCGGGAGCCGCTCCATCATCGCGACGAACCCCATGCCCTCCGGGCCGATCCGGTTCTCGTCGGGCACGCGGACGTCGGAGAAGAAGAGCTCGGCGGTGTCGGACTCCACCTGACCCACCTTGTCGAGCCGGCGGCCGCGGGTGAAGCCAGCCATCCCCGTCTCGACCATGAACAGCGTGATGCCCCGCGCGCCCCGGCTCGGGTCGGTGCGCGCCGCGACGATGACGAGGTCGGCCTGGTAGCCATTGGTGATGAACGTCTTGGAGCCGTTGAGGATCCACGCGTCGCCGTCGCGGACCGCGGTCGTCCGCAGCGCGGCGAGATCGGACCCGCCGGACGGCTCGGTCATCGCGATGGCGCAGATGAGGTCACCGGCGGCCATCCCCGGCAGCCAGCGCTGCTTCTGCTCGGGCGTGCCGAGGTCGACGAGGTAGGGCGGGCAGACGTCGGAGTGGATGCCGAAGCAGGACGACGTGGCGACGTTGAAGGCGGCGAGCTCCTCGGCGGCGACCGCGTTGAACCGGTAGTCGTCCGCCCCGACGCCGCCGAGCTCCTCGGGGATGCCGAGCCCGAACAGGCCCTGCTTGCCGGCCTCCTTCCAGAGGTCGCGCTCGATGACCTTGGCCTCGAGCATCTGCTCGGCACGGGGCCGCAGGGTCCGCTCGACGAACTCCCGGACGGACAGCCGGTATGCCTCGTGGTCGGGGCCGTAGAGGTTGCGGGGCATGGTGATCCTCCCAGTTACTAAGCGCTTGCTTAGTCTCATCGCATACGCCATGCTTGTCAACCGTGACGGCGAGACCCACCCTGGCCCGCACCCCGCCCCTGCCCGGCACCGACGGGGTCGGCGAGACCTCGGTGCGGCTCATGGAGGCCGCGGCGGACGCCTTCGCAGACAAGGGCTTCCACGCGACGACGACGCGGGACATCGCCTCCCGGGCCGGGCTCTCGCCGGCGGGGGTCTACGTCCACTTCGCCTCCAAGGAGGAGCTGCTCTTCGCCCTCTCCGAGCGCGGGCACGTCGCGGCGCGGGACATGCTCGTCGCGGCCGTCGCCGAGGCCGACTCGCCGACCGCGGCACTCCATGCGATCCTCGACCGCTTCTCCCGCTGGCACGCCGAGGGCTACCGGCTCGGCCGGATCGTGCAGTACGAGTTCGGCCACCTCAGCCCGGAGCACCGCGAGACGGTGCTCGGACTGCGCAAGGAGATCGACGCCGTCGTCCGCGGCGTCCTCGACGACGGGGTGACGACCGGCGAGTTCGACGTGGCCGACGTGCCCGCGACGGCCCTCGCCCTCCTGTCGCTCTGCGTCGACGTGGCCCGGTGGTACGAGCCGGGCATCCGGCGCACCCCCGCCGAGATCGGCGCGACGAACGCCCGTCTCGGCCTGCGCCTCGTCGCCGCCCGCGCGCCCGGCTGATCGGGGCCGGTCGGTCAGCGCCCGGCCGGGACGATCGGCGCGACCTGCCGCACCACCTCCGCGACGAGCTCGTATGCCGCGGGGTCGGTGTTGTTGGACATCGCCGCGATCACCGTGTCCATCCCGGACTCCCCCAGCCTCCCGATCCGCTCGACAACCTCGTCGACCGAGCTGAACGGCTCACCCGAGGGCGATATGCCGGGCTCCCGGGACAGCGCGAACCGGGCGAGCACCGTCTTGTCGATGTCGCCGTAGTCGCGGCCGATCTCCTCGCAGCGGGCCCGGAGCACGTCGAGCTTGTGGGCGAGCACCCCCTCGGTGCCGTAGTCGAAGAGGTTGCACGCGTCGGCATACCGCGCCACGAGCCGCAGCGTCTTGCGCTCCCCACCACCGCCGATGAGGATCGGCGGACGGGGCCGGCGGATCGACTGCGGCGAGTTGAGCGTCCGGGCGAGCCGATAGTGCACGCCCTCGAACGCGGCGTCGTCCTCGGCCCACATCTGCTCACAGATCCGCAGCGTCTCCTCGAGCCGCTCGAAGCGCTCCGCCGTCGGCGGGTAGCGCACGCCGAGCGCGTCGTGCTCCTCCTCGTACCACGCCGCCCCGATTCCCAGCCAGGCCCGCCCGCCGGAGAGGACGTCGAGGGTCGTCACCGTCTTGGCGAGGACGCCGGGGTGCCGGTAGGTCACGCCCGTCACGAGGGTGCCGAGCTCGATCCGCTCGGTCAGCGCGGCGGCATACGCGAGGGCGGTGTACCCCTCGAGCATGTCGAGGTCGGCCGGACCGAGCGGTGGGATCTGGAAGAAGTGGTCCATGACCCACAAGCTGGTCATGCCGGCCTGCTCGGCGTTCCGCGCGATGGCTGCGAAGGTCGGGCCGATGGAGGCCGGAGCGCCCGGCCACGAGAAGTAGGGCACCTGGGTTCCGAGTCGCATGCCCCCATCCTGCGCCCCCGCACCGGTCCGCGCCCAGACCGGTGCCGCCCGCCTCAGTCGCGGGTCAGCTTGCGGTAGGTGACCCGGTGGGGCCGGGCCGCCTCGACGCCGAGCCGCTCGACCTTGTTCTTCTCGTAGGCGTCGAAGTTCCCCTCGAACCAGTACCACGCCGCGGGGTTCTCCTCGGTGCCCTCGTAGGCGAGGATGTGCGTCGCGACCCGGTCGAGGAACCAGCGGTCGTGGCTCGTGACGACCGCGCAGCCGGGGAAGGCGAGCAGGGCGTTCTCCAGCGAGCCGAGGGTCTCGACGTCGAGGTCGTTGGTCGGCTCGTCGAGCAGGAGCAGGTTGCCGCCCTCCTTGAGGGTGAGCGCGAGGTTGAGCCGGTTGCGCTCGCCGCCGGAGAGGACGCCGGCCTTCTTCTGCTGGTCCGGTCCCTTGAAGCCGAACTGGGAGACGTAGGCGCGCGAGGGGATCTCGACCTTGCCGACCTGGATGTAGTCGTTGCCGTCGGAGACGACCTCCCACAGGGACTTGTTCGGGTCGATGCCGCCCCGGTCCTGGTCGACGTAGGAGATCGCCACCGTCTCGCCGACCTCGACGACCCCGGCGTCGGGCTCCTCCAGGCCCACGATCGTCTTGAAGAGCGTCGTCTTGCCGACGCCGTTCGGGCCGATGACGCCGACGATGCCGTTGCGCGGCAGGGTGAAGGACAGCCCGTCGATGAGGACGCGGTCGCCGAACCCCTTGCGGAGGTCCTTGACCTCGATGACCTTGGACCCGAGCCGCGGGCCCGGCGGGATCTGGATCTCCTCGAAGTCGAGCTTGCGCGTCCGGTCGGCCTCGGCCGCCATCTCCTCGTAGCGGGCCAGCCGTGCCTTGCTCTTGGTCTGGCGCGCCTTGGCGTTGGAGCGGACCCACTCCAGCTCCTCGGACAGGCGCCTGGCGAGCTTGGCGTCCTTCTTGCCCTGGACCTGGAGCCGGGCCTGCTTCTTCTCCAGGTAGGTCGAGTAGTTGCCCTCGTAGGGGTAGGCCCGGCCGCGGTCCAGCTCGAGGATCCACCCGGCGACGTTGTCCATGAAGTAGCGGTCGTGGGTCACGGCGACGACGGCGCCCGGGTATGCCGCGAGGTGCTGTTCGAGCCACAGGACGGACTCGGCGTCGAGGTGGTTGGTCGGCTCGTCGAGGAGGAGCAGGTCGGGCTTCTGCAGGAGCAGCTTGCACAGGGCCACCCGGCGGCGCTCGCCCCCGGACAGGACGGAGACGTCGGCGTCCGGTGGTGGGCAGCGCAGCGCGTCCATGGCCTGCTCGAGCTGGGAGTCCAGGTCCCAGGCGTCGGCGGCGTCGATGGCCTCCTGCAGGTGCCCCATCTCGGTCATCAGTGCGTCGAAGTCGGCATCCGGCTCGGCCATGAGGGCCGAGATCTCGTTGTAGCGGTCGAGCTTGGCCTTGATCTCGCCGGCGCCCTCCTCGACGTTGCCGAGGACCGTCTTCTCCTCGTTGAGCTCCGGCTCCTGCATGAGGATGCCGACGGTGTAGCCCGGCGTGAGCCGCGCCTCGCCGTTGGAGGGGTGGTCCAGCCCGGCCATGATCTTCAGGACCGTCGACTTGCCCGCGCCGTTCGGGCCGACGACGCCGATCTTGGCTCCTGGGTAGAAGGAGATCGAGACGTCGTCGAGGATGACCTTGTCGCCGTGGGCCTTGCGGGCATGCGACATGACGTAGATGAACTCGGGCATGGGGTCAAGGCTATCGAGCCCCGGCCCACTCCCCGAATCCGGCGACGGGGCGCGAGGAACCTCCCCAGCTCGGGCCCGCCCGGCTCGGGCCGGGTCCGCCTGGGGCCGCTCGGCTCAGGCCAGGCCCGCTCGGGTTCGCCGGCTCAGGCCAGGCCCGCTCGGTTCGGCCCAGGTCAGGCTCGGCCCGCCCGGGTCAGACGGCGGCCAGCGGGCGCGGCTCCTCGTCATCCGGCCCGGGCAGCCGGGACACGACCTCCCCCGTGACCGGGTCGACGACGTCGACGCCCTGCGACCCGTCGTCGAGGGTGTAGTCGTCGAGATCCTCCTCCGCGTGCGCCGCGAGCACGGCCGGGTCACCCATCCGGTCCCCGTCGTCGACGGCGACGATGCCGGCGAGCTTGGTGAAGACCGCCCGGCCCCGCGAGAGGTCGTGGCCGACGGACGTCGCGTCGATGTCGACGCCGGTCCCGCGACTGCCGTCGCTGCGGATGAACTGGGTGATCCGCAGCCGCCCGGTGACGACGACGGGCTGCCCCTTGCGGAGGGAGGCATGGGTGTTGACGGCGAGGGCACGCCACGCGGCGACCCGGTAGAAGTTCGTGTGGCCGTCCTCGTAGCCGCCCTTCTCCGCGCTCCAGCGCCGCGAGGTCGAGGCGACCCGGAACGACACGAACATGTCCCCCCGGCCGGTCTGCTTCAGCTCCGGCGTGTCGACGACGTTCCCGGCGACGACGATCGTGTTCTCGTTGGTCATTGCTGTCCCCTTCTCGGTCGGCCCGCCCCATGCGAGACCGGACCGAACCGACGATGCCGAGTCGGCGCATACCCGGGGAAGAGCCCGGCGGGCCCTGTGGACCGCCGGCCCACGTGTCATGGGCTGTGGACGGAGCGCTCACCTGGATGAGTCATTCCCCGGTAGGGAAGTGGTGGTCGGGGAGGGCCGAAGCCCCCTGGCAGCGCCGGTCGGAGCCGAGCCCCACCCGGTCGAGGTATTCGGAGACCAGCGCCGGGACATCGCATACCTCCATCCAGACCAGCCCCCACTCGGTCGAGGTATTCGGAGACGGGGCCGCAAGGACCTCCGTCGCAGCACCGGGAACGACTCAGCGAGCCCGGGCGAGCGCCACCCGGGTGTCCGCGTGCCGGTCGAGGACAGCCACCACCGGGGCGACGATCCGCTCCTGGGCGACCCCGCCGATGGCGGTCCGCAGCCGCTGCTCCACGCGGGCGGCCCGCCGGCGGCCCCCGAGGCGCGCGAGCCAGCGGGACAGGGCCGCGAGGAGCAGCCCTGCCACCACGCCCCCGGCGAGCAGGACGAGCGGGACGGGGAACCACCCGAGCCGCGGCGTCGTGATCTGGGGCAGCTGGAGCCACCCCAGGACCATGAGGACGAGGAGCCATGCCAGCCCGGCGAGGGCGGCGGCCACGAGGAGCAGGTGGAGAGCGTTGACGACCGACCACCAGCGCGGCGCGGCCTCCCGCAGCGGGGTGCCGAGGACGGCCTGGTCGAGGGCGTCGGCGACGTCGGGGCCGGGCGGGG
>JBDIAL010000173.1:0-8027 GCA_039812405.1 Nostocoides sp.
GTCCAGGAGGGGGTCTGGCCCGACCTGCGCCTGCGCGGCTCGCTCCTCGGGTCGAGCGAGCTCGTCGACGTCGTGACCGGGCGCTCGGGATCGCCCCGGGCGGCCCGCGCCGCAGTGCGGCACGACGAGACCCGGCTCCTCCTCGTCGCCTGCTCGCGGGCCACCGAGGAGCTGCTCGTCACCGCCGTCGCGGCCGACGACGAGCAGCCATCGCCCTACCTCGACGTCATCGACCCGCGTCCCGCGGAGCGCCCCTGCACCGAGGTGGAGCGCACCCTCACCCTGCCCTCCGTCGTCGCGGCCCTGCGCCGCGACCTCGTCGGACGCGACGAGCAGGTCCGCGGGCGCGCGCTCACCGAGCTGGCCCGGCTGGCCCGGGCCGGGGTGTCGGGCGCCGACCCGGCGCAGTGGTGGGCGCTCACCGCCGTCTCCGACGACCGCCCGGTCCGAGCCGACGACGTGCCGGTCCGGGTCTCCCCGTCCCAGGTCGAGATGCTGCAGCGCTGCGGGCTGCGCTGGCTGCTCGCGACTCGCGGCGGCGACACGCCGGGCGTGGGGTCCAAGGACATCGGCGTCCTCGTCCACGAGGTCGCCGCCGAGAGCGCCGACGGCGACAGCGCCGCGCTGCTGCGCGCCGCCCTCGATGCCCGCTGGGGTCGGCTCGGACTGCCCCCCGGCTGGGTCGGCGACCGCAAGCACGAGCAGGCGTATGCCATGGTCGACCGTCTCGCGGCGTATGCCGAGGCGAGCCGGGCCGACGGATGGCGTCGGGTCGGCGTCGAGCGGGAGCTGCGGGTCGCGTGGGGGCGCGCCGAGATCCGCGGTCGGGTCGACCGCCTCGAGCAGGATGCCGGGGGACGGCTGCGGGTCGTCGACTACAAGACGGGAAGCAGCGGCCCGACCGCGGCCGAGGTGCCGCGGCACCCGCAGCTCGGGTGCTACCAGCTGGCCGTCGAGGAGGGTGCCTTCCCCGACCTGGGCCGGGAGTCCGCGGGCGCGGCCCTCCTCCAGCTCGGGAGGAAGGCCACCAAGGAGGTCCGGCCGACCGTCCAGGGGCCGCTCGCCGAGGACCCCGATCCCGGGTGGGCCGCAGACCTGGTCGAGCAGGCGGCGGCGACGATGGCCGGCTCGCGGTTCCGGGCGACCCCCGGCCCGGCCTGCCGGATCTGCCCGGTCCGCGGGAGCTGCCCGGCCCAGCCGGAGGGGCGGACGCTGTGACCGGCACCGACATCGCATACAGCGCCGACGCGATCGCCGACGCCCTCGGCACGCACCGGCCCACCCCCGAGCAGCGCGCCGTCATCGAGGCGCCGCTCGGGCCGAGCCTCGTCGTCGCCGGCGCGGGATCGGGCAAGACCGAGACGATGGCGGCCCGCGTCGTGTGGCTCGTGGCCAACGGGTTCGTCGAGCCGGAGGAGGTGCTCGGGCTCACCTTCACCCGCAAGGCGGCCAGTGAGCTCTCCGACCGGGTGACGCGCCGGCTCGGCGCGCTGCGGGGCGCGGGGCTGTGGGAGCCGGCGACCGGCGACGACGCGGCCCTCCTCGGCGGGGCGGTCACCGTCTCCACCTACCACGCGTATGCCGCGGGGCTGGTGCGCGACCACGGCCTGCTCGCCGGGCGGGAGCCGGACTCGCGGCTGCTCACCGATGCCGCGGCCTGGCAGCTGGCCGCGGAGGCCGTCGCCCGCTACGCCGGGCCCATGGAGGCCGTCGACAAGGCCGAGTCCACCGTCATCAACGGCGTCCTCCACGTCGCGGGGCAGCTCGCCGAGCACCTTCGATCCGTGGACGAGGTCGAGGCGCACCTCGACCGCATCCTCGCGCGCGTGGAGGCGCTGCCCGCCGGGACCGGTGCGCAGGGCGAGATCCGCGGACTCGTCACCAGCCTGCGGGAGCGGCGTGCCGTCCTGCCTCTCGTCCGGCGCTTCGAGGAGCTCAAGCGGGCCCAGGACGCCATGGACTTCGCCGACCAGATGGCCGTCGCGGCCCGGCTGGCCATCGAGGTGCCCCGGGTCGGCGAGCTGGAGCGGGCGCGCTACCGCGCCGTGCTCCTCGACGAGTTCCAGGACACCTCGGAGGCCCAGCTCGAGCTGTTGCGGGCCCTTTTCGCCGTCCCGACCGTCCCGACCGACCCGGCCGACGCGGCTGACCCGGCCGGCTCGACCGCCCCGGGCGACCGACTGCCCGTCGTCGCGGTGGGGGACCCGAACCAGTCGATCTACGGCTGGCGGGGGGCGAGCGCGACGACCCTGCGGCGCTTTCCCGAGGCTTTCGGGGTGCCGCCCGACGGCGTCCTGCGACTCTCCACGAGCTGGCGCAACGACGCTGCCGTCCTCGCCGTCGCCAACCTCGTCGCCGCGCCGCTGGCCGCCTCCGGCCTCGTCCTCGAGGGCCGTCCGGGTGCGGGGGAGGGCGAGGTCTCGGCGGCCCGCCTGCTCACCGACACCGACGAGGCCGGCTATGTCGCGGACTGGCTGGTCGCACAGCGGTGCCGTGATCCGGCGGCCAGCACCGCCGTCCTGTGTCGCAAGCGCTCCCAGTTCGGACCCGTCATGGATGCGCTGGAGGAGCGCGGCGTCCCTTACGAGGTCGTCGGCCTGGGCGGCCTGCTCACCACCCCCGAGGTCGCCGACCTCGTCGCCTTGCTCCATGTCGTCGCCGACCCGGCGCGCGGCGACCAGCTCATGCGACTGCTCACCGGGCCGGTCGTCCGGCTCGGGGCCGCCGACCTCGACGGGTTCGCCGCGTGGGCCAGGCTGCGTCAACGGGTGGGCGGCCCCCGCGGGTCGGGCCCCGACCTCGCCCTCGACAGCTCCGACGAGCCGAGCCTCGTCGAGGCGCTCCACGACCTGCCGCCGCCCGGCTGGGTCGGGTCGCAGGGCGAGCGGGTCGACCCGGTCGCCCACGAGCGGCTGGCCGGCCTGGGCCGGGTCGTCGAGCGGCTCCGGGGACTCGGCGGCCTCGGGCTGGGAGAGCTGGCCGGGGAGGCCGAGCGTGCCCTCGGACTCGACATCGAGGTGCTCGCTCGGCACGACTACACCCCGGCCACCGCACGGGCCCACCTCGACGCGTTCGCGGACGTGGCCGACGGGTTCTCGGCGAGCGCCGACCGCGCGACCCTGCCGGCCTTCCTCGCCTGGCTCGAGGCGGCCCTGCACCAGGAGCGGGGGCTGGACCTGGCATACGTCCAGGAGCGCGCCCTCGACAAGACCTACCTCGCCCCCGTCGCCGGGCCCGTCCAGATCCTCACCGTCCACTCGGCCAAGGGTCTGGAGTGGGACGTCGTCGCGGTGCCCGGGCTCGTGGAGGCGGCCTTCCCGGCCCACCAGGGGAGCCGGACCCGCGCGCAGGCCGGCCGGTGGACCCATCCCCCCGCGTCGGACCGCGGATGGATCGGCTCGCTCGCCGACGGCGGCATCCCGTATGACCTGCGCGGCGACCGCGACGGCCTCCCGGTCCTCGACTGGGCGGGGGCCACCGACCGGGCCGACCTCCACGCCCGATGCCTGCGGTTCGTCGCCGAGAACGGCGCGTTCGGGGTGGAGGAGGAGCGGCGCCTCGCCTATGTCGCCCTCACCCGGGCGCGGCGCGCCATGCTCCTCACCGCGCACGTCTGGGGCGGGCAGACGACCCCGCGGCTGACGAGTCGCTTCCTGGCCGAGGTATGCGAGGCACCCGGCTCACCGGTGCGGCGCGGACCGTGGTGCGACCTGCCGCCGGCCGACGGCACGCCGGTCGTCAACCCGGCCACCGCGGTCGAGCGGTTCGTCGAGTGGCCGACCGAGCCGGTGCGGGACCGGCGGGCGGTCATCGCCGCCTCCGCGCAGCGGATCCGGGCCGTCCTCGAGGAGCCGCCGGAGGGTGGGCCCGATCCGGCCGGGACAGCGTCCGGCCCGGCCGGGCGTGCCGATCCGGCAGGGAGGGCTGGCCCGGACGGGCTGCGACACGAGATCGACGTCCTGCTCGCCGAGCATGCCGCCCGCCACGCTCCGGGGCCGGCCGTCGTCGACCTGCCCTCCCACCTGTCGACCTCGGCCCTCGTGGCGCTCGCGGCCGACCCCGCCCGGTTCGCGGTCGACCTGCGCCGGCCGGTGCCGACGGCCCCGGCCCGCTCGGCGCGTCGGGGCACGGCCTTCCACGCGTGGGTGGAGCAGCACTTCGCCCGGGCCGCGATCGTCGACGTCCTCGACCTGCCGGGCAGTGCCGATGCGGACGTCACGGACGACGCCGGCGCCGACGTCGAGCGGCTCAAGGCGCGCTTCCTCGCGAGCCCGTGGGCAGGGCGCACTCCGGTCGCCGTCGAGACGAGCCTCGAGACGGTGCTCGGCGGGGTGGCGGTGCGCGGGCGGATCGATGCCGTGTTCGCCGACCCGCCGGGTCCGGACGGCCGGGAGCGGTTCGTCGTCGTCGACTGGAAGACCGGCGCGCCGCCCACGGGGGCGGCGGCCCGGGTCCGGGCCCTCCAGCTCGCGGCCTACGCCGTCGCCTTCGCCCGGCTGCGCGGACTCGAGCCCGGGCAGGTGCGGGGCGCCTTCTTCTATGCGGCGACGGGGGAGACCGTCTACCCCGAGCTGCCCTCGGCCGCCGACCTCGTCGCCGTGCTCCGGGGGTGACGCCTCGTGACGGCCGGACGAGTCATTCCCAGTCCGAGCCCTGCCCCACCCGGTCGAGGTATTCGCAGGCCACCGCCGGTGCATCGGATACCTCCACTCGGCCTAGCGCCCCGCCAGTCGAGGTATTCGGGGACCTCCATGCACCGACCTCACGGCGCAACACCGGCCCCATCAGCATCTCCTGACGGATTATGGCTCGCGCGGCTCGCCCTGCACCGGAGCGGCCTCGTCGTCCGGCTGCTCGTCGGGCTCGTCGACCTCCTCCGACGGCTCCGTCTCACCCTCGGCGCCGGGCTCCTCCGGGTCGATGACGCCACCCGCCTCGTCGGTGTCGTCGACCTCGTCCTCCGGGAAGTCGCCGAAGGGGTCGACGTCCGCGGCGGTCAGCGCCTGCTCCTCGGCATCCTCGACCGCCGCGGTGGAGGACGCCGAGAGGGGGATGAGCTCGGTCTCCTCGGTCTCGTCCCACTCCTCCTCGACGACCGGCGGCGGGGGCACGCTGCGACGGGCGGGGGTCACCGGCTCCAGGCTCGTGCGGCGGTAGTCGTTCTCCGCCTCCTCGTGGGCGTGGACCTGCTCGTCGAGTCGGCGCAGGGCGGCCGTGTGGGCGTCCGCCGCCTCGTCGTGGCCCGCCGAGATGGCGTGCATGAGGTCGCCGAGGAGGGACAGCTCGGCCGCCAGCCGCGCGCGGACGAGCAGGTTGGGGTCGGGGCGCTCGACCCGGGTGTGGGCGTAGGCCTCCATGACCGTCTCCAGCGCGTCCGGCTCGGCGTCGGCGACGAGGTGCGCGAAGTCGTCGGCCGGGTCGGCCACCTTGGCGTCCTCCCAGCCGGTCACCCCCCGCACCGTGCCCGTCGTGCCGTCACTCTCGTCGGCGAAGACGACGAGGACCTCGTCGCCGGTGAGGTCGCCGTGCACGGGCGTCGGCGCGAACCGCCACAGGTTGACGTCCTCCAGCGCCCGCTCCCAGCGGGTGAGCAGGGCGCTCGGCACTCGGCCGGTCTCGGCCGCGCGGTCGAGGTCGGCGAGCCGGCGGGTCCGGTAGGTGTCGGCGTCGTATGCCGGCAGCCCGGCCTCGTCGAACAGCCGGGGGTCGACGTTGTGGATGGCCGCGATGGCCCGGCCCATCTCGACGGCGAGGCCCTGCCCGCTCGGCAGCCCCGCGAAGTCGACGGGGTGGCCGGGGATCGCCGGGTAGACGCAGGCCCGGCCGCCCCCTTGAAGCGGGGCGAACCCCTTGGGAGCCGGGATGGCGAAGGGCAGCCGTCGGGCGAGGAGCCCGAGCAGGGGCAGGCACTCCTCCATCCGGGCGGCCGCGGCCCGGCTCCGCGGGGCGCGGACCACCCACCGGCGGTCCTGGCTGTCGGTGACGAAGGCGAGGTCGAACTCGTGCTCGGGCGCGCTCGCGAGGGGCTGGACGCCGGTGGGGTCAAGCCCGGGCACGGCGACGCTGGCGAGGGCGGCGAGGACGTAGGGGCTGCGTTCCACGCGGCAACCGTATGCCGACAGAGCCCCCGTAGGGTGGAGGCCGTGCCCCGATCTGGACAACCGCTGCCGGACCTGTCCTTCTCCGGCTCGTTCGAGCGGCATGCCGAGCGGCGCAACGAGCCGGGTCTGCTCGACCGGCTCCTCGCTGACGAGACGACCGCCGTTCTCGAGCTGCGCGGCGGCCAGGCGCCCGTCGGGGCGGGCCCGGCCCTCCTGCTGCGGCCGCCCCGGTATGGCGACGGCGAGCGTCTCGCGGCCTACCTCGGGGAGAGCGGAGGCACGGCATACGTCCTCGTCGCGGGCCCGGCCGACGACCGGGGCGCCCCCGGCTGGAGCGGGCTGCGGGCCGTGGGGACCCAGCTCGGAGACCTCGAGGCGGTGCTCTTCGCGACCGGCCTCGCCCTCTGGAACTGGCACTCCACCCACGGTCACTGCCCCCGCTGCGGCGCGCCGACCGAGGTGGTCCAGGCGGGCTGGGTCCGCCACTGCCCGGCCGACGACAGCCTGCACTTCCCGCGGACCGACCCGGCCGTCATCATGTCCGTCGTCGACGACGCCGAGCGGCTCCTGCTCGCTCACGGGGCCGGGTTCACCTCGTCCGGGATGTCGGTGCTCGCCGGGTTCGTCGAGCCGGGCGAGTCGCTCGCGGCGGCCGTGGCGCGGGAGGTGCTCGAGGAGGTCGGGCTCGTCGTCCACGACGTCACCTACCTCGGCGACCAGCCGTGGCCCTTCCCTGCCTCGCTCATGCTGGGCTTCACCGCCCGGGCGGACCTCGGCCCGCTCGCGCTGCAGGTGGAGGAGATCGACGCGGCGCGCTGGTTCAGCCGGGAGGAGCTGCTGGCGGCGGTCCGCGCGGGGGAGATCCACATCCCGCAGCGGCTGTCCATCGCCCGGCGGCTCATCGAGCACTGGTTCGGCGGGCCCATCGAGGCGCCCGAGGTGTCCCTGCGCGGCGAGTGACGCGCTCCGTCGCAGGCCGGCGGCGTCGCGACCGGCGGCCCGGCGGCGCCGCGGCTCAGACGCCGAGGCGCTTCTTGACCTCGGCGATGGAGGGGTTGGTCGCCGAGGACCCGTCGGGGAAGAGCAGGGTGGGCACGGTCTGGTTCCCGCCGTTGACCTCCATGACGAAGTCGGCGGCGTCGGGCGTCTCCTCGATGTTCACCTCGGAGTAGGCCACGCCCTCACGGTCCATCTGCGCCTTGAGGCGACGGCAGTAGCCGCACCACGAGGTCGTGAACATCGTGACGGACCCGGGGGCCGGGGACTCGACGGACATCTCGCTCCTTGACGGTGTGTCGGTGGTCGGTGCGCCGGTGGCCGCTGCGCCGCCGGTGGGCGGGTGCTCCCGCCGGGCGCGCGGTGCAGCCGCACCCGCAGGAGCAACACCGGGGACGCACCAGGCATTCCGCCGGGAGAGCGCCGGGCGGCTGTCGGGGAGCGCCGACGGCCGGGGTGGGCCCGGGTTGGACCCAAGGTGAGAGGATCGCGGGGATGTCCCCACCGCCCTTGCTGCACCCCGACGCGGACGCGGTCCTCGCCGCCCTCGACCCGGAGCAGCGCCGGGTCGCCGAGGCGCCGACCGGCCCGATGTGCGTGCTCGCCGGCGCCGGGACGGGCAAGACGCGCGCCATCACCCACCGGATCGCCTATGGGGTCCTCTCCGGCACCTACCAGCCGCAGCGCGTCCTCGCCGTGACCTTCACCGCGCGGGCCGCGGGCGAGATGCGCACCCGGTTGCGCACCCTCGGCGTCGGCGGCGTCCAGGCCCGGACCTTCCACGCCGCGGCCCTGCGCCAGCTGCACTACTTCTGGCCGCAGGCCGTCGGCGGCGCCGCCCCCGAGGTGCTCGCCCAGAAGGCGTCCGCCGTCGCGGAGGCGGCCGGCCGGCTGCGGATGCAGTTCGACCGCACCGGCCTGCGCGACCTC
>JBDIAL010000174.1:0-8008 GCA_039812405.1 Nostocoides sp.
GAGACGGGCAAGCAGCTCATCCAGCAGATGGTCCAGTTCGCCGACCAGGAGGACGTGCGGCACCGCATCGTCTTCCTGCCGAACTACGACATCGCGATGGCGCGCCACCTCTACCCCGGCTGCGACGTGTGGCTCAACAACCCCCTGCGGCCCTTCGAGGCCTGCGGCACCTCCGGCATGAAGGCGGCCCTCAACGGCGGCCTCAACCTGTCGATCCTCGACGGCTGGTGGGACGAGTGGTACGACGGCCAGAACGGCTGGGCCATCCCGACGGCCGACGGCGTCGAGGACCCCGAGCGGCGCGACGACCTCGAGGCCAACGCGCTGTACGACCTCATCGAGAACGAGGTCATCGCCCGGTTCTACGACCGGGACGAGGCCGGTCTGCCACAGAACTGGCTGTCGATGATCGTCCACACCCTCTCGACCCTCGGCCCGAAGGTTCTCGCGACCCGGATGGTCCGCGACTACACCGAGCAGCTCTACGCGCCGGCGGCCCGGTCCGCGCGGGCGGCCGCGGCGGACCGGTTCGCGCTCGCCAAGGACCTCGCGGCCTACACGGCGAGGGCGCGCGAGGACTGGCCGGCCGTCCACGTGGACCACGTCGAGTCCTCCGGGGTGTCGGACTCCCCGCAGGTCGGCGACGTCCTCCACGTCACGGCCTACGTCTCGCTCGGCGACCTCGCCCCCGAGGAGGTCACGGTGCAGGTGGTCCACGGCCACGCGCTGCGCGACAGCGACGACCTCACCGACATCGAGACGGCCGACCTCGTGCACACCGAGACCTACGAGGCGGGCCGGCACAAGTTCGACGGAGACATCGTCCTGTCGCGGACCGGGTCGTTCGGCTACACCGTGCGCGTCCTGCCCACGCATGACGGCCTGTCCACCCCGGCCGCCCTCGGCCTCGTCGCCAACGCCTGACCGGCCGGCCGTCGCTCGGGCCGGGGCGGTGGCGGGAGTAGAGGTAACGGGAGTAGAGGTAATCGGTGCCCCTCTGACGGTGTCCTGACACCTCGACTCCGTGGGGACCCGCTGGGGTGGAGGTATTCGATGCCGCCCGCCCGGGGTCCTGACACCTCGACCCCCTGAGCGCCAGCGGGAATGGAGGTAATCGGGGCCCCGGCGACGGTGTCCTAACACCTCGACTCTCCCGGGAGTCCGCCGGGTCGAGGTATCCGGCGTCGTCCACAGGGCCATGACAGCTCCACCGGTCGTCCACAGGTCCTCTTCCAGGGCTGCGCTCGGGACCGCTGGCGGGCAGCGTTGCCCGCATGAGCCCGGCCCGCCATCTCGATGGCCTCCGTCACGCCGCTGCGGCGTCCGCGGAGGCGAGCAGTGGCGTGGTGTCCCGCAGCGCGCTGGCCGAGCTCGGGATCGACGCGCGCATGGTGGCCCGCGAGGTCGCGGCCGGCCGGTGGCGGATGCACGGACGGCAGACGGTCGCCATGCATACGGGCGAGCTCGACGACGCGGCGCGACGGTGGAGGGCGGTGTGGGAGGTCGGGGCGCGGGTGGCTGCGGTCGACGGCGTGTCGGCGCTCCAGGCAGCCGGCATGACCGGGTTCGAGGAGCGCGTCGTCCACGTGTCGGTCGTGCATCGTGTTGCGCTGCGGTCGCATACGGACCTGCGGGTGCACAAGGTCATCCGCCGCGTGCCGGAGGAGGTCGTCGAGGCCGGTCTGCCTCGTGTCAAGCCGGCGTATGCCGCGGTCCGTGCCGCGCAGTGGGCCTGCTCGGACCGCCAGGCCGCGCTCCTCCTCGCCATGCCGGTCCAGCAGCGGCTGGTGACCGGTGCGCAGCTGCTCTGCGCCGCCACGGCCATCCCGGGCCGCGCGCGGCGAGGGCTGGTCCGCACGCTCGTCCATGACATCGCCGACGGTGCACAGTCGCTCGGCGAGCTGGACTTCGCGTCGCTCTGCCGTGGGCGAGGGGTGCCCGAGCCGTCCCGTCAGGTCGTGCGCGAGGGGCCCGACGGGCGGATATATCTCGACGTGCGTTGGGACAACGGGCTCGCCGTCGAGATCGACGGCTCGGGGCACCAGTCCGGGCTCTCGGTGTCCGACGACCACCTGCGCGCCAACCTCGTCGCGATGGACGGGGACCTCGTCCTCCGGATGGACCTGATCGGCTTGCGCCTGCGCAGGGAGGCGTTCATGGACCAGGTGGCGCTGGCTCATCTCATGCGTTCCACGCACCATCGGGCTCGGGTGGGCGCGGGGGTGGAAGCGCTATGAGTGAGGTGCGCCGGAGGGCCCAGAGGCGCGACGCGGGGCGGGATTACCTCGACTCCGGGGGACCTCCGGGGGAGTCGAGGTGTGAGGACACCGTCGCCGGGGTACCGATTACCTCTACCCCGCTGGCGCTCCGGGGGCGGGGGCAAGTGGAGGCGTTCGGTGGTGCCGTAGAGGTAGCCGGAGAGATACGGGATACTTCGACCCGGCGGACCTCCGGGGGAGTCGAGGTGTCAAGACACCGTCGGAGGGGTACCGATTACCTCTACCCCGCTGGCGCTCCGGGGTGGGGTGCGAGTGGAGGTGTTCCGTGGCGCTGCCAGGGGTGGAGATACCTCGACTCCGGGGATTCGGTGTGGATGGAGGTGTTCGGTGGTGCTGTAGAGGTTCGGGGGGTGGGATTACCTCGACTCCGGGGCAGGCGGCGCGGGCGCCTCCCCGAGGAGCAGGCACAGGGAGGCGGGGCCGACCTCGAGCCGGCCCTCGACGCGTGGTCCGCCGTCCGTCGCGGGACGCTCCCATGTCGAGTCCCAGACGAGGCGGTATGCCGTGCAGCCGCCGGGCAGCGGCGGCAGGGTGACCGTCCGGGGGTCCGCTCCGCCGTGCAGGACGACCAGCAGCGTGCTGTTGCCGACGACCCGCCCGTCGAGCAGCGCCTGGAGGGTCCGGGTGGAGCCGAGCCCCCAGCCGGCGCCCATCGGGGCCCCGTCGCCGTCGAACCAGTCGAGGTCGCGGGTCCCGTCGGGGTGGGCGGGTCGTCCGGTGAAGAAGCTCCGCTGCCGCAGGACGGGGTGCTCGCGGCGCATCCCGGCGAGGAACCGCACCGTCTCCAGGAGGTCCTCCTGCCACTCCGCGAGGTCCCAGTCGACCCACGAGATCTCGTTGTCCTGGCAGTAGGCGTTGTTGTTGCCCTGCTGGGTGCGGCCCAGCTCGTCGCCTCCGCACAGCATCGGCACGCCGGTCGAGAGCAGGAGCGTGCCGAGCAGGTTGCGGATCGAGCGCCGCCGATCGGCACGGATCGTCGGGGAGTCCGTGGGCCCCTCGACCCCGTGGTTCCACGAGCGGTTGGAGTCCGAGCCGTCGCGGTTGCCCTCCCCGTTGGCGCCGTTGTGCTTGACGTCGTATGCCGTGAGGTCGGCGGCGGGGAAGCCGTCGTGGGCGGCGACGAAGTTGACCGAGGCGATGGGGCCGCGGTCGTGGGCACGGAACAGGTCGTCGGAGCCGGTGATGCGCGTCGCCAGATCGTGGACGCCGTGCCCCTGCTGGGCGGACAGGCCGGCGAGGTCGGTCGCGACGCCCGGCAGCCAGAAGGTGCGGACGGTGTCGCGGAAACGGTCGTTCCACTCGGCGAACGGGGGCGGGAACTGTCCGGTTCGCCAGCCGTGGATCCCGAGGTCCCACGGCTCGGCGATGAGCTTGACCCGGGACAGGACCGGATCGGTCCGCAGGGCGACGAGGAAGGGATGGTCGGGGTCGTAGTCGTCCCCCCGGCCTCGGGCGAGGGCGACGGCCAGGTCGAAGCGGAAGCCGTCGACGTGGCACTCGGTCACCCAGTAGCGCAGGGAGTCGAGGACCATCCGGCAGACGACGGGGTGGCGCAGGTCGAGGGTGTTGCCGCAGCCGGTCACGTCGATGTCGCGGCCGCGGGCGTCGAGGCGGTAGTAGGCGCGGTTGTCCAGGCCGCGCCAGGCCAGGGTCGCGCCGGTCCGGGACTGCTCGCAGGTGTGGTTGTAGACGACGTCGAGGATGACCTCGATGCCCTCGGCGTGCAGGCGTCGCACCATGCCCTTGAACTCGTCGAGGACGCCCTGCGGGTCGCGCGCCGCGGCATACCGCGCATGGGGCGCGAAGAAGCCGAGGGTGTTGTAGCCCCAGTGGTTCACCAGCCCCCGGCGCGCGACGTCGGGCTCGCTGACGAACGCCTGGACCGGCAGCAGCTCGACGGCCGTGACCCCGATGGAGCGCAGGTGGCGCAGGACGGCCGGGTGGGCCACGCCGGCATACGTGCCGCGCAGCCGCTCCGGGACCTCGGGGTGGCGCATCGTGAGGTTGCGGACATGGGTCTCGTAGACGACCGTCTCGCTGTAGGTGCGCTCCGGCGGGGTGTCGCCCGACCAGTCGAAGGCGTCGTCGACGACCACCGAGCGGGGCACGAAGGGGGCGCTGTCGGTGTCGGAGCGCAGCTCGTCGTCACCGCGCAGCTGGGCGTCGACGACGTGCCCGTAGACCGCCGGGTCGTAGGTGAGCCCGCCCTCGATCGCCTTGGCATACGGGTCGAGGAGCAGCTTCGCCGGGTTGTGCCGCATCCCCTGCGACGGCTCCCAGGTGCCCTCGACCCGGAAGCCGTAGCGCTGGCCCCGGCCGATGCCCGGCACCGTCGCGAACCACCAGCCGTGGGCCCGCTCGGTGAGGGGCACCCGCTGCTCGGACGTGCTGCTGCTGTCGCCGGCGGCGAAGAGGCAGAGGTCGACGCCGTCGGCGTGTCCGGCGTAGACCGCGACGTCGATCCCGTCCTCGAGGAGGGTGACCCCCGGGCGCGGCGGGAGGTCGCGCGGGGTGGTGGGGAGGCGGGCCATCGTCGGGGGTGGCGTCCGCGAGCTCATGGCGCCCCAGCCTAGGGGGCCACGCCGGCCCGCCGTTGACTACGGTTGGGGTATGAGCGACCCCACAGCCCTCCCGAACTTCCCGCCGCCGCCGGACGAGCACCCGCTGCGCGGCCGGGTCCTCGACGCACTCCTCGACATGGGGCTGCAGCCGGACATCGACGGCGACGGCGACGTCGCGTTCGTCGTCAACGAGCAGCAGTTGTTCATCCGGTGCATCGAGGCCGAGCTCATCGTCATGCGCACCTTCGGCCAGTGGCAGATCGCCGACCCGGTGCCCCAGGACGCGCTGTCCCAGCTCACCGCGTGCAACGAGGTCAACCTCACGATGAACCTCGTCAAGACGGGCATCGCCAACGGCACGCTCGTCGTGACGACCGAGCACCTCGTGCGGGCCGACGAGGACGTCTCCGGGGTGGCGAACATCAGCATCCAGGTCGTCCTCGCCGCCGTGCACCTGTGGCACCAGCGGGCGCTCGGGGAGGACCCGTTCGCCGGCGGCGAGGAGGGCGAGGGCCCGGACGGCGCCTCCGGAGAGGGCCCGGGCGACGGCACCGGCGAGGACGGGTCCGGGTCGTGACCGACCTCGTCCGCCTCGAGGTGTCCGACGGCATCGGGACGATCCGCATCGACCGGCCCCCGATGAACGCCCTCAACCGCGAGATCGCCCGCGGCGTCATCGCCGCGTGCGCCGAGGCGGAGGAGCGCTCCGATGTCGGCGCCGTCGTCGTCTACGGCGGTGAGAAGGTCTTCGCGGCCGGCGCCGACATCAAGGAGATGGCGGCCCTCTCGTATGCCGACATGGCGCCACACACCGCCCTCCTCCAGGAGTTCACCCTGGCGATCGCCGGCCTGCCCAAGCCGACCGTCGCGGCGATCACGGGGTATGCCCTGGGCGGCGGCTGCGAGGTCGCGCTCGCCTGCGACTTCCGGGTGGCGGCGCGCCGGGCTCGGCTCGGGCAGCCGGAGATCCTCCTCGGCGTCATCCCCGGCGCCGGCGGCACCCAGCGGCTCGCCCGGCTCGTCGGCCCGGCCCGGGCCAAGGACCTCATCTTCTCCGGGCGGTTCGTCTCCGCGGACGAGGCGCTGGCCATCGGGCTCGTCGACGAGGTCGTCGACTCCGAGGACCCGGACGCCGTCGTCGCCGCTGCGAGGGCGCGGGTCGCGGCATACGCCGCCGGTCCCCGCCTCGCCCTCCGGGCCGCGAAGGAGGCCATCGACCGGGGCCTCGACGTCGACCTGCGGACCGGGCTGGACCTCGAACGCTCCCTGTTCTGGTCGCTGTTCGCCACCCGGGACAAGGAGGTCGGCATGGAGTCCTTCATCGCCAACGGCCCGGGGAAGGCCGTCTTCGAGGGCTCCTGACCGCGAGGTGGGGAGCATCACGGCCGTCCGGCGTACGCGTCGGCACGAACCGCTGAGAGGATGGCTGGGTTCGTCACCCGACAACCAAAGAGGGAACAGCTCGCATGAACATCGTCGTCTGCGTCAAGTACGTCCCGGACGCGCAGTCCGAGCGGACGTTCGACTCCGACAACACGACCGACCGGGTGGGGGTGGACGGCCTCCTGTCCGAGATCGACGAGTATGCCGTCGAGGAGGCCCTGAAGATCGTCGAGGCCGGCGGGGGTGAGGTCACCGTCGTGACGATGGGGCCGGAGCAGGCGGCGAACGCGGTGAAGAAGGCGCTGCAGATGGGGGCGGACAAGGGGGTCCACGTCACCGACCCGGCGCTGCACGGCTCGGACGCGCCGGCGACGTCGCTCGTCTTGGCGGAGGCCATCAGGAGGATCGGCGCGCCCGACCTCGTCATCACGGGGATGGCCTCGACCGACGGGATCATGTCGGTCGTGCCGGCGATGCTCGCCGAGCGGCTGGGGCTGCCGCAGGTGACGTTCGCCTCGGCGCTGACGGTGGAGGGCGACAGCGTCTCGATCCGCCGGGACGGGGACGCCGCGAGCGAGACGATCGTCGCCTCGCTGCCGGCGCTCGTGTCGGTCACCGACCAGATCAACGAGCCGCGCTACCCCTCGTTCAAGGGGATCATGGCGGCCAAGCGGAAGCCGGTGGAGACCTGGGGCCTGGCCGACCTCGGCGTCGAGGAGTCGCAGGTGGGTCTGGACGCGGCCTGGACCCGGGTGACCGAGTTCGCCAAGCGGCCGCCGCGGGAGAAGGGGACCATCGTCGTCGACGACGGTGACGGCGGCACGAGGCTGGCCGAGTTCCTGTCCGCCCGGAAGTTCCTCTGAGCAGCGCGTCGTCGGAAAGGGAGTATCCAGTCATGTCAGAGGTTCTCGTTCTCGTCGACCACGCCGCGGGTGCCGTGCGCCGGTCGACCTTCGAGCTGCTCACGCTCGCCCGCCGTCTGGGGGAGCCGTCCGCGGTGTTCATCGGTGACGGCCTGGCCGAGGCCGTCGAGTCGCTGGGGGCGTACGGCGCGCGGACGGTGTATGCCGTGTCCGACCCGGACGCGACGGCATACCTCGTCGCGCCGCAGGCGGAGGTGCTGGCCCAGCTGGTCGGGCAGGTCGCCCCGGCGGCGGTGCTCATCCCGGCGACCTCCGCCGGCAAGGAGATCGCGGCGCGGCTGGCGATCAAGACGGGGTCGGGGCTGATCACCGATGCCGTCGACGTCGAGGCCGGCGGCGAGGGGGTCCTGACGACGCAGTCGGTGTTCGCCGGCTCCTACACGGTGCGGGCGACGGTCACCAAGGGCACCCCGATCGTTGCGGTGAAGCCGAACTCGGCCACGCCGCAGGAGGATCCCGTCACCAGCCAGACCGTGCCCGTGGAGGTCTCCATCTCGCAGGCGGCGCGGTCGGCGCGGATCACCGACACCCAGCCGAAGCAGGCCACCGGCCGCCCCGAGCTGACCGAGGCCACGATCGTGGTCTCGGGCGGGCGGGGCACGGGTGGCGACTTCGGCCCGGTCGAGGCGTTCGCCGACAGCCTGGGGGCCGCCGTCGGGGCGTCCCGCGCGGCGGTCGACGCCGGGTGGTACCCACACTCCAACCAGGTCGGTCAGACCGGCAAGCAGGTCTCCCCACAGCTGTACGTCGCGGCCGGCATCTCCGGCGCCATCCAGCACCGGGCGGGGATGCAGACCTCCAAGACCATCGTCGCCGTCAACAAGGACGAGGAGGCGCCGATCTTCGAGCTCGTCGACTTCGG
>JBDIAL010000175.1:0-8005 GCA_039812405.1 Nostocoides sp.
GGGTCTTCTCGGCCCGGAACGGGTCGACGTAGGCGGTCGTCGGGTCCGGGATGAGCTTCATGTCGGACTCGTGGATGGCCTGGAAGCCCCGGATCGAGGAGCCGTCGAACATCTGGCCGTTCGTGAAGAAGTCGAGGTCGACGGACTCGGCGGGCACGTTGAAGTGCTGCATGACGCCGGGCAGGTCGCAGAAGCGGATGTCGACGAACTTGACGTCCTCGTCCGTGATGAAAGCCAGGGCTTCCTCAGCGTTGCTGAACAATCGAAACCTCCTGCAGAAGGACTGGGTGGGCGCGCGTAGCCGGCTACGCCGCCGGTGCGTTGAGCCAGACAGTAGGGCGCCGGCATGACGCCCCCATGACCCGGGTGTTTCGCCGGTGTAACAGAGGCGACCCGATGGTGGCTGGACCGGGGTGACTGGACGGGGCGACTGGATGGCTCGGCCCGAGTATGCCGTCCCGCACCCGGCGGGCGGGAGGGCCACGCCGCTGCGTGAGACGGCGGCGGTCGGTGGGCACCACGTGGCGTCAGGCCGCGGCGTGGGACCGCGGGCGAGGCCGGGGGCGGGGAGAGCCGGCCCGCGGCATACCCTTCCTGTCGTGACGACGAGCGCCTATCCCGGGCAGGCCCTCGGGCTGCCCGCCGCCGGACCGGGGTCCGTGGCCCGCTTCGGCCGGCGGCTCGTCGCGGTGCTCGTCGACTGGGTCCTCTGCCTCCTCGTCGCGACGGGGCTGTTCCACGTCCGGTGGGGGGAGACCGGCGGCGGGTCCTTCGTGCCCCTCGCCGTGTTCGCGGTGGAGAACCTCGTCCTCGTCTCGCTCACCGGCTCGACGATCGGCCACCGGCTCCTCGGGCTGCGCGTCGGCTCGCTCGGCCGGCCGTTCATGACGCCGGTCCAGGTCCTCGTCCGGACGCTCCTGCTGTGCCTGTTCATCCCGGCCGTCATCTGGGACAAGGACGGCCGGGGGCTCCACGACCGGGCCGCAGGGACCGTCATCGTCCGCCGCTGACCGCGGGGCCAGGGGCCGGCGGCGGTATGCCGTGAGGGTCGCCCCCTGGGCGAGGGCGGCACCGACGAGGAGGCGCGAGGCGACCCACACGGGTCTCAGACCCGGTCGCCGGGACGGGCCACGACGGTGCGGATCCGCTGCGTCGCGTCGGTGACGATGCCGACGATCTCCACGAGCTGGGCGGTCGTCAGGGTCCGGCGCTTCCAGGCCTGGCGGGCCTCGACGCGCAGCTCGGCGACGGACCGCTCGACGTCGGAGATGACGTGGGCGTCGGCCTTGTCGTAGCCGTGGTGACCACCGCCGTAGGTCGGGCCGCCCGCTGGGACGGCGCTCGCGCGGGCGGCCCGCGCCGCGTCGCGCAGCTCGCTGCGCAGGTCGCGGGCCTCGTCGCGGACGCGCGCGCGGACCTCGTCGGCGAGCCGGCGCACCGAGTGGTCGAGGTCGGCCTCGAGGTCGGCGAGGTCGGCCTGCCGGTCGTGGACCTCGGCGCGCCCCGCGTCGGTGATCCGGTAGACCGCCTTGCGCCCCTCGTCGGTCCGCTCGACGAGCCCCTCCTCCTCGAGCTTGGCGAGCCGGGGGTACACCGTGCCGGCGCTCGGGGAGTAGAGACCGTTGAAGCGCTGCTCGAGGGCCTGGATGACCTCATAGCCGTGGCGCGGCCCCTCGTCGAGGAGCGCGAGGAGGTAGAGGCGCAGCTGGCCGTGGGCGAAGACGGGGCTCATCGGGCCGTCTCCCGCCCGGCGACCGCGCCCGGGAGGAGCACGATGTCGCCGCTCACCGCGGTGGCGCGGATCCGCATGCCCCCGTCGCCCTCCCGGATGTGCCGGGACCGGTCGGCCCGCGAGCGACGCGAGTCGTAGGACTGGCCGCCGGCGACGACGTGGCCGGAGGCGCTCGTCGCGCTGAGGTCGAACCCGGTGTACGGCGCCCGGACGGTGACGTTGGCCGACACCGACGTCGAGCTGATCTGCGCCCGCGGGTTGACGAGGTCGAGGACGATGTCGCCGGAGACCGTCGTGACCCGCACCGTCGGGAGGTCGCTCGCCTGGGCGGTCACCGCGCCGGACACGGCGTTGACCCGCAGGGAGCCGCGCAGGTCGCGGCACTCGACGTCGCCGCTCACCGTGTTGGCGTCGACGCTGCCGCGGACGTCGTCGACGCTCAGCCCGCCGGAGACGGTGCCGATGCTGACCGGGCCGGCGATGCCGGAGACGAGCGCCGAGGCGGTGACGGTGCGGACCTTCACCTCGCACTCGGCGGGCACGGAGATCGAGACGCGGGCCTGGTGCCGCTCGATGCCGGAGAGCCGAGCCCCGAGGAAGCCGAAGAAGCCGGCCGCACCGTGGGCGCTCCACAGCTCGGCGAGCCGGCTGCCCGCGGGCAGGTGCATGACGCGCAGGCGGCTGCCGTCCCAGTCGACCCCGAGCGGGGCACCCTCGACGGACTCCACCTCGACGCGGGCGGTGGGGGAGTCGGTGTGCGTCACGACGTCGAGGTCCCCGCCGACGAGGCTCACCTCGAGGTGGGTGACCCGCTCGCCGTCCTCCCCGACGTCGATGACCTTCGGCCCGTCGATGGTCCAGGTCTGCGTCATGCCGGTCCCTCCTCGGGTATCGTGGGCCTCGCGCTATATCGCGTTTGGCACACTCACGATATATCGCGAGTTGGGTCAGGTCAATCCCGCGCGGCCCTCAGCGGGTCGAGGTATGCGGGGACCACCGCAGGGACATCGCATACCTCGACCCAGTCCAGCCCCAGCCGGTCGAGGTATGCCAGGGACGCCGGTCACCTCACCGGGAACGACTCATCTCGTGAGGCTCGCCGCTGACCGCCCGCCGGGTGGACGGCCTACTTGCCGCGCATGGCCTTGCGGTCGACGCGGACCCGGGTCGGGTCGACGCCCGCGGGGATCGGCGGGCGGATGCCGCCGAGCGACTTCAGCCGCTTGTTGACGGTCGCCGTCTCCTCCTTGGTGAGGACCGGCTTCATCCGGGTCAGCTTGTTCGAGACCTTGCGCAGCTCGAGGTCGCCGGCCTCCTCGTCGGGCCCGACGTAGAACGTCTGGAGGGGGACACCCGGGGTGACGCGGGCGACCTTCTTGGCCTCCGACTTCAGCAGGGCCGTCGCCCGGGAGCGCGGTCCCTCGGCGAGCAGGACGATCCCCGGCCGGCCGAGCGCGCGGTAGACCATCGCGGCCCCCGACAGGTCGCTCGGCTTGGTGCCCCGCTGGGCGTCCATCGCGACCGGCTCCGGGTCGGCATACCAGCCCCGCTTGCCCATCCCCTGCAGTGCCGCGCCGACCGCTCCGGGCCGCCCGTCGAGGGCGTTGTACATCGCCGCGTTGCCGCGCCGGTTGAGGATGAAGGTCGCGGCGAGGAGCCCCGCGGGGATCGACACGATGAGGGCGTAGATCCAGTGCCCGAGGGCGAGCCCGATGCCGGTGAGGACGAGGACGGTGAGCAGGAACGCACCGATCATCCACCACGTGACGGACGGGTCGAGGCTCTTGATGGCCTTGTAGCCGTCGCGGATCCCGGCGAACCGGCCGGGCTTCTTCTCGGTGGACTCGGACACGGGGATCGCGGCGCCTTTCGGGGGTGGTTCGGTGCGGCCGGCCGGCGGATGGACGCTGACGTATGCCGTCCGCCCGGCTCGATCTCCTAGGATACGGCGCCGCGGTCCCGCCGGAGCAACGCCGCCGCCTCCTGGCGGGCCGGGTCGTCGGCCGCGCCGCCGAGGTGGGCCAGGTGCTCGGGGATGGGCCGACCCCACGTGCGCATCGCCTGGGCCCAGAGCCGGCCCGCGCGGTAGGAGGAGCGCACGAGCGGCCCGGCCATGACGCCCTTGAAGCCCAGCTCGGTGCCGAGGTCGCTCCACTGGACGAACTCGCGCGGCGGGACCCAGCGCGCGATGGGGTGGTGCCGGGGGGAGGGGCGGAGGTACTGGGTGATGGTGAGGATGTCGCAGCCGGCGTCGTGGAGGTCGCGCATCGCCTGCTCGATCTCGTGGTCCTCCTCGCCCATGCCGAGGATGAGGTTGGACTTCGTGACGAGCCCGGCGTCGCGCGCCATCGTGAGGACGCGCAGCGACGTGTCGTAGCCGAAGGCGGGCCGGATCCGCTTGAAGATGCGGGGGACCGTCTCGAGGTTGTGCGCGAAGACCTCGGGCCGGGCGTCGAAGACCTGGCCGACGAGGTGCGGCTGGGCGCCGAAGTCGGGCGGGAGGATCTCGACGCCCGTCGAGGGGTTGTGGGCGTGGATCTGGCGGATCGTCTCGGCGTAGAGCCACGCGGCGCCGTCGGGCTGGTCGTCGCGGGCGACCCCCGTCACGGTGGAGTAGCGCAGGCCCATCCGGCGGACCGACTCGGCGACCCGACGCGGCTCGTCGCGGTCGAGCGGCTGTGGCCGGCCCGTCGCGATGTCGCAGAAGTCGCACCGTCGCGTGCACGTGTCGCCGCCGATGAGGAAGGTCGCCTCGCGGTCCTCCCAGCACTCGAAGATGTTGGGGCAGCCGGCCTCCTGGCAGACGGTGTGCAGGCCCTCGGACTTCACCATGGCGTGGAGCTCGCTGTAGGCGGGGCCCATCCGGGCCGTCGTGCGGATCCACTCCGGCTTGCGCTCGATCGGGGTCTCGGCATTCCGGGCCTCGACCCGCAGCAGTCGGCGTCCCTCGGGTGCCACGGTCACCCGTCCACCCTAGCGCCCGGCTAAGGTGTGCCCGACTCCCGCCGACCCCACCGGACGCCTGCCGACGCCCCCGGACCGGCGTGGACGCGCAGACGAGGGAGCCGGGCGGACACCCGGGACGAGGGAATCCGGGCGGACGCCCGGGCAAGGACGGTGTGACGAAATGAACCGGGTACTGATCCGTGCCGGGCGGCCCCCGCACGACACGACGCCCATCGAGTCGGCCTTCGCGTGGCGGGGAATGGGCCACTACGCGAGCAACACGGGCAACATGCTCTTCAGCGACGCGGTCTACGAGGTGGTCAACACCCCGGGCACGGAGGTGACCTGCGACGGCTACGAGCTCGAGCGGCGCCCGCTCGGCGAGGACGAGATCGCCTACCTCAACGAGCACTACGACCGCTACCTCATCCCGCTCGCCAACGCGATCCGTCCGGGCTACGCGGCGCGGCAGCTGCTCCACCTCGCCGACGTCGTCGAGCGGCTCACCATCCCGGTCGTCGTGACGGGCATCGGGGGCCAGTCGACGATCGGCGGGGACGTCTTCGAGCTGCCGGAGGAGGAGCGCCGGATCGCCCAGCGCTTCGTCGCCGCCGTCCTGGAGCGCTCGACGTCGATCGGCGTGCGCGGCGAGTCGACCCGGCAGGCGCTCCTCGACCTCGGCTTCCCCGACTCCGTCATCGACATCGTCGGCTGCCCCTCGATGCTCCGCAACGGCCGGGAGTTCCGGGTCGAGCGCACCCTCGACCGGCTCACCCAGGACTCTCGCGTGGCCTTCAACGCCGAGGCCGTCGAGAGCGTGGCCCCCGTCGGGACGCTCTACCGGGACAACGAGGCGGCCCACCCCGGCATCGTGTCGGTGTACCAGACGCTGAGCGGGGGGCAGCTCGTCCTCTGGGGCCGGACGGCCGACGACTTCCCCGAGGGGGTCCCCGCGAGCATCGACCACCCCGCATACCAGGAGGGCCGACTGCGCTTCTTCACCAACCCGCGGCCCTGGTATGCCTTCATGGCCGGGATGGACTTCGCCTTCGGCACGCGCATCCACGGCAACGTCGCCGCGCTGACCGCCGGCACGCCGGCCTTCGTCCTCACCGTCGACTCGCGGGTGCAGGAGCTGTGCGACTACCACGCCATCCCGTCGGCGCGGCTCACCGACGTCATGCGGTCGGGTCGCCACCTCGCCCGGGACCTGTACGAGGCGTGCGACCTGGAGCCGATGAACGCCCGGCTGCCCGAGACGTGGGACCGGTGGCTCGCCTTCCTCGAGCGCAACGGGATCGAGCACGTGCACCAGCCCGGCCGGGCCAATCCCGAGTATGCCGAGCGCGTCGCCACGGCGCCCTACCCGCGGGGCGCCGGTCCCCTCGTCACCGCCGACCCGGTCGCCGTCGCCTCCCGGATCGCCTGGCTCTGGGGCAACCGGGAGAGCGACATGCGCCGACCGGGGCGCCAGCGGTTCCGGCCCGATCTGCCGATCTACGGGGGCTCCCCACGGACCCATCTGCACTACCTCACCGACCTCGACCGGCAGGTGCGCGAGGACCGTCGCCGGATCGCCACGCTGGAGCGCCAGGTGAAGGCGCAGCGCGCCGGGCTGCGGTCGGTGCGGGCGCAGGTGCGCGAGGTGCGCGAGGCCCAGGTGGGTCGGCGGGTCCGGCGCGTGCTGCGCCGGGCGGCGGGGCGGGACGGAGGCGCCCGGACGGAACCGGAGACCGGGGTGGGGCGGGACTGAGGCGCCGGAGCGGGCCGGACTGAGCGCCGGAGCGGCCCGACGGGTCAGCCGAGGATGTCGGTCAGGTGCTTCTCGGCATACGGCAGGACGTCCTGGACGGTGACGCGACGGCCGGCCTCGCGGGTGAGCGAGCTGACCCCGGCGTCGGCGATGCCGCATGGGATGATGAGGTCGGCCCAGGACAGGTCGGCGTCGCAGTTGAGGGCGAACCCGTGCATCGTGACCCCCTGGCTCACCCGGACCCCGATCTGACCCAGCTTGCGGTCGGGCCCTCCGCGGCTGTCGTGCACCCACACGCCGCTGCGGTGGTCGACGCGGACGACCTCGACGCCGAGGTCGGCGCACACCCGGATCATGACCTCCTCGAGGCGCCGCACGTGGGCGACGACGTCCATCGGCTCGGGGAGGTGGACGATGGGGTAGCCGACGAGCTGGCCGGGCCCGTGCCACGTGATCTTGCCGCCCCGGTCGACGTCGATGACCGGAGTGCCGTCGAACGGCCGCTCGTGCGGCTCGGTGCGCTTGCCCGCGGTGTAGACGGCGGTGTGCTCGAGCAGGAGCGTGGTGTCCGGCTCGGTCCCCGCGACGACGGCCGCGTGGACCGCGCGCTGGTGCGCCCAGGCGCTCCGGTAGTCGACGGTGTCGGGGGAGAAGCCGAGGTGCTCGAATCGCATGGGGTCCACGGTATGCCAGGTCTCCCCGTCGGCCCCTGTGGATAACTTTGTGCGGGGTTCGGCGGGCTCTGCGAGCGTGGAGCCATGGAGAGGACGAGCGCGCCGGAGGTCCCCGGGTATGCCATGGGCGCGCTGCTCGGGCGAGGGAGCAGCGCGACGGTCTGGGCGGCCCGGCGGACGGACGACGGCCTCCCTCTCGCCGTCAAGGTCGTGCCGGGCCGACACGACGCCGACGATCCGGCGGTGCGCGAGCTCGGCGTCCTGCGCGGCGTGCGGGTCGAGCACCTCGTGGCGCTCCACGACGCCGTCCCGCTCCACGACCCCGACGGGCTGGCACTCGTCATGGAACGCTACGACGCGGGGTCGCTCGCGCAGGTCGTCGCGGCCCGCGGGCGGCTCACCGAGGGGGAGGTGGTGACGGTCCTCTCACCGGTCGCCGCGGCGCTCGGCGCGCTCCACGCCCAGGGCATCGTCCACGGCGACGTGGCGCCGGGCAACGTCCTGTTCGACGCCGCGGGCCGCCCGGCGCTCGCCGACCTCGGCGTCGCCCGGGTCGTGGGCGAGCGCGAGGCCGAGGTGTGGGGGACGGTGGGGTTCGTCGCCCCCGAGCTCGTCACCGGGTCGTTTCCCGCTCCGGCCCCTGCCACGGACGTGTATGCCGTGGGTGCCCTCGGCTGGTTCGCGCTCACCGGGGCCGCCCCGGGCCCCTCGTACCTGCGCCCCGCCGCGACGACGCTGGCGGGCGTGGGGCCGACGCTCGCCGGTGTGCTCGACCACCTCCTCGCCGCCGACCCCGCGGCCCGGCCGGACGCCGTCGAGGCCGCGAGCCTCCTCTACGCCGCCGCGGTCCCCGAGCCGCTCCGGCTGCCCGGCGAGGCGGACGCCGTCGCCTCGCTGACC
>JBDIAL010000176.1:0-7948 GCA_039812405.1 Nostocoides sp.
AGGCCGGGGCGATCCCAGCCGCCAGGGCGACCAGAAGCGCCGCCGGCAGTGCCAGCAGCGCCCTGGCCAGGGTCACCGGCGTCCCCAGGGCGGCGCCCAGGGCGAGGGAGCCGGCGGCGGCCAGCACCCCGGCGCCGGCGGCGACCAGGGCCAGCTCGGTGACGACGGTGGTGAACAGCTGTCTGCGCCCCCAGCCCAGGCAGGCCAGGGTTCCCAGCTCGGTGCGGCGTCCGCGGACGGAGGCGACGGCGGAGTTGGCCACCGAGAGCGCCGAGACCAGCAGCACCAGGACGAACAGGATGAGGGACTTCCTGTCCACGGCGGTGAGGATGGCGACGGCGACGCCCTTCTTCACCCAGGGCTGGCTCAGCAGCAGCGCGGGTCGGCCGTAGGCCCCGGCCGGGTTGGCGATGGCCTGGTGCGTGGCGGAGGCGCCCAGGGTGATGTCGACCTGCAGACCGGTGGCGGCCTGGATGCGTTGGGCGGCCAGCCGGACCCGGGCTCGGGAGGCCGGGTCGGCGCCGTGGACGTCGGCGACCCGGACCCGGACCGCGGAGATGGGGGCCTCGGTAGCGGTCGGCTCCCATCCGGCATACCACTGACGGGCCGCGGCCAGGGTGGTGATCAGCTGGGGTGCGGGCTGGACGAGCCCGGTGACGTTCGGCGACGGCGCCAGTGCCCTCCCGCCCAGCAGCCTCCTGGCGTGGGCGTCCGCGCCGGTGGTGTCGGTGGCGGTCACTCCGGACAGGATCCGGGAGGTGACGTCGCTCAGGGCCGTGGTGGCGTCGGCGGGCAGGGTGCCGACCACCGTGATACTGGCGGGTGTGGCGCTGGTCGTCGAGTGGCCCGGGCCGGTGATCGAGGTGGCCGTGCGGACCGCGACGTCGCTGATCCCGGCCGGGGCGTAGTCGGTGAATCCCTTGTTGCGCAGATACCTGGCCACGTCGTTGGTGACGGTGGAGGGCACCAGTGTCGTGCCGTGTCGGTCGTACCGGGGGGTGCCGATGGCGAAGCGTTGGGAGAAGCTGCTCGGTCGCAGGAGGGCCTCGATGGTCGAGCTCGAGGCGGGGATCGTCCTCAGCTGCGCCAGCAGCTGCCGGTACACCTGCGCCGCGGTGATGGTGTAGCTGGCGGCGGGGGTGTAGGCCAGCTCGTGCATCGAGCGGCCGTCCTTGCCGTCCAGGATCATCGCGACCGCGTCCTTGCCCATCCGGGAGATCCGCACGTGGGCGGAGATGTCGGTCTGGGGGCTGGCCGCGGCCAGGACCGGTGTCACCGTCCCCGACGGGGCGTTGGCGTCGGTCAACGATGCTCCGGCCAGGCCGGTGCCGGAGGCCAGCCGGGTGCCCAGCCCGGTCAGTCTCGCCTCCTGAACCGGGTCGATGGCCGCCACCAGCATGGGGAAGGCGAAGGTGAGCTGCTGCCCCAGCGGCGCCTTCCCCGTCCCGCAGTAGCCGTTGTTCGACCCGTCGCGGGAGCAGTAGCTGGTCATGGACGGCCGGGTGGCCTGGGTCAGGCCCAAGGAGTCGACCTCGTACAGCGGGTCGATCCGCTTCCCGGTGGAGCCGTAGGTCAGTCCCCAGTCGGTGACGCCCAGGACGTCGTGCAGGCGCTGACTGGTGGTGAAGGCGAAATCAGGCACCGACACCTCCTTGGACAGCCCGTTGTCGTACGTCCACGTGGTGTCGACCCGGGTCACCGCGTCCCCGCCGGAGCCGACGATCCCGGACACGTCCACCGGGACGGTGAGGGTGGGCACGATGTAGCCGATCATCGCGATCGGTGCCGCGACCGAGACACCGGGCACCTTCTCGATCTCCTTCCATTGGGCCTGGCTGATCCCGCCGGTCACCCCCGACAGGTACCCGGACTGGATGAGCCCGCCGTCGGCCTCCACCGGGGTGCGGGACCCGGCAGGGCGGACCAGGATGTCGTAGTCGAGCCGGGCATGGGTGTCGACCGTGCCGACGGTCTCCAGCCGGGAGGCACTGGAGGAGGCGGTCAGGACCGTGAACCCCAACGCGGCCACCAGGATGGCCGCGGCCAACGCAACGGTGCGCCCACCCCGCCGCCGCAGCTGACCCCAGGCGAGTCTCAACATCCCCTCGGCCTCCCCCTCCCCGACCCCGTGTGAACCTGTTCACACCCAACCACCATGGGTCGTCCGGGTCGCCGTCGCGGACTCGTCACGGTACCAACGCCGGCCGGCCCTGACGGGCCAGTACGTCCCGACGCGGGTCAGGCCGCCCGGATCCTCGAGTCGTCGAAGCGGAGGATGGACCCGCCGTAGCAGGCCACCCACACGGTCCGGCGGGTCGGCTCGTAGGTGATGCCGATGGGGTGGGCGTCGGTGCGCACCTGCTGGATGACCTTCAGGTCGCTCGTCCTGATCTTGTCGACGGTCGCGTCGTCGTAGTTGACGACGTAGAGGGCACCCCCGTCGGGACTGATGGCCATCGACCGCGGCTCGTGACCGACGCGCACCGTCCGCTCGACCTTCCCGGTCGCCGCGGCGACCTCGCTCACCGTGCCCGAGCCGTTGTTGGTCACGTAGAGGGTGCGGCCGTCGGGGGAGATGACGATATGCCGCGGCCCGTCGCCGGTCCGGGAGAAGGTGCCGACCGCGTGCGTCGCGAGGTTCACCTTCACGACCTTGTCGGACCCCATGACGGCGACGTATGCCGTCCGGCTGTCCGGGGACACGGCGATGCCCCGGGGGTGGGCGCCCTGCATGGGCACCGTCGCGACGACGGCGGCCGTCCTGGCGTCGATGATCGACAGGTCCATGGAGCACCAGTTCGTCACGAGGACGTGGTGGCCGTCCGGGGTCATGGCGACGTACTTCGGCACTGCACCGACCCGCACGACCCGCTCGATGGCATACGTCCGGGTGTCTATCTCGTAGACGTAGGAGTCGGAGATCCCCCGGCCGCTCGTGCAGGCGTCCTTGCCCTCCGGGCTGAAGCCCCGGCCGTACATCGCGTAGTTCGAGACCCAGGCCGTCCGCCCGTTCGGGCTGAACGCCATCTCGACGGGGGCGCCCCGGCTCGTCCCGGGATGCCCGGAGACGCCGAACCGCGCGAGGTCGACGCCGTCGCCGATCGTGTGCTCGAGGGTCCCGTCGGGGGCGAACACCGAGATGGTGTGGGTGTACATCATGTTCTGGGCGAAGACGAGGCCCTGCCGGGAGGCGACGACGGACTTGGAGGTCAGGCCTCCGGTGATCCGCTGGACGCGGGTCAGGGTGGTGCGCGCCGACGGGACCGGGGGGCCGGCGGAGGTTGTCGCGGTCGTGCCGCTGGGGGTCGTCGTGGTGCTGCTCGTGGTCGGGGGTGTGCTCGTCGTCGAGCGGGCCGCGGCCGGTCCGGCGGTGCCGGTCGAGGTCGGCCGGTCGCCCGTGGCGGACGCGGAGGAGGTGCCGACGAGCCGGCCCAGCCCGAACGCCACAAGGGCGAGGAGGGCGACGAGCAGCAGCGCGGCGATCCGACGCCGGCGGACGTAGACCGGCTCCTTCCGGACGATCACGGCTGATCCTTCCGTCGCAGGGAACGCACGCGCGTTCGAGCAGTCACCGGTGACGGTATGCGACATCCAGCCCGCTCCCAGGGAGGCGCACCGGGCCCAGGGGCCGGGAGGGCTCCGCGGAGGCGCTGGACCGCGGCCCGCACACAGGCTCATGCGCAGTCCCGGGCATAAGGGAGGAGGAGGGCAGGGGCATCGGGGGACCGCCGCACAAGGGCCGGGAGGCCTGTGGACAACTGTTTGCCCGGGACGCGGAGTGGCTGCTTTGATCGTCCCCACGCGGGCCGGAGGGGCCCGTTCCAGGGGTGAGATATGGACGCCGTCGCGACGGTCGAGCACGAGGTCCGGGAGCTGATCCGGCGCTCGGGGCTCGATCCTGCGCGCGATCACGGGGCCGTCCAGCGGCTCGTCCGCGAGGCGGTCGCCGACTACGACGAGCGCTCGCTGTCCGGCGGACTGCCCTCGCTCGGCGACCCCGCCGTCGCCGCGAAGGCGGTGTGGGACACCGTCGCCGGGTTCGGGCCGCTGCAGAAGTACCTCGACGATCCCGAGATCGAGGAGGTCTGGATCAACGAGCCCTCCCGGGTCTTCGTGGCGCGCGGTGGGCTGGCCGAGCTCACGACGACGATCCTCACGGCCGACGAGGTCCGCGACCTCGTCGAGCGGATGCTGAAGTCGTCGGGGCGTCGCGTCGACCTCAGCTCGCCGTTCGTCGACGCGGTCCTCCCGGACGGGTCGCGGCTGCATGTCGTCATCCCGGACATCTCGCGGGAGCACTGGTTCGTCAACGTCCGCAAGTTCGTCGTGCGCGCCGACCACCTCGACGACCTCGTGCGGCTCGGCACCCTGACCCGACCGGCCGCCCGGTTCCTCGAGGCGGCGGTGGCGGCCGGGCTCAACACCCTCGTGTGCGGCGGGACCCAGGCCGGGAAGACCACCCTGCTCAACTGCCTCGCCTCGGCCATCCCGGCCCGCGACCGGGTCGTCACGGTCGAGGAGGTGTTCGAGCTGAGGCTGCCGCTGCGCGACGTGGCGGCCATGCAGTGTCGGCAGCCGAGCCTCGAGGGCACGGGCGAGGTCCCGTTGCGCCGCCTCGTGAAGGAGGCCCTGCGGATGCGCCCGAACCGGCTCATCGTGGGGGAGGTCCGGCAGGCCGAGAGCCTCGACCTGCTCATCGCGCTCAACAGCGGCCTGCCGGGCATGTGCACCATCCACGCCAACAGCGCCCGCGAGGCCATCGTGAAGATGTGCACGTTGCCGCTGCTCGCCGGAGACAACGTGAGCAGCCGGTTCGTCGTGCCGACCGTCGCCGCGTCCATCGACATCGTCGTCCACGCCGCGCTGGAGCACGACGGGGTCCGCCGGGTGCGGGAGATCGCCGCGGTGCCGGGTCGCACCGAGGGCGACGTCGTCGAGATCGCCGACATCTTCACCACGCGGGAGGGCCGGCTGGTCCGGGCGGGCGGGTTCCCGCCGCACGAGGACCGGTTCCGCCGCGCGGGCTACGACGTCGCGGCCCTCCTCGGGGCGGGGGAGGAGACGTGACCGGCATCCTGCTCGGCCTGCTCCTCGGCTGCGGGCTGTTCCTCGTCTGGTGGTCGTGCTGGGAGCCCATCGAGGCCGGCACCGGCACGGTGGGCGGCCCCGCGTGGGCCCGCCGCCTCGAGGACGACATCGCCGAGGCGGGCTACGAGTCGCTGAGCGGTCGGCTGCTGCTCGCCTCGTGCGCCATCTCCGGCGCGCTCGTCCTGCTCATCGGGTATGCCGTGACGGCCGTTCCCGCCATCGCGGCCTGCTTCGCCGTCATGGCGGGCTACGCACCGGTGGCGTTCGTCCGGATGCGCGCCCGCCGGCGGCGAGCCCGGCTGCGCGACCTCTGGCCCGACGTGGTCGACAACGTCACCTCCGCCGTGCGGGCCGGCATGGCGCTGCCGGAGGCCCTGTCCCAGCTGGCGATCCGCGGCCCCGAGGAGCTGCGTCCCGCCTTCGCGGCCTTCGGGCACGACTACCGGACGACGGGTCGATTCACCGAGTGCCTCGACCTGCTCAAGGCCCGGCTCGGCGATCCCGTCGGCGATCGCCTCGTCGAGTCACTGCGCATCGCCCGCGAGGTCGGCGGCTCCGACCTGGGTCATCTGCTGCGCACGCTGTCGCAGTTCCTCCGCGAGGACGCGCGGACCCGGGCCGAGCTCGAGGCCCGGCAGTCGTGGACCGTCAACGCCGCCAAGCTCGCCTGTGCCTCGCCGTGGATCATCCTCGCCGTGCTGTCCACCCGGCCGGAGGCCGTCGCCGCCTACTCGACGCGGACCGGTGCGCTCGTCCTCGCCTTCGGCGCGGTGCTCAGCGTCCTGGCCTACCGGATCATGATGCGCGTCGGGCGCCTGCCGGTCGAGGAGCGGGTGCTGCGATGACCGGTCTCGTCTGGTCGCCGACGGGGGCGCTCCTCGGCCTGGCCGTCGGCCTCGGGGTCCTCCTCGTCTGGGCGGGACTCCCGATGCGCAACCGGCCGGGCCTGTCGGCACGCCTCGACCCCTACCTGCGGGACACGCCCCGGCCGTCGCGGCTGCTCGTCGGGGAGACGGCGCGACGCGGCGTCCTCGGGACGCTGCTCGGACCGGTGCTGGCCGATCTCGGCCGGTGGGTCGAGCGGCTCCTCGGGGGCGCGCCGTCGGTCCGTCGCCGGCAGCTGCGGGCGGGTCTCGCGCCGGACGTCGACCGGTTCCGGGCCGAGCAGGTCCTCTGGGCCGTGCCCGGCGCGGTCCTCGGGGCCGCGGTCGGCCTGCTGCTCGGTGCCGGTCGGTCGTCGGCCGCCGTCCCGACGGTGCTGCTCGCGGTCGTCGGCCTCGGCCTCGGCCTCGTCGCGAGGGACCAGCTGCTCACCCAGCAGGCGAACCGGCGGGAGCAGCGCATGCTCATGGAGTTCCCGACGGTCGCCGAGCTCCTCGCCCTCGCCGTCGCGGCGGGCGAGGGTGCCGTCGGGGCGCTCGAGCGGGTGTGCCGACTGTCGCAGGGCGAGCTGTCCCTCGAGCTGGGCCGGTGCCTCGCCGATGCGAGAGCCGGCGCCAACCTGCCCGCGGCCCTGCAGGGCCTCGCCGACCGCACGGGCCTGGCCAGCCTGGCCCGCTTCGTCGACGGCATCGTCGTGGCCGTCGAGCGGGGGACGCCGCTCGCCGAGGTGCTGCGCGCCCAGGCACAGGACGTCCGCGAGGACGGCCGCCGGCAGCTGGTCGAGGAGGGCGGTCGCAAGGAGATCGCCATGATGATCCCCGTCGTCTTCCTCATCCTGCCCATCACCGTCCTCTTCGCCGTCTATCCCGGCTTCACCTTCATGAGCTTCTCGTTGTGACGTGAGGGCGTCACCGGATCGAAAGGAAGACCATCCATGACAACGACCGCCACCCGGCTCTATGTCCGGGTCCGACTCGTGGCCCAGGACCGGGTCCGTCGCCTCACCGACCCCGCCGAGCGCGAGCGGGGCGACGTGCCCGGCTGGGTGTTCGTGACCCTCATGACGGCGGGCCTCGTCGCCGCCCTCTGGTCGGTCGCCAGTGGCCAGCTCCAGGCGATGTTCACCCGCGCGCTCGCCTCGGTCACCGGCCCTTGACGGTGCGCGCCGTGCGTCGCGACGCCCGGCGTCCGGACCCGCCGCGCTCCTCCTGGGCGGAGCGCGGCGCGGCCACCACCGACTTCGTCATGGTGTCGGGGCTGCTCACCCTCCTCTTCGTCGCGGTGCTGCAGCTCGGCGTCGCTCTCCATGTGCGCAACACGCTCGTGTCGTGCGCCTCGGAGGGGGCCCGGCTCGGCGCCCGCGCCGACGCGACCCCGGCCGACGGGGTGGCACGCACCCGGCTGCTCGTCACCCGCTCGCTCTCGGGCTCGTATGCCCGGGAGGTCCGGGCCGGCACGGAGACCATCGGGGGAGTCGAGGTGGTGGTCGTCCGGATCCACGCGCCGGTCCCCGTCATCGGGCTCCTCGGGCCGCGGAGCCTCGACGTCGCCGGCCGGGCCTTCGCGGAGAGCCAGTGAAGCGGCTCCTGCAGCGCGCCCGCGGCCGGCTCGGGGACGGCGCCCGGGACGAGGCCGGCTCCGCCGTCGTCGAGTTCGTCACGCTCGGGGTCGTGCTGCTCATCCCGCTCGTCTACCTCGTCCTGTTCATGGGCCGGCTCCAGGCCGGCTCGTATGCCGTCGCCGCCGCCGGCCGCGAGGCCGGCCGGGCCTACGTCACGGCTCCTGACTCCGCGGGTGCCCCGGCGCGGGCCGAGGCGGCGGCCCGGCTCGCCTTCGAGGACCAGGGATTCCATCGGGACGCCGCGGTCGCCCTCTCGTGCGACGGGTCGCCGTGCCTGCGCCCCGAGGGGCGGGTCTCGGCGACGGCGCGCGTCGTCGTGCCGCTGCCTCTGGTCCCCGGCTTCGTCCGGTCCGTCAT
>JBDIAL010000177.1:0-7926 GCA_039812405.1 Nostocoides sp.
GGATCCGCGCGATGCGCCGGGCCGGCAGCGCCTCGGGGCCGAGCTGGTCGAGCGAGAGCGGGGTCGCCACGGCCTGCGCGAGCAGCTCGTCGCTCGTCCGTCCGCCCCCGTCGGCGAGCTCCCGGCGGCGCAGCGCGCGACGCAGCCGGCGCAGCCCGACGGCGTCGGCTCCCCCGAGCGGCGAGAGCAGCGCGTCGACGAGGACCTCCGGCGGATAGCCCTCGGCCCGTTCCGCGGCCACGGCGAGCGCCGCCTCCATGAGCGACAGGAGCGGCCGGACCGCCGGCTCGTCCCGGAGCGGGAGCTGGGTCACCTCGGTGTGGACCGGCACGTCGTGGGCCGCGAGGACCCGCCGCAGCTGGGCCGTCCGCGCGCTCCCCCGCACGACGACCGCCATCTCCGACCAGGGCACCCCGTGCAGGAGGTGCGCCTCGCGGAACCGGGACGCGACGAACGCCCCCTCCTGCGCCGCCGACCGCAGGACGTGCACGCCCACCTCTCCGCCCTCGCGGGTGGGACGCGGGCGACGATGGGCGCTTCCCGCGAGCGACCCGATGCAGGCGGTCACCCGGGCGGCGGCCTCGGCGACGGCACCCGGCATCCGGTATGCCGTGCCGAGGACGATCGTCCTCCCCTCACCTGCGACACCCCGGTCGCCCACGAGGACCGTCCAGTCCTCCGCGAGCCACCGCGGGTCGCCACCTCGGAAGGTCTGCACCGCCGCATCGGGGTCGCCGACGAGGATGACGTCGACCCCCGGCCCGGCGAGCCGGCGCAGCAGCCGCACCGCCGCAGGGGTGAGCTCCTGGGCGTCGTCGACGACGACACAGCGCACGGCAGCCCGAATCCGGTCCGCCGCGTCGTCGTCCGTCCCGAGCAGGTCGGCGGCCGCCCCGAGGATCCAGGCCGGGTCGAACGCACCGGGGGCCGAGAGGGCCGTCACCGCGTCGTACTCCTCCAGCACTCTCGCTCCGGCCACCCACTCGGGTCGCTCGTGCTGCGCCCCGAGGTCGGCGAGGGTGTCGGGGTCGAGGCCCTGCTCGACGGCGCGCATGAGCAGGTCCCGCAGCTCGGCGCGGAACCCCCGGGTGCCCAGCGCCGGGAGAACCCGCTGCGGCCAGCCCGGGTCGGCCCCCTCGCCCGCGGCGTGCCCCGCGAGGAGGTCGGCGAGGATGACGTCCTGCTCCGGACCGGAGAGGAGCCGGGGCGGCGGGTCACCCTGCAGCGCCGCCGCCTGGCGCAGGATCCCGAAGGCGAGGCTCGACAGGGTGCGGGCGAGCGGGGTCGTGGAGGTCCCGCCCACCGCGGCCGTCACCGCGTCGCGCAGCCGGGCCGCCGCCACCCGGGTGGGGCCGACGAGCAGGCAGGTGTCGGCCGTGAGCTCTCCCGACACCACCCGGTCGACGACCGCCGCCACGGCCACCGTCGTCTTGCCCGTCCCGGGCGCGCCGAGGATCCGCAGCACCCCGCCCCGGTGCTCGACGGCTGCGCGCTGCGCGGGATCGAAGGTGTCGTCGAGGGTGTCGAGGAGGTGAGCGACCCCCGCCCCGGCAGCCTGCGGGCCGGCATCACGGCCGTCCCCCGCAGCGGGGACGGCTGGTCTGCGGATCTGCACCTCCATGCCGGGATTCCATCACCCCGCACCGACAGCGCCCCCTGCCTCCTCGCCGGAAGCGGTCAGCCCTGGAAATGGACTGGGCGGTCAGGGATGCCGTGATCCGCAGAAGAGTCAGCAGGGGCGGTCGGCACGAAGGAGGCTCACGGGGCTGGCGGGCCTGGGGGGCCGGACGCGCGTCGCTGGTTGCGGGTGTCGATGAGAGGGACACCGAGCCAGACGACGAGGAAGAAGACGATGCAGGCGGCGGCGGCCAGGAGCGCCGCCCCGGTGCCGACGACGAAGCTGGCGATGAGGGTGATCGACGCCGTGAGGCAGCAGGCGAGGGCGACGAGTCCGAGCTTGGCGAGGAGGTCGGACTGCCGGACCAGGATCGGCCGCTCCTGCCGCCGGAAGAGCAGCCGGTGGATGCTGACCGGGGCGATGATGAGGCCCGTCGCGAGGACCCCGAGGGAGACCGCGACGAGGTAGATGCCCCGCTGGCCGTCCGAGAGCTCCCCGAACCGTTGCTGGAAGGGGATCGTGAGGAGGAAGGCGGACAGGATCTGGACCCCGGTCTGGACGACGCGCAGCTCCTGGAGCAGCTCGAGCCAGTGCCGGTCGAGCCGCTCGATCTCGGTCTCCTGCCGCAGCTCCCGCTCACGCGGCTCCTCCGGAAGGGCAGGAGGGCACGGGGCCGCCCCGTGCGGGTCGTCCGACGTTCCCGCGAGCCGGGACCCAGCCACCTCCGGGTCGTCCGGGGGCGCCTGAGGGCCGGGCTCGGGCATGGGCGACGCGTCCGACGACCCCGGCCGAGGGCCGCCCGGACGGCCCGCACGGCGTTCGGGTGAACCCGGCTCGTGGTCCGGGGCGGCCGAGGTGGACACCGCCGCAGACTATGCCCTGCGGTCGGAGACGGGAGACCTCACGGGGCTCGGCCCACCGACGTGTCACCCACCGCTGACCGCAGTGCAGCGGTGGTGACCTGGGAGATGCCGGGCTCAGCCGGACGATCTCGCCGTCGCCGGAGAGTCTCGCCAGGCCTGGGCTGGGTCGAGGTATGCGATGTCCCTGCGGTGGTCCTGACATACCTCCACCGGAGGGGGCCTGGGCTGGGTCGAGGTATGCGATGTCCCCGGGCATCCGCCCTCGGACGGCGACCCGGAGCGTCAGGGCCCCGTCCAGCGGGCCCGGGCCATGTCGACCCGCCGACCGGCCAGCGGCCCCCCGACGAGTGGGGTCGACTCCGCCCGGAAGTGCTCGATGGCCCGGTCCTCGTGCCCCTGTGCCGGACGTCCGTCGGCCCGGACAACCCGCCACCACGGCACGTCCGACCCGAACCGCGCCATGACCGTCCCGACCGTCCGGGCGCCGCGATGCCCGAGCAGCTCGGCGACGTCGCCGTAGCTGAGCACCATCCCCTCCGGGATCTGCTCGACGAGGTCGAGGACCCGCTCGGCGAGCTCCGTCGGCAGTCCCCAGCCCGGACCCTCCCCGGTCACGGCGCACCCGCTCCCCCGCCCGAGCCGACGCCGCCCGAGCCGACCGGGTCGGCCCCGACCACCCCCGCGCCGTCCACGTCCACGTCCGCGTCCGCGTCGACCGCCCCCGTCACCACGGGCAGGCCCGCCTCCTGCCAGGCCAGCAGGCCGCCCGCCAGGTCCCGCACGGCATACCCCGCCTCGACGAGGACCCGCGCGGCGACGGCCGACCGCCGCCCGGCCGCGCAGTGCACGACGAGCGGGCGCAGCGGATCGAGGACCCCGGCATACCCACCCTCGCGGAGCGACCCGAGGGGCAGGTGCACGGAGCCCGCGATGGCCGCCACGACGCGCTCGCCCGGCTCCCGGACGTCGACGACGACGGGGGGCTCGGCCCCGGCCAGCTCCGCAGCGAGAACGGCCGGGGAGACCAGCGGGGCGGCCTCACCCGGACGGCAGGCGGCCTCGAGGTCGACGAGGGTCGTGAGGGACGGCGCGTCCCCGCAGACGACACACCCCGGGTCGCGGGCCACCGGGACGATCCCGGAGATCCCGGAGAGGGCGTCGTGCACGGCGATCCGTCCGAGGAGCGGCTCCCCCGACCCGACGAGGAGCTTGACGGCCTCGGTGACCTGCTGGCTCGCGACGAGGGCGCAGACCGACCCGAGCACGCCCGCGTCGGCGCACGACGCGACCGACCCGGGCGGGGGGGCCTGCGGGAAGACGCAGCGGTAGCACGGGCCGTGACCGGCCCACCACACGCTGACCTGCCCGTCGAAGCCCAGCACCGAGCCCCACACGTCGGGGATCCCGGCGAGGGCGCACGCGTCGTTGACGAGGTAGCGCGTCGCGAAGCTGTCCGAGCCGTCGACGACGAGGTCATAGCCCGCGAGGACCTCGGCGGCGGTCGCCGCCGTGAGCCGCTCCCGGTGCTCGACGACGCGGACGCCGGAGTTCAGCGCGGCGAGGGTCCGCGCGGCGGAGGCCGTCTTGGGCTGCCCCACGGCTGCCTCGTGGTGGACGACCTGGCGCTGGAGGTTCGAGGCCTCGACGAGGTCGTCGTCGACGACGCCGATCGTCCCCACCCCGGCGGCTGCGAGGTAGAGCAGGGCGGGGGAGCCGAGGCCGCCGGCCCCGACGACGAGGACGCGCGCGGCCCGCAGCCGTCGCTGGGCGACCTCCCCGAGGGCGGCGAGCGTGAGGTGTCGGGCATACCGGCCGCGCTCCTCCGGCCGCAGCGGCGGGCCGGGGTCGACGAGGGGCGGCCAGGGCATACCGGCAGCGTATGCCGGGTCCGTCGGCCCCCGGACGCCGGCGACTCCCTAGGATGGGCCCTGAACCGTCGCGGCCGACCGACCCGCTGTGCCGGGCGACCGTCCACCGACCGAGGAGCACACGTGCCGTCGACGACGCGAACGACAGCCCGGGGTCAGCGACTTCCCCGGTCGACCCGACGCGCACAGCTGCTGGAGGCCGCCCAGGCCGTCTTCGTCGACGCGGGCTACCACCAGGCCGGCATGGACGACATCGCCGAGCGTGCCGGTGTCTCCAAGCCGGTGCTCTACCAGCACTTCCCGGGCAAGCTCGACCTCTACCTCGCCCTGCTCGACCAGCACTGCGACACCCTCGAGCAGCTGGTCAAGGACGCCATGGCGACGTCGGGCACCGGAGCGGACCACGACAACAAGGCGCGGGTCCAGGCGACCGTCGCCGCCTACTTCGACTTCGTCTCGCAGGAGGGCGCCGCCTTCCGCCTCGTCTTCGAGTCCGACCTCACCGGCGAGCCGCAGGTCCGCAGCCGGATCGACCAGGTGAGCCTCGTCTGCGGCGAGGCGATCGCCGACCTCATCACCGAGGACGCGGGCATCGACGAGGACCGCGCCATGATCCTCGGCGTCGCCCTCGCCGGGATGGCCCAGGTCACGGCGCGGTACTGGCTCGCCCAGGGGGCCGAGATCCCCCAGTCGGAGGCGGCGAGCCTGGTCAGCGCGCTGGCCTGGCGCGGGCTCGGCTCCTTCCCCCGGGTGGGGGAAGGGAATGCCCCCGCGCATGGTTAGGGTTTCGTGAAACCCTGACCGCTCGCCGCGGTCCCCGCCCAGAAAGGTGGCTTCCGGTGGAGGTCAAGATCGCTGTCCAGAACGTCGCGCGCGAGCTCGAGATCGAGACCGACGCGTCGCCCACCCAGGTGAGCGACGAGATCGCGGCAGCCATCCGCGACGGAGGCGTCCTCACCCTCCGGGACGCCAAGGGCCGGCAGGTCATCGTGCCCGGGTCGGTCATCGGGTGGGTCCAGCTCGGCGAGCCGGAGAAGACGCGGGTCGGCTTCGGCGGCTGAGGCGGCGAGCCCTCGGGCCCTCCGGGGCACCCGCGTCCGAGTCGTCAGGCCGCGAGGCCGAGCCGGCTCATCCGCTCGGTATGCCGGTCGGTGAGCCGGGCGAACATCCGCGCCACCTCGGCCAGGTCGGCGCCCGGCCGCCCGCCCCCGCCGACGACGAGGGCGGCGAGGCCGTCCCGCTCGACGGCGACCTGCTGGGCCTGGGTGAGGGACTCCCCGAGCATCCGACGCCCGAAGAGCGCGAGCCGGCCGGCGACCCGGTGGTCCTCGCGGATGGCCTCCCGGACGACGTGGACGACGAACTCGGCCCGCTGGGTGTCCTCGAGCGAGGCGAGGACGACGCCGCGGACCGGCTCGTCGACGTACTGCGCGATCTCGGTGTAGAAGTCCGCCGCGAGCCCGTCGCCGATGTATGCCTTGACGAGCCCCTCGAGCCAGGTCGCCGGCCGGGTCCGCTCGTGGAAGGAGTCGATGGCGGGGACGAACGGCGCCATCGCCGCCTCGGGGTCCGCGCCGAGCTCCTCGAGGGCGGCGACGATCTGCTCGTAGTGGTGGAACTCGGCGACCGCGACCCCGGCGAGCTGGGCCTTGAGCGGCTGCTTCGGGGCCATCTCGCTGTCGGCGGCCAACCGGCTGAAGGCGGACAGCTCGGCATACGCCAGGACGCCGAGCAGGTCGACGACACCCTCGTGGTAGAGGTCGTCGCGGCCCCCGTCGGCGGATTCGTCGGACATGGCCGACAGCGTAGCGGCGAGGGCCGTCCGGCCGGGCCGGTACACTGGAAGCGACCACGGTGCCCGGTCGGCACGACACCACCCGCCGTCGCGCGACGCGACGCAGCCCTGCGAAGACCTCCGATCGGCCCGACACGCCACGCGTGCGTATGCCGTACGCGGCCGATCCCAGAAGGTTCCGCATGCCCGAGAGCACCCTGTCCGATACCCAAACCACCTCGACATCCACCTCGCCGAGCGAGACGCCCGCCGACGCACCGGCTGCTGTGCCGACCGATGCGGCGACGACCGACGCGGCGACGACCGGGGCCACCCCGGCCGGGCCGGAGGGTCAGCCCGCCCCGCCGGCCCAGCCCGCGTTCGGCGACTTCGACATCCACCCCGACATCGTCGCCGCGCTCGCCGACGGCGGCATCGTCACGACCTTCCCCATCCAGGCGATGACCCTGCCGGTGGCCCTCGGGGGCCACGACATCATCGGCCAGGCCAAGACGGGCACCGGCAAGACGCTCGGCTTCGGCGTGCCCCTCCTGCACCGGATCGTCTCCCCGGTCGACGAGGCGTTCGCGAACCTCACCAAGCCCGGCCGGCCGCAGGCGCTCGCCGTCGCCCCCACCCGCGAGCTGGCGGTCCAGGTGTCCGGCGACCTCGCGAAGGCCGGCGCCAGGCGCGGCATCCGGGTCCTCACCGTCTACGGCGGCCGCGCCTACGAGCCGCAGATCGAGGCTCTGAGGACGGGCGTCGAGGTCGTCGTCGGCACCCCGGGCCGGCTCATCGACCTGGCCAAGCAGGGTCATCTCGACCTCTCCGGCGTGCGCACCGTCGTCCTCGACGAGGCCGACGAGATGCTCGACCTCGGCTTCCTCCCCGACGTCGAGAAGATCCTCGCCCTGACGCCGGCCTCCCGGCAGACGATGCTCTTCTCCGCGACGATGCCGGGCGCGGTCGTCGCCCTGGCCCGTCGCTACATGTCTCAGCCGACACACATCCGCGCCATGTCCGAGGACGGCGACAACGCGCATACGGTCAAGGCCATCGAGCAGTTCGTCTACCGCGCCCATGCGATGGACAAGACGGAGATGCTCTCCCGCATCCTCCAGGCCCGCGAGCGCGGCCTGACGCTGATCTTCAGCCGGACCAAGCGGACCGCCGCCAAGGTGGCCGACGACCTCACCGACCGCGGGTTCGCGGCCGCCGCCATCCACGGCGACCTCGGACAGGGCGCCCGCGAGCAGGCGCTGCGGGCCTTCCGGCACGGCAAGGTCGACGTGCTCGTCGCGACCGACGTCGCGGCCCGCGGCATCGACGTCGAGAACGTCACCCATGTCATCAACTACCAGTGTCCCGAGGACGAGAAGACCTACGTCCACCGCGTCGGCCGCACCGGGCGCGCAGGCAACACGGGCATCGCGGTGACCCTCGTGGACTGGGACGACGTGCCGCGGTGGGGCCTCATCAACAAGGCCCTCGACCTCGGCATCCCCGACCCGGCGGAGACCTACTCCTCCTCCCCGCACCTGTTCTCCGACCTCGACATCCCGGAGGGCACGACGGGCCGGCTGCCCCGGACGGCCCGGACCCGCGAGGGGCTCGCCGCCGAGGAGATCGAGGACCTCGGCGAGACGGGCAGGTCCTCCGGTCGCCGCGGCGGTGGCGCCCACCGAGCCCAGGGCGGCCAGCGCGACGGGTCGCCCCGCCGGCAGGGCGGCCGCGACGGCGCCCGGCAGGGCGGTCGCGACGGCGCCCGGGAGGCCGGCGCCGCCGCGCGGCCCGAGGCCGACC
>JBDIAL010000178.1:0-7838 GCA_039812405.1 Nostocoides sp.
GAGCTCGCGCATCGTCGCGACGGCGATGACGCTGGCCACCTCGCCCGCCGCGTGGCCGCCGAGCCCGTCGGCGACGACGAGGACGAGGTCCTCGGCGAGGTAGGAGTCCTCGTTGGCCTCTCGCACCCGCCCCACGTCCGAGGCCGCGCCGACCCGGGCGGTGAGCTGGCCACGACGGACGGCATGGGAGGTCACCCCGCCATTCTGGCCCCCTCCGTGACCGGAACGTCCCCGATCGGCCCAGCGCGGCCACCCGGTCCGATCGCCGGAAGGGCTCGGCGGGTCGATCCGCGACGAGCAGCCCGGGCCGAGGGGCTCACTCGCCGGAGAGCGCGCCGACGACGGGCAGCGCGAGGACGACGAGGCAGCCGAGGACCATGTGCGGTCCGAACGCGATGGCCGTCTTGCGGCCGGCGCCGGCGAACAGGACGAGGGCCACCGCGACGCACGACGCGGAGACGAACCCCAGCAGTGTGCCGAGGGCGGCCTGCACGGCGCCGTTGAACCCCAGCAGCAGCCCGAGGCTCGGCGACAGCTTGACGTCGCCGAGCCCGAAGCCGCGGCCGCCGGCGACGACCGCCAGGGCGAGGTAGAACGCCCCGACGGCGGCCGCGCACAGCACGGCGACGAGCAGCCCGTGCCAGGCTCCCCGCACGAGGGCGACGAGCAGCATCCCGGCCGCGGACGCGGCGAAGACGGGAAGGGTCCACCGGTCCGGCAGCCGGTGGACGTCCAGGTCGATGGCCGCGAGGACGACGAGCGGGAGGGTGAGCGCGGCATACACGAGGCCGTGGACGAGTCCCCCGACCCGCGCCTGGGCGGCACCGACGAGACAGGCCGCGAGGGCCATGGCCACGGGGACCCAGCGGAAGCCGAGCGGCCGGATGCCCTGCTCGTCGGCATACCGGTGCTCGAAGGCGGTGAGCCGGCCCGTCATGACGCGGCCGGACACCGTCCCGCCGACGAGCCCGACGAGCCCGACGAGGGCGGCGACCACGACGGCGTCGGTCATCGGTCCGCGCCGGCGACGAGCTCGGGGTGCTCGGCCCACCAGGCCCGCAGCCGGCACTCTGCCTCCTCCGGCCCGAGCGGCCCCTCGTCGAGGCGCAGCCCGAGGAGGTAGCGGTAGGCCTGCCCGATGACGGGCCCCGGCGGGATGCCGAGGATCTCGCCGATCCGGACGCCGTCGAGGTCGGGGCGCACCGCGGCGAGCTCCTCACGGGCCTGCAGGTCGGCGATGCGGGCCTCGAGCAGGTCGTAGGTGCGGGCCAGCCGGGCCGCCTTGCGCTGGTTGCGGGTCGTGCAGTCGGCCCGGGTCAGCCGGTGCAGCCGCGGCAGGAGGGGCCCGGCGTCGGTGACGTAGCGGCGGACCGCCGAGTCGGTCCACTGGCCGTCGCCGTAGCCGTGGAAGCGCAGGTGCAGCTCGACGAGCCGGGACACCGCCCGCACCGTCTCCTTGTCGTAGCGCAGCGCCCGCAGCCGCTTGGCCGTCAGCTTCGCGCCGACGACCTCGTGGTGGTGGAAGCTCACCCCGCCCCCCGGCTCGAACCGACGGGTCGCCGGCTTGCCGATGTCGTGGAGCAGGGCCGCGAGCCGCAGCCACAGGTCGGGTCCCGGCACCTGGTCGGGCGGGTCGCCGGGCGCCCCCTCGAGGTCGATGGCCTGCTCGAGGACGGTGAGGCTGTGCGCGTAGACGTCCTTGTGGCGGTGGTGCTCGTCGATCTCCAGCCGGAGGGCGGGCAGCTCGGGCAGGACGTATGCCGCGAGCCCGGTGTCGACGAGCAGCTCCAGTCCCGGGGCCGGCGTGTCGGCGAGGAGCAGCTTGGTCAGCTCGTCGCGGACCCGCTCGGCCGAGACGATGCCGATGGAGGCGGCCATCGCGGTCATCGCCTCGTGGGTCCCCGCGCTGACGTGGAGGCCGAGCTGGGCGGTGAACCGGGCCGCCCGCATCATCCGCAGCGGGTCGTCGCCGAAGGACACCTCGGGGGGACTCGGGGTCCGCAGCACCCGCGCGGCGAGGTCGGCGAGCCCGTCGTGGGGGTCGACGAACCGCAGCTCGGGCAGGCGCAGCGCCATCGCGTTGACGGTGAAGTCGCGCCGGGACAGGTCCTCCTCGAGGGAGTGGCCGAAGGCGACGACCGGCTTGCGCGTCACCCCGTCGTAGGCGTCGGCCCGGTAGGTCGTCACCTCGACGACGGTGTCGCCCCGCCGGGCCCCGATCGTGCCGAAGTCGCGGCCCATGTCCCAGTGCGCGTCGCCCCACGGGCGGAGGATCCGCTCGATGTCGTCGGGGCGGGCGTCGGTCGTGAAGTCGAGGTCGGGTGACTCCCGGCCGAGGAAGGCGTCGCGGACCGGGCCGCCGACGAGGGCCAGCTCGTGGCCCCGGGCGCCGAAGGCGTCGCCGAGCTCGCGCAGGAGCGGCAGGACGGGTCCGAGCCGGGTGACGGCTCGGGCGAAGAGCTCGGTCGTCGCGTCGGCGGAGGACATGATCGCCCATCGTAGGGGAGCGGCGACGGCACGCGGCGGGCCCGGTCCGCCGTCCCGGCCCGCCGCCCGCCGCGTATATACAGTGGGCCGCATGACCCACGCCGCCACCGAGGCCTCGAGGTTCGGCCGACGGCTGCCCACCGTCGAGGAGCGGTCCGCGGGCGGGGTCGTCGTCGACGTCGTCGACGGGCGCGCCCTCATCGCCGTCATCGCCCGCCGCAACCGGGCCGGCCGCATCGAGTGGTGCCTGCCCAAGGGGCACACCGAGGGTCAGGAGACGCTCCCGGAGACGGCCGCCCGGGAGGTCGCCGAGGAGACCGGCATCGAGGGCCGAGTCCTCGTCGAGCTGGGGACCATCGACTACTGGTTCGCCGTGGGCGAGCGGCGGGTCCACAAGGTCGTCCACCACTACCTCCTCGAGGCGGTCGGCGGGGAGCTGACGATCGACAAGGACCCCGACCACGAGGCCATCGACGCCGCCTGGCTCCCGCTGGAGGAGGCGCACCGCCACCTCACCTTCCCCAACGAGCGGCGCATCGCCCGGGTCGCCTGGCAGCGTCTCGCCGGGGACGGGTGAGGCCGGGACGGGCCCGTCGGCTCGCCCTCGCCACGGCGGTGATCGGATCGGCCCTCGCGCTCGGGGTGGCGCCCACGGCGTCCTCGGCCCACCCTGCCGCCGGCGCGACCGCGACACCCACCCTCTCCACGGGCCTCACGTATGCCACGCCGGCGGCGGCCGGCTCGGTGAGCCGGGGCCTGTCGGTCAGCCTGCAGAGCGTCTCCCCCGTCGTCAGCACGGCAGGTGAGCCGGCCACGGTGACCGCGACGGTCCGGAACACGACGAGCCGACAGCTCGCCGAGGTCGTCGTCGGGGTGCGCCAGGCCGTCGCCCCGATGACGAGCCGGGACAGCGTGGCCCGGTGGGCGGGCACGAACGAGCCGGCCGACGGCAGCCTCCTCGCGAGCCGCACCGTCCGGGCCGGCCTCGCGCCGGGCGGATCGGCCCGGGTCACGCTCGAGGTCTCCGGTGTCGGGACCGGGCGGAGCATGACCTACGGGACGATCGGGGTGAGCATCGACGCGACCTCCGGCACGGCATACGGCCGGCAGCACACCTTCCTCGGATACCAGCGGATCAAGCAGTACCAGCCCCTCCGTCTCGCCGTCGCCGTGCCGCTCCTGCTCCCGACCCAGCCGGCGCTCGACGGCACCGCGGCCGGCCGCGAGGACGCCTGGCGGGACGCTACGGGACCGCGCTCGCGGATCTCCCGCATCGTCGCCGCGACGTCGGGCCACCCGGTGACCTGGGTGCTGGACCCCCAGCTCGTCCAGCCGGCCCACACCCTCACGCCGGCCTCCACCCCCGGGGAGGGGTCGACGGCCAGCCCGTCGTCGGCCACCACGACCCCGGCGACCGGGGCCACGACACCCACGACCCCCGGCGCGAGCCTCGGCTACGCGGGGTCGGACGCCGAGGTGGCCGCCCGCAAGGCCCTCGCCGACCGGATCGCCTCGGACACGACGGAGCACCCGACCCTGCTCCTGCCGGCCGGCGACCCCGACGTCGTCGCCACGACGGCGACGTCGGAGCTCGCCGACACGACCCGCTCGCTCGTGGGCGGGGCAACCGCGGGAACCGGGGGGATGCGGGCGACGACCGGGACGGCCTGGCCGGCCGACGGGTCCTGGTCGCCGAGCGTCGAGTCCGCCGTGCGCGAGGCCTACGGGTCGGACCTGACCGGCGCGCTCGTCGACAGCCGGTGGGCCACGACGTCGCAGGTCACCCCGTCCGCCGGGCAGCGCACCGCCGACGGCCTCCCGCTCGTCGTCTACGACGACGCGATGAGCACCCTCCTCGGGCGCACGACGAGCCGGTCGGCCGGAGCCGTCGCGACCCAGCAGCTCGTCGCCGACACCGCGGCCCTCGTGACCGAGCAGCCCGGCACCGTCCGCTCGGTCGCCGCCGTCGCGCCCCGTGACCTCGACCCCGACGAGGGCGCGCTCGACACGATGCTCGACGCGGTCTCCGACATCCCCTGGCTCACGACGACCTCCCTCACCACCCTCCTGCGGAAGGCTCGCACCGACCCCGGGACGCCCCGCGTCACCCAGCCCGAGCAGCTCCCCAGCGCGACCCCGTCGCCGCTCGACCCCACGACGGCCCGGACCGTCGACGACGACGTCCGTGCGGTCCGTGCGATGGCCTCCGTCCGCCGCGACGGCGCGACCTACGCCCCGCCGTGGGAGCAGGCCGCCGTCCGGCTCACCGCGACCTCGTGGCGCGACGACCCGGGCGGCTTCGCCACGGCCCTCTCGGCCCTCGACGCCGCGGCGTCCACCGACGGGCTCCAGGTCTCCCCGCGCGAGGTGAACTTCCTCGCCGACTCCGGCCGGGTCCAGATCACCGTCGTCAACACCCTCGACGTCGACGTCCACGACGTCACGCTCACTCTGCGGCCGGACAACCCCCGCCTACGCGTCGACACCCCGCGGGTCGTCCTGCGCATCGGGGCGCAGTCCCGCACGACGGTCACCTTCAAGGTCACGGCGTATGCCGCCGGCCTCGTCCCCATCACGGCGACCCTGTCCACCCCCGACGGGACGGTCATCCGCTCCGACGCCCCGATCCGGATCCGCGTGTCGCCCACCGGCCACTGGATCTACTGGCTCATCGCGGCCGTCGCCGCCGGGCTCCTCGTCGCCGGCGTGTGGCGCGGGCGGCGGCGTGGCGAGGACCGTTCGCCCGGCCGCGCCGACGAGGATGTCTCACCATGAGCAGGGCCGACCGGTGAGCGAGTCCCGCGAGGGCGCCCGGGTGGCGTCCTCCGACACCGGCCTGGCCCGCGCCAGCGCCCTCATGGCGGCCGGCACCCTGACCTCGCGCGTCCTCGGGATGGTGCGGGGCGTCCTCCTGTCGGCCGTCCTCGGCCTGCTCATCACCGCCTCGACGTTCACCGTCGCCAACACGCTGCCGAACAACTTCTACCTGCTCATCGCCGGCGGCATCCTCAACGCCGTCCTCGTGCCGCAGATCGCCAAGGCGGCGAGCCACGACGACGGGGGCGAGGAGTTCGTCAACCGCCTCCTCACCCTGGCCATCGCGATCATGGCCGTCGCGACGATCCTCGCGACGGCCGCCGCGCCCCTCCTCGTGCGGATCTTCGCCTCGTCGAGCTGGGGCTCGGACGAGATGGCGCTCGCCGTCACCTTCGCCTTCATCTGCCTGCCGCAGATCTTCTTCTACGGCCTCTACACGCTGCTCGGCCAGGTGCTCAACGCGCGCGGCCGGTTCACGGCATACATGTGGGCGCCGGTGTTCGCCAACATCGTCGCCATCGCCGGCCTCGTCATCTTCCTCGTCCGGGGCCTCCCCCGCCGCGCGCCCGCCGGCGAGTGGACCCCCGAGATGCTCTTCCTCGTCGCGGGGATGACGACCCTCGGCATCGTCCTGCAGGCGCTCGTCCTCATCGTCCCGCTGCGCCGCATCGGGTTCCGCTACCGCCCGGTGTGGGGCTTCCGCGGCGTGGGGCTCGGCGGCGCCTCGCGGGTGGCGGGGTGGACCTTCGCCGCGATCGCCGTGAGCCAGCTCGGCTTCGTCGTCACCTCCCAGGTCCTCACCCACGCCGACGCCGTCGCCCACACCGAGGGCGTCCAGGGGGCCGGGCTCGCGGTCTACTCCAACGCCTTCCTCCTCTTCATGCTGCCGCACTCCCTCGTGACCGTCTCGCTCGTGACCGCGCTGTTCACCCGGATCTCGTATGCCGCGCACGAGGGTCGGCGCCGTGACGTCGTCCACGACTTCGGCCGGGGACTGCGGATGCCGGCCGTCATCCTCATCCCCGCGACGTTCGGCGGCATCCTCCTCGCGCCGTGGATCACCCACTCGATCTACCTCGGCAACACGATCCCCGAGACCGACGCCATCGCCCACGTCCTCGTCGCCATGCTCGTCGGACTCGTCCCCTACGGGTGGCTCTACCTCGTCCAGCGGACCTTCTACGCCTACGAGGACGCCAAGACGCCCTTCTACCTCCAGGTCGTCGTCACGATCATCGCGACGGTCGTCAACCTCGCCTCGGTCGTCCTGCCGCCGCAGTGGGTCGGCATCGGCGTCGGCGTCGGGCAGACGGTGAGCAACCTCGCCGCCGCGCTGCTCGGGCTCGCCCTGCTGCGCCGCCGCCTCGGGCGGCTCCAGCTCCAGCCGGTCATCCGACAGAACGTCCGGCTCCTCCTCGCCTCCGCCGTCGGAACCGCCGTCGCGGGCGCCGTGCTCCTCCTGCTCTGGCACGTCCTCGGCATCGGTCGGGTCGCCGTGTTCGTCACGCTCCTCGTCGTCGGGGTGGTGTTCCTCACCGTCACCCTCGCCGGGGCCGCGCGGCTGCGCGTGCAGGAGGTCCACGAGGTCCTCGGCCCGCTCCTGCGGCGACTCGGCCGGGGCACGGCCTGACCGGCATACGCAGCACGCCCGCCTACTATGAGCGGGCAGGCAGGAGCGACGAAGGGGTGCCATCCGTGAGTGGCGTGGGTCCGGGAACGGTGCTCGGAGGGCGGTATGTCGTCTCCCGGCGCCTGGGGGAGCGCGACGGCGCCCAGCTGTGGCAGGCGGAGGACTCCACCCTCCAGCGCGAGGTGTCGCTGCTCGTCGTGCCCGCCGACCATCCGCACTCCGCGGCGCTGCTCGACGCCGCCCGGCGCTGCGCCGTCCTCGACAACCCCCAGCTCGCCCGGGTTCACGACGTGGGCATCGGCGGGGGCGTGGCCTACGTCGTCGAGGAGAGCGTCGCCGGCTCCCGCACCGTCGCCGACCTCGCCGGCGACGGGGGCATGCCGGCCGAGGAGGTCCGCCGGATCGTCGGCCTGACCTCCCGGGGGCTCGAGGCGGCCCGGCTGCGCGGACTGCACCACGAGGCCCTCTCGCCGCGCTCGGTCGTCCGGATGCCCGACGGGGACGTCAAGGTCCTCGGCGTCGCGACGTCGGCGGCGCTGCGCGCGACGGACAGCGACGACGCCGACGCCGCGAGCCGGGCGGACGCCGTCTCCACGGTGGCCCTCCTCTACGCGGGCCTCACCGGTCTGTGGCCCCTCGACAGCGACGGGGGCGGCCTGTCGCCCGCCCCCCGCTACGGCTCCCGGGCCGCGGCTCCCTCGGAGGTGGCGGCCGGCGTCCCCGGCGACCTCGACGCCCTGTGCCGGCTCACCGCCGCCGACCGCGGCCCGCGAACCCCCGGCGAGGTGGCCCGTCAGCTGGCCCCCTGGTCCGCCGATCCCATCGAGGGTGTCGCCGGGTCACGGCATACCGGCGAGCCGGGGGACACAGGCTCGGACGACGCGGCGGACCCCGCGGGCACGGC
>JBDIAL010000179.1:0-7826 GCA_039812405.1 Nostocoides sp.
CGCCGAGGCGGTGAGCGACGGCGTGTCCGGCGTGCTCGTCGACGGCCACGACCCGGCGGTCTGGGCGGGGACCGTCGACGGGCTGCTCCGGGACGGCGACCGGCGGGCCGCGCTGTCCGCCAGCGCCCTCGGGCACGCCGCCGCGTTCTCCTGGGACGCCGTCGCCGCCCGGCTCGCCGGGCGCTACCGCAGTCTCGTCGACGCCTCATGAGCGCATCGGCACGGGCCGCTGCGGGTGTCCTCGGTATGCCGGTGCGCCGGGTGCTGCTCGTCCACGCCCACCCCGACGACGAGACGCTGTCCACGGGTGCCACGGCCGCGCGGCTGGCCGCGGACGGCGTCGAGGTCTGGCTCCTCACGGCGACCCGCGGGGAGCAGGGCGAGCTCGTCCCCGGCACCGTGCCGGAGGGCGTCGACGTCGTGACGCACCGCGAGGGCGAGCTGGCGTCCGCGCTGGCCGCGCTCGGGGTGGCCCACCACGTCTGGCTCGGTCGGCCGCCGGCCCGGTCCCCCGGCCACGCGCCTCGGCGGTATGCGGACTCCGGGATGGTGTGGGGTCCGGACGGCCGGGCCGCGCCGGCCCCCGACGTGGCCGACGACGCCCTGACCCGGGCGCCCCTCGCCGAGGTCACGGCCGATGTCGCCGCCCTCCTCGCGGCGGTCGCGTTCGACGCGGTCGTCTCCTACGACGACGGGGGCGGCTACGGCCACCCCGACCACGTCCGGGTCCACGACGTGACGCTCGCCGCGGCGGGCGTCGCCAGCGTGCCGTACTTCGCCGTCCTCTCCCCCGCCGACGACGGCTGCTCGCCGGACGTCCCGCACGTGCTGGCGGTCGACGCCACCGACCTGCTGCCCCGGCTGCTCGCCGCCCGCGGCGCCCACGCGAGCCAGGTGACCGTCGTCGACGACGGTCACGTCCGCCATGTCGGAGGGCAGCTCCAGGCGTTGTTCCCCGTCGAGTACCTCGTGCGCCTCGAGCCCCGGCCCACCGAGTGAGCCCGCTGCCCTCCTGGCAGGTCTCGCTGTCCTCCCGACTGACATCGCTCGAGGGGGCGTGCCGTCATCGGAATCGGCGGATCCCGATGACGACACGCCCCGTCCAGGTCGGGTGCCGTGCGTCGCTCGCTCAGTAGTAGAGCTCGACGACGTGGTTGTCGGCCCGCCGGAACACGACGTGCTCGGTCCGGTCCACCGACCACGTGTAGCCCCGGGGCCGGCCCACGGCCAGGCCGGGGTTGCCGCCGGCGACGGTGAGGTCGTTGTGGTGCCAGGCCCCGTTGAACCACAGCTCGTGGACGTGCCCGTCCCCGCCGCGGTAGACGACGTGCTGGGTCGAGTCGACGTCCCAGGTGTAGCCGACGGGGTCGGCCCCGGCGAGCGGCGTCCCTCCGGCCGCGACGGTGAGGTCGTTGTGGTGCCACGACCCGTTGAACCACAGCTCGTGGACGTGCCCGTCGAGACCCCGGTAGACGTTGTGCTGCGTCGAGTCGACGCTCCACGTGTACCCCGCCGGGTCGCCGGCCGCCGACGGCGCCGAGGCCGCAGCGGTGAGGTCGTTGTGGTGCCACGACCCGTTGAACCACAGCTCGTGGACGTGCCCGTCCACCCCGCGGTAGACGACGTGCTCGGTCGAGTCGACGCTCCACGTGTACCCCGTCGGCGTGCCGGGGGCCGCGAGCGGTGAGGACGTGGCCGTGGTGAGGTCGTTGTGGTGCCAGGCCCCGTTGAACCACAGCTCGTGGACATGCCCGTCGAGACCCCGGTAGACGACATGCTCGGTCGAGTCGACGCTCCACGTGTAGGCCGCGACCGGGCCCGACGGGAGCGGCGCCGCCGCCGCCGTCGTGAGGTCGTTGTGGTGCCAGGACCCGTTGAACCACAGCTCGTGGACGTGCCCGTCCGCCCCGACGTGGACGACGTGCTGGGTCTTGTCGACGTCCCAGGTGTAGCCGAAGGGGTCGCTTGCCACGAGGGCCCCCGCAGGCGCGCCGGAGGCGACGGTGAGGTCGTTGTGGTGCCAGGACCCGTTGAACCACAGCTCGTGGAGATGGCGGTCCGCGCCGCGGTAGACCACGTGCTCGGTCGAGTCGACGCTCCACGTGTAGCCGAAGGGGTCTCCGACCGACGGCGGTGCCCCGGCGGCCGTCGTGAGGTCGTTGACCGCCCACCGGGGCTGGGTGATCGTCGTCGGCACGCGGAGCCACGCCTCGTGGGTCACCGCGGTCATCGACGGCACGTCGATGACGCCGATCGAGTCCCAGGTGAACATGGCATACCCGGGCTTGGTGCCGTCCACGCCCGCCGGGACCGACACGCCGAGCTGGCTCGCGAGCCAGGCGATCGTGCCGTAGCCGCACAGCGACACGCAGTGGTCCTCCGAGGCGTCGCTGTGGAACCCCGTGCCGAACCACCCGGTCTGGCCGTTGGTCGTCCAGTAGGCCGTCTCGATCTGGTCGGCGGCGACGCCGAGCTTGACGGGCCCCTGGGCGATGGCGCTGCGCAGGACGGCCGCGTCGGTCCAGTCGACGGACTGGTACGGCCCGTCGTCGTAGACCGCCTGGCCCTCGAGGAACCCGTCCGTCTGCATCCAGGTCATGACCTGCGTGAGGTAGGCCCCCTCGAGGACTCCGTGGGCGGTGGCCCAGGCGATGACCTCCTGGTCGGTGATGAAGATCTCGGGGTTGTTGCACGCCTTGGCGAACGCCTCCTCCGCCGTGACGCAGTCGCCGTGGACGTCGTTGCCCCACATCGAGATCTGCTGCGGCCGGGTGAGCAGCTGGGGCGGTGCCCCGACGCGGACGCGGTGCGGCGTCGAGGCCGCCAGGGCACTGCGCGGGGAGGGGATCGCTCCCCGCTTGAGGGTCTTCTCGGGCATGGCTGTGCTCCTTCTGTCGTGCCTGGCTGTCGTGCCTGGTGTGGTGGTGTCGTGCTGATCGGGTGGTGCGTGGGGGACGGGAGGAGCCGGCTGCGTGGCGCGGTATGCCACGGGACGGGCGGCCGCCCGTCAGGACGACGGCTCGCCCGCCTCCGGATCGCCGTCGGACTCCGCTGCGGCTCCGGCGTCCGCGGTCCCCGTCGTCTCGGGGTCGGACGGGCCGGGGTCGAACGGGGTGGCCGCCTCGATCTCCGAGCGCGGCGTGGGGAAGGCCCCGCGCCGGACCCGTCGACGGCCCGCTCCGCCGGCCGCCGGCTCGCCGGACCCGTCGGTCCGAGGACCGACGCCGTCGGGCTGGTCGGTCCGAGGACCGACGCCGTCGGGCTGGTCGGAGCCCGGCTCCTGGGTGCCGGACCCGTCGTGTGTGTCGTCCACTGCTTCCCCTCCCTGCCGCCGGTCGAGCGACCGGCGCGCCGGCCTCTGCCGACACCTCCATGATGACCCCGAGAAGCGTTGTGCAACATACGTATTGGCGCGTACCAAAGGGGGACTTCCGGGGTGTATCAGACGGCCGTCCCGGCCCTCTTTATGACGGAGCCGGAAACGACACCGGCGGATCGGCATACTCGCGCAGGAGGCCCCATGACCGCAGCCCGGTCCCTCGCCGTCCGCACCCCGAGCGGCGCCGTGAGCCGTGGCGCCCCGGACGCCGACGGACCCGCGCCCGCCCGGCTGGGCGTCATCGCTCCCGCGCTGCAGGCTCTCACGGGCTGCCAGGACGTGTATCTCCTCGAGGCGTCCGGCGCCACCGGCGCGCTGCGGGTCTGGCGCGGTCGGGACGGCACCCGGGACCGCGGGGCCGAGGCGCTCCTGCCGCCGGTGGGCGGTCACCCCTTGTGCGCACCGGGGATCTCGCAGACCGGTGACGCCGTGCGCCGGCTGAGCGACGTGGCGACCGTCGACCAGCGCACCGAGACCGCTGTCCGGCTGGTCAGGCGGCTCCTCGGGCGCCACCAGCTGGCCGTCCGGCTGCCGGCGGTCGAGGGCCGCCCGGCCCGGTCCTGGCTGCTCACCCGCTCCGGATGGGACTTCACCGACGAGGACCTGGCGACGACCACCGTCGTCCTCCCGCTGCTCGCCGCGGCCGACGACTCGGAGCGCCCCGGGCCGTCGGACCCGGTGGACGCCCTGGACCCCCGCGTGGACGCCGCGACCGCCTCGTGGGCCCGGCTCTCACCGCGGGAGCGTCAGGTGGTGGACCTGCTCGTCGCCGGGCATACGGCCCGCCGGATGGGGATCGCCCTCGGCATCTCGCCGCGCACGGTGGCCAAGCACCTCCAGAACGCCTACGACAAGCTCGGCTGCCACGACCGGATGGCGATCGCGGTCGAGCACAGCCGGCTCGAGACCGTCGCGCCGGCCCACTCCCGCGCCTGGTGAGCCGCCGACGGCCGGGTCCGGCCCCCCTCCCCCGGGGCCCGCCACGAGGTCACTCCTCGACGACGACCCGGACGGCGCGGGCGCGGGCCAGCGCGCGGTGCAGGACGGTCGCGTTGGGGTCGGGCAGGTCGCCCAGGTCCCGGCGCGGGAGGGTGGTGAGATATGCCAGCCGCCGGTCGGCGAGGACGTCCGCCACGAGGAGCCGGTCCCCTCCCGTCACGAGGCCCTGCGAGGCGGGCCCGTCGGCGAGGACCCGCACGAGATGGTCGGCGACCGCTCCGACGAGGGCCGCGGCCTGGCCCGCCCGGCGGCGAGCGAACCGCTGCTGCGACCATCCGCCCGCCGCCGTCCGGGACTGGACGTAGCGGGTGCCCACCCGGTGGGCGAGGAGGTCACCCGCCCGGGCCAGGGCGACGGCATACCCACCCCGCCGGACGAGGACGACGGCGAGCGGGTCATGGTCGAAGCGATCGACGGACGCGACCCGCTGGGGCGGGTCCGGCTCGGGGTTGTTGGCGTGGAACCGGCGCAGCCAGTCCTCGAGCCGCTCGGGAGCGACCTCGACGACCCGGTGCGACACGGGAGGGGTGTGCGGCGAAGGACTCGGGGAGCGGCGCGGGAGAGCGGGACTCAGATGTTGAAGCCGAGGGCGCGGAGCATCTCCCGGCCGTCCTCGGTGATCTTGTCCGGGCCCCACGGGGGCATCCAGACCCAGTTGATCCGGTGGCCGGCGACGAGCCCCTCGAGCGCCTGGGCGGTCTGGTCCTCGATGACGTCTGTCAGCGGGCAGGCCGCCGAGGTGAGGGTCATGTCGATGATCGCGTGGTTCGCGGGGTCGACGGTGATGCCGTAGACGAGGCCGAGGTCGACGACGTTGATGCCGAGCTCGGGGTCGACGACGTCGCGGAGCGCCTCCTCGACGTCGGCGACGTTGGACGGCAGGGCCTGGGTCTCAGACATGGGTCTCCTTCGGGGTCTCGGCGGCGGTCGCGTCGACACCGCTCTGGTGCAGCGCCTCGGTGAGCGCCAGCCACGACAGCAGCGCGCACTTGACGCGCGCAGGGTACTTCGCGACGCCGGCCAGGGCCACCCCGTCGCCGACGAGCTCCTCGTCGCCGGGGTCGGCCCCCTTCGAGGTGAGCATCGCCCGCATCGCCGCGATCCGGTCGAGAGCCTCGGTGACGGACCGGCCGGTCACCTGCTCGGCGAGGATCGAGGCGGACGCGATGCTGATCGAGCAGCCGAGGCTGTCGTAGGAGACGTCCTCGACGACGTCGCCGTCGAGGCGGACCCGCAGGGTCACCTCGTCGCCGCACGTGGGGTTCACGTGGTGCACCTCGGCGTCGTAGGGGGTGCGCAGCCCGGCGTGGACCGGCCTCCTGCTGTGCTCGAGGATGAGCTCCTGGTAGAGGTCCATCAGCCGGCCGGCCCGAAGATGGCGGGGACACGGTCGAGCGCGTCGAGCAGGATGTCGATCTCCTCCGGCGTCGTGTAGACCGCGAGGCTGGCCCGGGTCGTCGCGGCGACCCCGAACCGGCGGTGCAGCGGCCACGCGCAGTGGTGGCCGACCCGCACGGCGACGCCGGCGTCGTCGAGGACCTGGCCGACGTCGTGGGCGTGCACTCCGTCGACGACGAACGCCACGGTGCCACCGCGGTGCTCCAGGTCGGTCGGCCCGATGACGCGCACCCAGTCCGACCGCTCGGCGAGCCCGTCGAGCAGCCGGGCGGTCAGGGCGTGCTCGTGCGCGGCGACCCGGTCCATCCCGACGGCCGACAGGTAGTCGACGGCGGCGGCCAGCCCGACCGCCTGGGCGGCGACGGGCACGCCGGCCTCGAAGCGCTGCGGCGGAGCGGCATACGTGCTCCCCTCCATCCGCACCGTCTCGATCATCGAGCCGCCGGTGAGGAAGGGCGGCATCTCCTCCAGGAGGTCGGAGCGACCCCAGAGGACGCCGATCCCCAGCGGTCCCAGCATCTTGTGACCGGAGAAGGCGAGCAGGTCGACGCCGAGCCGCGTCACGTCGACGGGCAGGTGGGGCACCGACTGGCACGCGTCGAGGACGACCGTCGCGCCGACGGCATGCCCGGCCTCGGCGAGCTCGCGCACCGGGTTGACCGTGCCGAGGACGTTGGAGGCGTGGGTGACGGCGAAGACCTTGGTCCGCTCGGTGAGCAGCCCGGGCAGCGCGTCGAGGTCGAGCCGCCCTCCGTCGGTCACCGGGATCCACCGCAGCGTCGCGCCGGTGCGCCGGCACAGCTCCTGCCACGGCACGAGGTCGGCGTGGTGCTCCATCTCGGTGACGAGCACCTCGTCGCCCTCCCCGAGGCGCAGCCGCGAGCCCGCGGGAGCGTTGGAGAAGGCATACGCCGCGAGGTTGAGCGACTCGGTCGCGTTCTTCGTGAAGACGACCTCCCCGGGCTGGGCGCCGACGAACCCGGCGATCCGCGCCCGGGCGTCCTCGTAGGCCTCGGTGCCCTCCTCGGACAGCTGGTGCGCCCCGCGGTGGACCGCCGAGTTGAGCCGGGTGTAGAAGTCACGCTCCGCGTCGAGCACCTGGACCGGCTTGTGCGACGTGGCCCCCGAGTCGAGGTAGACCAGCGGCTTGCCGTCTCGCACCGTGCGGCGCAGGATCGGGAAGTCGGCGCGCAGCTCCGACAGCTCCTGCGCGGTGAGGTCGCCGGTGCGGGGCGGGGCGATGCTCATGGTCTGCTCGGCGTCTCCTCTGGCGCGTGGCGGGTGGGGGTGGTGGTGGCCGGTCGGATCGGTATGCGGGACAGCCGGCTCGGTGCGTCTCGCCGGGTCAGACGGTGGCGAGGAAGCGGTCGTAGCCCTCGTCCTCGAGCCGGTCGGCGAGCTCGGGGCCGCCCTCCTCGGCGATCCGGCCGTCGACGAAGACGTGGACGAAGTCGGGGGTGATGTAGCGCAGGATGCGCGTGTAGTGGGTGATGAGGAGCAGACCGGCGTCGGTCGCGTCCTTGACCCGGTTGACACCCTCGGAGACGATGCGCAGGGCGTCGACGTCAAGGCCGGAGTCGGTCTCGTCGAGGATGGCGATCTTGGGCCGGAGCAGCTCCATCTGGAGGATCTCGTGGCGCTTCTTCTCGCCGCCGGAGAACCCCTCGTTGACGTTGCGCTCCGCGAACTCCGCGTCCATCCGGAGGTTCGCCATGGCGCCCTTGACCTCCTTGACCCAGGTGCGCAGCTTGGGCGCCTCGCCGTCGATGGCCGTCTTGGCGGTGCGGAGGAAGTTCGACACCGTGACGCCGGGGACCTCGACGGGGTACTGCATGGCGAGGAAGAGCCCGGCCCGGGCCCGCTCGTCGACGGTCATCGCGAGGACGTCCTCGCCGTCGAGGGTCACCGTGCCCTGGGTCACCTGGTAGCGCGGGTGGCCGGCCAGGGAGTAGGCGAGGGTCGACTTGCCGGAGCCGTTGGGGCCCATGATGGCGTGCGTCTCGCCGGAGCGGACGGTGAGGTCGACGCCGCGGAGGATCTCCTTGGAGCC
>JBDIAL010000180.1:0-7825 GCA_039812405.1 Nostocoides sp.
GCGGTCCCGTGACGGCGCGGCCAGCCCGGGGGACGTTGTCGGGTCACCCGATAAAGGGGCACCTTGCGGGGGAAGCGTTCTCGGGTGAGGTGCCCGTTCGTCGGGGTCGGTCCCGCGGCGGCTCGGCCAGCCCTCACCGTGATCCGTGGCGGTGCGGGCGGCGGGTCAGCCCCGGGTCAGGGTGAGCGCCACGGCGCCGGGCAGGCGCAGCAGCGCGGCGGCGGGCAGGAGCAGCTTGCTGGCGCGGATGCCGCTCCCGACGACGACGTCGCCGGCCGCGGCGACCCGCTCGTCGACGAGCACCGGCCAGTCCTCGGGGAGCCCGACGGGGGTGATCCCGCCGTACTCCATCCCGGTCCGCCCGACCGCCTCGTCCATCGGGGCGAAGGAGATCCGCCGGACGCCCAGGTGCTTGCGGACGATGCCGTTGACGTCGGCTCGGTCCGTCGCGAGGACCATGACGGCCGCGTAGGTCTCGACGTCGGCCCGCCGGCCCGCGACGACGACGCAGTTGGCCGAGGCCTCCGGGGCGACGTCGTATGCCGCGCAGAAGGCGGCCGTGTCGGCGAGGCCCGGGTCGATGGGGGCGACGAGGGCCCCCTCGACCGTGCCGACGACGGCGGCGACCGGTGGGGCGAGGAGCTCGGGGTGCTCGGCGGCGGGGGACCAGGTGAGGGTTCCGGAGGCGGACGGCATACCGCTCAGTGTGCCCGGCCACCGCGAAGGCGACGGACCAGGGTCACGACCCCCACGACGACGAGGCCGAGCAGCAGCCCGAGGACGGCGGCGCAGGCGGTGCCGGTGAGCCAGCCGAGGACCGGGCCGAGGACGCCGGTCGCCTCACGGACCGCGTGCTCGAGGTGGTGGACGAGAGGGTAGGGCCCGGGCAGGCCGAGGTCGTGGAGCCCGCCGAGGACGATGTGGCCGCCCACCCACAGCATCGCGACGACCCCGACGACCGAGAGGGTGGCGAGGACCCGGGGCATCGCCTCGACGAGCCCGCGGCCGAGGCGCGCGACCGTCGCGCTGTCGCGCTGGGACAGGCTGAGGCCGACGTCGTCCATCTTGACGATGAGCCCGACCACGCCGTAGACGAGCGCGGTGATGAGGACGGCGACGACGACGAGGATGAGGGCCCGGGCGACGAACGGCTCGTCGGCGACCTCGCCGAGGGAGATGACCATGATCTCGGCCGACAGGATGAGATCGGTCCGCACGGCGCTCGTCACGATCTGCGCCTCGTCGACGGCGCCGGGCACCGTCTCCTCCTCCTCGTGCCCGGCGAGCTTCTCCCACACCTTCTCCGCGCCCTCGTAGCAGAGGAAGGTCCCGCCCGCCATGAGGATCGGGGTGAGCGCGGCGGGGAGGACCTGCGAGAGCACCATGGCGATCGGCAGGATGATCGCGAGCTTGTTGACGAGCGACCCACGGGCGATCCGCTTGACGATGGGGATCTCCCGCTCGGCGGCCAGGCCCTGGACGTAGCGCGGCGTCACCGCCGTGTCGTCGACGACGACCCCCGTGGCCTTGACGCTCGCCTGCACGGCGGCCGAGCCGACGTCGTCGAGCGAGGCGGCTGCGGCCTTCGCGAGCAGGGCGACGTCGTCCAGGAGGGCGAAGAGGCCGGCGGACATCCGCCCAGGGTAGTGGGGAGCCGGTCGCCGTCCCGGCTCGTGGGCTCGAGACCCGTCCGCCACCGCCCCTCCGTCCGTGCCGCACGGTAGACTCGTCGGGCTGCCGGCGCGGGAGATGCCCCGCTCCATCGCGAGACGCCCAGATGGGCTGCGCCGGGTCGACGAACCGACCAGTCAACCCATCAGGAGTTCCACCATGTCCTTCGACTTCCAGGTTGCCGACCTGAGCCTCGCCGCGGCCGGCCGACACCAGATCCGGCTCGCCGAGCACGAGATGCCCGGCCTCATGGCGCTGCGCGCGGAGTATGCCGCGGCCCAGCCGCTCGCGGGCGCCCGGATCGCCGGGTCCCTCCACATGACCGTCCAGACGGCCGTCCTCATCGAGACCCTCGTCGCGCTCGGCGCCCAGGTGCGCTGGGCCTCCTGCAACATCTACTCGACCCAGGACGAGGCGGCGGCTGCCGTCGTCGTCGGCCCCGACGGCACCGTCGAGGAGCCTGCCGGCGTCCCCGTCTTCGCCTGGAAGGGCGAGACGCTCGAGGAGTACTGGGCCTGCACCGACCGGGTCCTCGCCTGGCCCGGCGGCCCCGGGCAGAGCGCCAACATGATCCTCGACGACGGCGGCGACGCGACGATGCTCGTCCACAAGGGCGCCGAGTGGGAGCGGGCCGGCCAGGTCCCCCCGACGACGGAGGAGGACTCCGAGGAGCTCGGCGTGTTCAAGGCGCTCGTCCGCTCGACGATCGCGCAGGACCCGGGCCGCTGGACCGCCGTCGCCGCGCAGGTCAAGGGCGTCACGGAGGAGACGACGACAGGCGTCCACCGGCTCTACGAGCTGGCCCGCACCGGCGAGCTCCTCTTCCCCGCCATCAACGTCAACGACTCGGTGACCAAGAGCAAGTTCGACAACAAGTACGGCTGCCGCCACTCCGTCGTCGACGGGCTCAACCGGGCCACCGACGTCCTCATCGGCGGCAAGGTCTGCGTCGTGGCCGGCTACGGCGACGTCGGCAAGGGCGTCGTCGCGGCCCTCGAGGGCCAGGGCGCGCGCGTCGTCGTCACCGAGGTCGACCCCATCTGCGCGCTCCAGGCCGCGATGGAGGGCCACCAGGTGGTCCGGATGGACGACGCGTGCGAGGACGGCGACATCTTCGTCACGACGACCGGCTGCTACGACGTCATCACCGCCGAGCACATGGCCCGGATGAAGGACAAGGCGATCGTGTCCAACATCGGCCACTTCGACAACGAGATCGACATGGCCGGCCTCGCCCGCACCCCCGGCATCGCGAAGACCGAGATCAAGCCGCAGGTCCACGAGTGGACCTTCGCCGACGGCCACTCGATCATCGTCCTGTCCGAGGGCCGACTGATGAACCTCGGCAACGCGACGGGTCACCCGAGCTTCGTCATGAGCAACAGCTTCAGCAACCAGACGATCGCCCAGATCGAGCTGTTCGCCCGGGCCGAGGACTACGTCGACGCCGACGGCCGCCCGACGGTCACCACCCTCCCGAAGCTGCTCGACGAGAAGGTCGCCCGGCTCCACCTCGCCGCGCTGGGGGTCCAGCTCACCGAGCTGACCAAGGGCCAGGCCGAGTACCTCGGCGTCGACGTCGCCGGGCCCTTCAAGCCCGAGCACTACCGCTACTGATACATGGGGGCTCCTCGGTTGGGTGGAGGTATCTGGTGACGATGTCGCGGTCACGAGATACCTCCACCCGAGTGGCCGGGGGCCGGGGGGCCGGCGTGGCCCGATATCGCGGCATCCGAGGAGGTGCGCCGCGCCTCTTCCGCCCGAAGGTGCCTGTTCCTGCGGGTCCGGTATGCGAAACTGCGTGCGTGAGGCAGGGACGGACACGCAAGGCGGCGGTGCGGTGAAGGGAAGCGTGCTCATCGTCGACGACGACCTCGCGCTGGCCGAGATGCTGGGGATCGTCCTGCGCAACGAGGGCCTCGAGGTCTCGCACGTGGCCGACGGCAACGACGCGCTCGGGACGTTCCGGGCCGTGCGTCCCGACCTCGTCCTGCTCGACATCATGCTTCCCGGAGCCGACGGCATCGAGATCTGCCGGCGGATCCGGGCCGAGTCCGGTGTCCCCATCGTCATGCTCACTGCGCGGACCGACACCCACGACATCGTCGTCGGCCTCGAGAGCGGGGCCGACGACTACGTCGTCAAGCCCTTCAAGGCCCAGGAGCTCATCGCCCGGCTCCGGGCCCGGCTGCGTCGCGGCGACGAGCCGGAGCCGGAGCGGCTCGAGATCGGCGACCTCGCCATCGACGTCGCCGGCCACTCCGTCAAGCGGGACGGCGTCGCCCTCTCGCTCACCCCTCTCGAGTTCGACCTCCTCGTGGCGCTCGCCCGCAAGCCGCACCAGGTCTTCTCCCGGGAGGTGCTCCTCGAGCAGGTCTGGGGCTACCGGCACGCCGGGGACACCCGCCTGGTCAACGTCCACGTGCAGCGGCTCCGCTCCAAGATCGAGCGGGACCCCGAGCACCCGGAGGTCGTCGTGACCGTCCGCGGGGTCGGCTACAAGGCCGGCCCCGGCTGACGTGCCGGACGTCGTGCCCGGCGTCGCACGCCGGTCTCTCGTCGCGACATGGGGCGCGCTGCGCAGGAGCGGGTCGTGGGTCGCCACCGCGTGGCGGCGGCGGCTGCAGTTCCGGGTCGTCGCCTCGACGATCCTGCTCGGGCTGCTCGTCGTCGTCCTGCTCGGGGCCTACCTCTACCGGGCCATCGGGTCCGGCCTCCAGGACGACCGGATCCGGGCGTCCCAGAGCGAGGCCCAGTCGCTGACGGCGTCGGCTCAGTCCTACTTCGACAACGCCGTGACGACGGACGCCAACAGCGTCTACAGCGTCGCCCAGACGCTCGTCCAGAGCCAGCTCGTGCCACCCGGCGGCGACCAGACGCGCTACGTCATCCTGTCCCGGTCGCTCGACAACAAGAGCACCTCCGTCCTCGGGACCCTCGGCAGCGCCGGCGTCTCCGACGAGGTCATCACCGACTCCCTCCGCCGGGCGGTGAGCGACGACCCCAGCCGGCAGCAGACCCAGGTCGTGTCGTTCCACGACCCGCAGACCGACCGCGACATCCCGGCCGTCATCGTCGGCTCGCAGGTGCAGGTGCCCATCGTCGGCTCCTACGACCTCTACTTCATCTTCCCCATGCGCACGGAGACGGCGACGCTGCAGCACATCTCGCGGTCGTTCTCGATCGGCGGGCTCATCCTCGTCCTCCTCGTCGGAGCCGTCTCCTGGGTCGTCGCGCGTCAGGTCGTCGTGCCCGTCCGGCGCGCCTCCGCCGTCGCCGAGCGGCTCGCCGCCGGCAACCTCAACGAGCGGATGCCGGCCCGTGGCCACGACGAGATCGCGCTGCTCAGCACGTCGTTCAACGCGATGGCCGACAGCCTGCAGACCCAGATCCACCAGCTCGAGGGCCTCTCCCGGGTCCAGCAGCGCTTCGTCTCCGACGTCTCCCACGAGCTGCGGACGCCGCTCACGACGATCCGGATGGCGGCGGACCTCATCTTCGACTCGCGCGAGGAGTTCAGCCCCGGCCTGGAGCGGTCGGCCGAGCTCCTGCATACCGAGCTCGACCGCTTCGAGTCCCTCCTCGCCGACCTGCTCGAGATCAGCCGGTTCGACGCCGGCGCCGCCGCCCTCGACACCGACCCCACCGACCTGGCGGCGCTCGCCCAGAAGGTCGTCGACCGCACCGCCTCGCTCGCGGAGGTCCGGGGCAGCGCGGTGACCGTCAGGGTGGAGGTGAGCGACCGGTCGACCATCGCCGAGGTCGACCCGCGGCGGGTGGAGCGGATCCTGCGCAACCTCGTCGTCAACGCCATCGAGCACGGCGAGGGCCGTCCCGTCTCGCTCACCGTCGCAGGCAACGACACGGCGGTCTCCATCGTCGTCGCCGACCACGGGGTCGGCCTCCGGCCGGGGGAGGCGTCCCTCGTCTTCAACCGGTTCTGGCGTGCCGACCCGGCCCGGACCCGCACGACGGGCGGCACCGGGCTCGGCCTGGCCATCTCCCTCGAGGACGCCCGCCTGCACAACGGGTGGCTCCAGGCGTGGGGGGAGCCGGGCGTCGGGGCCCGGTTCCGGCTCACCGTGCCCAAGCGCGTCGACGACCCGATCGGCGTCTCCCCCCTGCCGCTCGGCCCGCCGAGCCCGAGCCGGGTGTCCTCGTGACCCCCGGTCCGGACCGGGGGGTCGCCGGCCCATCCCGCCGTATGCCGACCCGCCGGTCCCTCCTGCTCGGCGCCGCCGCCCTCGCGACCGGTGCCGTCGCCGGGTGCAGCGGGCTCGCGACGACCTCGCCCGTGCAGCCGGGGCTCGACGTCAACGGCGCGAGCAGCGCGCCGTTCCAGTTCGTCCCGCCGGGTCCACAGGCCGGAGCCTCCCCCGAGGACATCATCCGCGGGTTCCTCCGCGCGGGGACCGCGAGCGACGGCAACTACGACGTCGCGCGGAGCTTCCTCACCGCGGCCGCTGCCAAGCTGTGGGTCCCCGACAACGACGCCGTCATCTACGACAAGGACGTCGTCCTCGACGTCACGGCGGTGGGCGGCAACCAGTGGCGGATGGGGGTCTCCCAGCTCGCGCGGATCGAGACCGACGGGCGCTACCAGCCCTCCGACCCGGCAACTCCGACGACGGCGACCGTCACCGTCCAGCAGGTCCAGGGGCAGTGGCGGATCGCCGCGCTCCCGGAGGGCTTCGGCCGCTGGGTCAGCTCCTCCGACGTCGCGCGCCTCTTCTCGGCATACCGGGTGGTCTACCTCGCGGTGGACTCCGGAGGCGTCGTGCCGGACCTGCGCTGGTTCCCCCAGGACCACCTGACCACCCGGTTGGCGAAGGCCCTCCTCGACGCGGTGCCGGCCTACCTCGCCGGCACCGCCCGGACCGCCATCCCCGCGGACTCGACGGTGGAGTCGGTCCCCACGAAGGGCGGTGTCGCGACGGTGGACCTCACGGGGACCTTCTCCTCCTCCGCGGCGGCCCGCAAGGCGGTCTGGACCCAGATGGTGCTCACCCTCGCCCAGCTGCCCGAGGTCGGCGAGGTCATGGTCCAGAGCGGCGGCGCCACCCTCGACTACGCCGGGAAGCCGCCCGGGCCGCTCGGGCCGGCGGACGTCACGCCGGGCGGGCAGGGCTCGAGCGACGCCGTGCCGCCGGTCCTGCGCCGGGGCAGCGCCGTCGAGCAGGTGAACCCGCGGGACCTGCTCGACGGGCAGCAGGCGGGACACGGCACGGTGCAGCCGCGCCGCACCTACCCGGCGGTCGGCACGGCGTGGAAGTGGCTGGCCCTCGGGCCGAAGGGCGAGGAGGTGGCCGCGGTCGACGACGACGGCGGCGGCCTGTCCCGGTGGCGCAGTAACAACCAGTACGTCGTGCCGGTCACGGCGGCGAAGGTGTCGCGGCTCGCCTACGACGGGGTCGACGTCCTGTGGTTCGGGGGCGTCGGCGGCCGGGCGGCGGACCGGCTCTGGGCCGTCGACACGACCGCCAACCCGGCCGACCACAAGCTGGCCCGCGCGCGGGCGGTCGGCGTGTCGTGGCTCTCCGGGCGGATCGTCGTCTCCGTCGCCGTCTCGTCCGAGAGCGAGCGGATCGCCGTCCTGTCCACGGATGCCGCGGGCCACGGCCCGCGGCTCGAGGTCGCCGGGATCGCCCGGGACAAGAGCGGCTTCCCCACCGGGCTCGCGAGCCCGCTGCGGATCGGCGACCCGCTCACCCACGGCGTCGACGTCACGTGGATCGACGACACGACGGTCGCCGTCATCGGGTCGGTCGGGTCGGAGGCGGCCCGTCCCTACGTCGTGAGCATCGGGGGGGAGCTGTCCGGCCTGTCCGCCGTCCCCGGGGCGACCGCGGTCACGACGCTCGCGGGCGAGCGGGACCTCGTCGTGACGAGCACCGACGGCGTCATCCGGATCCGCGCCGGCAACGAGTGGGTGGAGCTGGCCAAGGGGTCCGACTTCGCCGTGGCCCCTGGCTGACCGCCGCGCGCGGCGCGCGTGGCGACGGTGCGGCGACCGGGGTCGGGGCGACCGGGATCAGGCCGTGGCGTCTCCGGGGCGGTCCCAGGCGAAGGCGAGCCGGGGGCCGTGGCCGTCGCCGGGGGGCTCGAACGTCACTGTCGCGCCGGTGCGCATCATCCGGTGGGCCTGGATCCGGCG
>JBDIAL010000181.1:0-7797 GCA_039812405.1 Nostocoides sp.
CCCGCCGGGACCGCTCGGCGGCGGCCTTGGCGGCCGCGATCCGGGCCTGCCGGGCGGCCTCCCGCGCCGCGGCTTCGGCGATGGCCTGCTGGCGCAGACCCTCCTGACGCTGCTGCTCGAGCTTGACCGACGTCTTCTGGAGCGAGGCCAGCTGGGTCAGGGTCTGCTGTTGCTGCTGCTGGATGCTCTGGGCCTCGGCGTTCGCCGCGTCGACCTGCGCCTGCGCTTTCGCCTTGGCCGCCGCCGCGGCGTCGGCTGCCGCCTGCTGCTGCTTGGCGGCGAGCGCGGCGTTGGTCCGGGCCGTGCGGGCGAGCTGGGAGGTCGAGTCGGCCTTGGCATACGCCTGCGCCCGCAGCTGGCCCATCGTGTCGAGCGCGGTGGCCCGGTCGACGAGATCCTGGGGCCCGTCGCCGGACAGGAAGGCGGCGACGTCGCCGAGCGAGCCGTCCTGCTGGTATGCCTGGGAGGCGAATCCGCGGATCGCCTCGTGGGCCGCGTCGGCCGCCTTCTCGGCTGCCGCGGCGTCCGCTGCGGCCTGCTTGGCCTCGGCCGTCCGCTGCTCGAGCAGGACCCGTGCCCCGTTGTAGGCCTCGGCCGCGTCGGAGGCGGTCTGGAGCACCGAGTCGAGCTGCGCGGAGGCGGTCTGGTAGCGCGCCTGGAGCCCGGAGACCGTCTGCTTGGTCGACTCGACCTTCCGCTTGGCCGAGTCGACCTGACCCTGGCTCGGGAAGACCGGCTTGGGGTCCGCCGTCGCGCTCGCGATGGGCACGGCGACGACGAGCGCCAGCGACGCGGCCACCGCGGTGAGGCGCAGCGACGGACGGGTGACGCCCGGATGGGATCGCGCGGACACGGCAGGGACCTCTCAGCAGGGGACCAATCGGCCGTGCGAGGCTATTGCGTTCTGGTCACATGCAAAACAGGTGCCACATCTTCCACATGTGTCATTCCTGTCATTCTGGTAATTGCACCGTTGTGATTACGCGAATTACATCGATGTTTTTCCGCAGGCATGCGACATGATTCGGTCAGACGTTCGGCTCGCCGGCCGCACATATAACGAAACGGTCACGATTCGGCCGAACAGGCCTCTGAACAGGCCTTTCTCAGCCCTTGTTCGCCGCTACGCATCATCGCCGCGTGGTTGGCCCGCAGGATCGGACCGAGGATCGGGGCGAGGGACCGCAGCCCGCGGGCCGTGACGACGACCTCCTGGCGATAGGAGAGCACGAGCGGGTCACCGGGTCGTGGCGGCGCGCCGGGAATGGAGAACTCGGCATATCCGCGCAGCCCCCCGGAAAGGGTCACCCGGAGGATTCCGGCGGCCCGGTCCTCGACCTCCCGGGTCACGACCAGACGCAGTCGGTAGGGCAGCGCGCCGCGGATCTCGGCCACCCCGGACGACGCGTCGAGCGCGACGGCCCGGCGGAACTGGGGCCACCACCGGGGGTACCCCTCGCCGTCGCGGAGGACGTCGAAGACGACGTCGCGCGGGGCGTCCACCCGCCATCGGTGCGTGAAGGAGTAGACGCGGCTCACGCGGAAGGCGAGCTCATGGCATACGGCTGGGACCGGGGACCGAGGACGGTCAGGAGCCGGTGGAGAAGGAGTCGGCGACCTTGAGGGCCTCGTCGAGGATGGCCAGGCCGGCGCGCACCTCCTCCTCCGTCGTCGTGCAGGGCGGGACGACATGGGTCCGGTTGAAGTGGGTGAACGGCCACAGTCCGCGCTCCTTGCACGCGGCGGCGAACTCGTTCATCGGCCCGGCGGCCGCCCCGGCCGCGTTGTAGGGCACGAGGGGCTCGCGGGTGGCCCGGTCCCGCACGAGCTCGAGCGCCCAGAACACCCCGAGACCCCGCGTCTCGCCGACGCTCGGGTGGTCCGCGGCGAGCGCCTCGAGCTCGGGGCCGATGACGGTGCCGAGGTGGCGGGCGTTCTCGAGGATGCCCTCCTCCCGGAAAATGGTCATCGACGCGACGGCGCTGGCACACGCGAGGGGGTGGCCGGAGTAGGTGAGACCGCCGGGGTAGGCCACGTCGTCGAAGCTGGCCGCCACCTTCCGGGACAGCACGACGCCGCCGAGCGGCACGTAGCCGGAGTTGACGCCCTTGGCGAAGGTGATGAGGTCCGGCGCGACACCCCAGTGGTCGATGGCGAACCACTCGCCGCACCGTCCGAACCCGCTCATCACCTCGTCGGCGATCATCACGATGCCGTGCTCGTCGCAGATCTCGCGGATGCCGGCGAGGTAGCCGTCCGGCGGGACGAGGATGCCGTTGGTGCCGACGACCGTCTCGAGGATGATCGCCGCGACGGTATGCGCACCCTCGACCATGAGGAGGTCGCGCACGTGCTGGAGCGCCCGCTCGCACTCCTCCTCCGGGGTCGTCGCGTGGAAGGCGCTGCGGTAGGGGTAGGGACCCCAGAAGTGGACGACGCCGGGCTGGGCCGGCTCGCTCGGCCACCGCCGCGGGTCGCCGGTGAGGGTGATGGAGCCGGCCGTCGCACCGTGGTAGCTCCGGTATGCCGCGAGGACCTTGCCGCGGCCGGTGTGCAGTCGCGCCATCCGGACGGCGTTCTCGGTCGCCTCCGCCCCGCCGTTGGTGAAGAACACCGCGTCCATGCCCGGCGGCGCGACCTCGGCGATCATCCGAGCCGCCTCGGAGCGGGCGTCGTTGGCGAAGGCCGGGCTGATCGTCGTCAGCCGCGCCGCCTGCTCCTGGATCGCCGCGACGAGCCGCGGGTGCTGGTAGCCGATGTTGACGTTGACGAGCTGGCTGGAGAAGTCGAGATAGCGCTTCCCCTCGTAGTCGGTGAAGTAGGACCCCTGCGCGCTCGCGATGGGCAGCGGGTCGATCTTCGCCTGCGCCGACCACGAGTGGAAGACGTGCGACCGGTCGGCCGCTCGCACCGCCCCCTCGTCCATCGTCACCACGGTCTCGAGCCCGGTCGTCTGCATCGTCGCCTCCGTCATATCCCGATCCTCCCACCGCCGGGCCCGGCGCGGGAGTGCCGGAGGCGACGGGGAGAATCGGGATATGCATACGAGCCGCATGATCAGGACCGACGAGTTCGCGATCACCGCCGGAGGTGCGCCGGCCACCCTCGAGGAGGTGCTCCCGGGCCTGACGACCGCCGACCGCGTCGCGGTCGTCACCCACACACCCGGAGGGTCGCTGGCCGCGGCACCGCTGCTCCTCGCGGCCGTCGGGCGCTACTACGAGGAGCTGCGCCGGGAGCGCGACGACTTCTACCGCTATCCGAGCTACTTCGTCGTGCACGTCGGCGGGCTGCAGGCCTACCACGGCTGGCTCGACGTGTGGGCCGAGCACAAGGAGGTCGTCGTGCCGGCGAACGCGGAGGCGGTCCTCGACGCGCTGCACGACCGGGGCGTGACGCGGGTGCTGCTCGAGGACGTCACGCCGGGCCCGGGAGTGCTCATGCGCGAGACGGTCAACTGGCTCCTCGAGGACGTCCGTGACGTGCTCCGGTTCACCCCCGGCGTGCGCGAGGGCTCCCTCACGGTCCGTCCGTCGGAGGCCGCGGCCCGGCTGGTGCGTCAGGCGGTCGACGCCTCGCAGGGTCTGCTCCCCGACGAGACGGCGCGCCGGCTCGTCGAGCAGGCGGACCTGCCGCAGGCCTTCGAGCGGATCAGCCCTCACGACGCGCTGGGGCTGATCTGCGGCTACGGCGCGGTCCCCGGCGTCATCGGGCAGAGCGAGGACTACCTCGCCCGGCACGGTGCGGACGCCCGGACCATGGAGCTCCACCGCTACGTCGTCGAGGGCGCCGGCGCCTGACCGATCCGGCGCGCTGGATCGACGAGCCCGACGGCCCCGGCCGATTCGGCGAACGTGAGGCCGATCCGTATACTCGTGGCTCGCGTCCAGCGGGCGCACGCCGCCTTAGCTCAGTCGGCAGAGCGATTCACTCGTAATGAATAGGTCGTCGGTTCGATTCCGACAGGCGGCTCCACCCTGAGGCCCTGACCAGCACAGATGCCAGTCAGGGCTTTGTCATAGCCGTGGCCACCACCTCGAGGCCCACCCGGCCGTGTCCAATCCCCTGGCCGTGCCCGGCCCGCTCATCCGTCCCGGAGGTCGGCGGTGAGCTCGCGGCGTGACTGCAGCCCGAGCTTCCCGAGGGCCCGGGCGACGTGCCCCTCTGCGGTGCGGACGGAGATGACGAGGGCATCGGCGATCTCGCGGTCGGTGAGGCCCTTCGCGACGAGAGCGGCGACCTCCTGCTCGCGCGGCGTGAGACGCACCTGTCGTGGTGGCGACGGCACGAGATCGAGGGCGTGGAGGGCATACTCGATCGCGCGTGCCGGGGACAGGCTCCTGCCGGTGCACCACGCATCGGTGCGGCTCGCCCCGAGACGGGTTGCGAGCGCCTCGAGCTCGGTGGCCTGGGGATGGCCGTGCAGGTAGGTGGCAGTGAGGGCGACGGCGGTGTATGCCGTGCCGGCGGCGGCACCGGCGAGGACCTCCGCGTGCTCCGCCTCGCCCCGGTGTGCCGCCAGGAGAGCCGCAGCCATCAGGGCGTCCGGGTTCTCCGGGCGGTGGGGGAAGTCGTGGGAGACCAGCAGCGCTGCCCTCACCAAGGTTGCTGCTGCGTCGTCGTCCCCGCGCGCCAAGGCGTCCAGGGCCTGGATCTGGTGGGCGAACGCCAGGTAGTACTCCTCGTCACAGCGCTCGCTCAGTCGTTCGAGGTCGGCCAGCGCAGATCGGACCTGCTCGTCGTCGCCGGCCCCCAGCCCGGCATAGACGACCAGCTGCCGGAGCTGGAAGTCGAGGGGACGGACGTCGCCGTCCGCGATGGGGGGAATCTTGTCGAGGAGCATCGCGAGTGCCTGCTCGTGCTCCCCGCGGATGATCAGGGCGAAGGCGCCCACGAAGGTCTGGGCACCGGGCCGCACGATCGACGACGGCAGCGTCGCCTCCAGCCGGGCAGCCTCCTCGGCTCTCGTCCGTGCCGTCACCAGGTCGCCCTTGGCCAGGCGCAGCGTGGCCTCGTTGCGCAGCGCACGAGCCCGCAGCTCACTCGTGGTGTGCACCCGCTCGAGGATGCGATCCAGCCAGTAGAGGCCCTCGTCGACATGCCCGGCCGTCCACCACAGCTGGCTGGTCGGCATGAGGACCAGGTCGTAGAGCAGGTCGGCGAGATCCGCGAGCTCCAGGCAGGTGTCCATGGCCTGACGGAGGTTGGGCAGATCGGCTTCGGCCCACGTCAGCAGCTGCGACTGCCCCCGACCCACCCAGTCCTCCTCCACCCGGCGCGTCACCCCCGCATACCATCGCGCATGGGCCGCGGCGACCGCCGACTCCGACGGGCCGATCTCCTGGTCACGGCCGAAGGAGTGCAGCGGGTCCGGGAGGCAGTAGCGCATACGTCCGCCGACGGCGGCGGTGGCGACGACAGACTTCTCCGTGAGCGACTGGATGACGTCGAGCACCGACTCCGGGCCGACGTCCAGCCCCAGGTCACGACAGACCGCCTCCAGCGCGTCGAGGTCGCAGGGTCCGGCGAAGCGGGCGATCAACGCCCAGATCCGTCGCTCGGCCGCCGAGCACAGCTCGAAGCTCCACCGGGCCGAGTCCCGCATGCTGCGCAGCCGCGGTGGGACACGGCTGTTCGGGGCGGAGAGGAGGGTGAGCGGGTCCGACAGCCGGTCGACGATCTGCTCCGGAGTCAGGGCGCGCAGGCGCGCTGCGGCGAGCTCGATGGCCTGCGGTATGCCGCTCACCCGGCTGCAGATGTCCCGCGCCGCGGACCGTGTCACCTCGTCGACCACGAAGTCGGGATCGGCGGTCCGCGCCCGATCGAGGAACAGCGCGACCGCGTCCCCGTCGACGGCGCCCAGGCCTGCCGACGTCGTGACCGCGAGCGGGCCCAGGTGGACGACGACCTCCCTGGGCAGCCCCAGCAGGTGTCTGCTGGTGGCGAGCACCGCAGCGCGTGGACAGCGCTGCGCGAGGGCCTCTCCGATCGCGACGACGGCATCGCCGACGTGCTCGCACGTGTCGAGCACGAGGATCACCGGCTCGCTGCCGAGGCTCTCGCAGACCAGGGACAGCGGATCCTGGGTCGTCGGGTTGACGCCGATGGCCGACGCCAGGAGCGCAGGCACCAGATCGCTCCGGGACACCTCGCCGAGCTGGACGAGACGGGTGCGGGCCCGAAGACCGGGCTCCAGCCGAAGGAGGTACTCCATCGCGAGTCTCGTCTTGCCGATCCCACCAGGGCCGTGGATCGTGACGCGCGCACCCGGTCGCACGAGACGGCGCACCGCGGACAGCTCCACCTCACGGCCGATGAAGCGAGTCGCCGGACCACGCCCTGACTGCTCCAGGTGAGGCTTCGACCAAGAACCGGCTCTCATCGGCGCCCTTCGACATCTCGACGGATCCATCCCGCGCGGCACCACGACCCTACTCGGCGCGTGCGGAGGTGACCGGAGACGACCGGCCGGGGGACCTACGTGCGTACCCGCCGTCGACTACGTGACCTCGGCCGCCGACGTGGCGTCGCGTGACCAGCCCTGGTGAGGTGGGGTCGGTCCTCCCGGACCGGTCCCCCGTCAGGGGCCGTCGACGGCCGCGCAGCGACGCTCGGGCCACCGGATACCAGGACGCGAGCGAGGGAGCGGACCGTATGACCTCTTCGGGTCACCAGACCCAGGGATGCAGGTGGGGAACAAGGCCCCTCGCCGCGGCGGCCGTCCTGATCGTCGCCGTCTGCATCGGGGTCGGCACGGCCGCCGGCGACCCACTCCCCGACCCGATCGGTCCCTGTCTGGGCGACGACTGCCCCAGCACCTGGGGACCACCGGGCCCGGGCAGTGTCATCGGGCATGACGCAGCGGTCAACGTCTTCGTCGGTCACGACTTCTCGGTGACCGGAGGTGCTGCCGAGCTCGAGGGGCGTCTCGTCGTCCTCGGTGACGCCGCCGTCGACCGCACGACTCCCGGTGGCTACAACATCGGTGTCGTGGGCGCCGGTTCGCTCGTCGCCCCGCCCATCGGGGAGGACCACGCCATCATCGGGGGCTCGGTGACGATCGCCTCGTCCTCCCACGTCGAGATCGGCGGGGGAGACCCGGCGCAGTGGGGGAACCTTGCCTACGGCACGACGCTGTCCGGCGCGATCTCCTTCTCCGGACCCGGGGCGGCGCGTCAGGACCCTGCCGCGGTAGCGCCGTACGAGGGCATTCCCGACGTCCTCGAGGAGATATCCCGCTGCGCCGCCACCGACCCGGACACCGGTGAGGTGTCCGCGGAGTTCGGCACGACCGTCTTCCGCGGCGACGGTTCGAGTGCGGTGCAGGTCTTCACCGTCACCGGCTCGCTGCCGGGAGACGGCGGGGTGGAGTTCCGGGACGTGCCGGCCGGGGCGACCGTCATCGTCAACGTTGTCGGGGCGCGGGCCGATCTGGCCGTCAACTACCTGAACGTCGCACCGGAGGACGGGCTGCGGCTGTTGTGGAACGTCCCGGACGCCACGACGACGGACATCCACGGGTATGCCGCGCTGCCGGGCTCCATCCTGGTCGCCAACCCCGGCGGGACCACGCACCTCGCGGTACCGGGCACCAACGGACGGGTGCTGATAGCCGGCGACCTCGTGCACGGCTCCTCCGACAGTTCCGGTGGCGAGGAGATGCACAGCTATCCCTTCCTCGGCGACGTCCCCTGCACCACGCCGAGCACCACGACGACCAGCCCCACCACGACCACCACCTCACCGACCCCCACCACAGTCACCCCCACCACGACCACCACCTCACCGACCCCCACC
>JBDIAL010000182.1:0-7750 GCA_039812405.1 Nostocoides sp.
CCTTTATCGGGTGCCGACCATCGGCGCAGCGTGCCGAGCACCGTCGGGCAACCCGGCGTATGCGAGCCGCTCAGCCGACCAGTGCGCTCTCCTCGCGGAGGGTGCTCAGCGGGCCGGACAGCCGGCGCATCTCGTCGAGCATCGCCGTGGCGCTGGCCTCGACGAGCTCGTTCGGGGTGTACACCCCGTCGGCGATGTCGCCGAAGACGAAGGGGATGTTCACCGAGTCGGTCACGACACTCAGCTTGAGCGCCGAGAGGACCGGCTTGAGCGCCTGCACGGCGCGGGTGCCCGCGGCGACCCCGCCGTAGCTGACGATGCCGGCCGGCTTGTACGCCCACTCGAGCGACAGGTAGTCGAGGGCGTTCTTGAGGACCGCGTTGAAGCTGTGGTTGTACTCGGGCGTGACGAACACGTAGGCGTCGGCACGCTCGACGGTGCGCGACCAGTCGATCGTGTGCTGGTGGACGTAGCGACGCATCCGGGGGTGGTGCGGCTCGTCGAAGAAGGGCAGGCCGACCTCGGCAAGGTCGACGATCTCGACGTCGAACCCGTCGTGGGCGCGGGCGGCCTCGGCAACCCAGGTCGCGACGGGCAGACCGACGCGGCCGGGACGCGAGCTGGCGACGATGATCTGGAGCAGCGGCTTGGTGGACATGGGACTCCTCGGGGTGAACGCGGTGGGCGGGGTCGAGCGGGCCAGCGCGGAGACCACGTCGTCGGGGTGGCGCACCTGGTTGAAATATTAACAGTACAAGTAGCACAACTTGTTCCCGGAGGAGTCTTCGACTCGGGAGGAGCAACCGCGCAGAGGCGGGCGGCAACCCGCTCAGGGGCGCGCGATGGCCTCGGCGACGATGTCGACGGGAAGCTGCAGCTCGAGGATCTCCTTGCCGAGCCGGTCCTCCTCGGGCAGGGGCACGGGGTAGATGCCCGAGAAGCAGGCCGTGCACAGCCGGTCGCGGGGCTGCTCGGTCGCGGCGATCATGCCGTCCTCGCTGATGTAGCCGAGCGAGTCGGCCCCCAGCGAGTTGCACACCTCGTCGACGCCGATGCCGGTCGCGATGAGCTCGGCGCGCGTCGCGAAGTCGATGCCGTAGAAGCAGGGCCAGCGCACCGGCGGGGAGGAGATCCGGACGTGGACCTCCTTGGCCCCGGCCTCGCGCAGCATCCGCACGAGCGCGCGCTGGGTGTTGCCCCGGACGATCGAGTCGTCGACGACGACGAGCCGCTTGCCGCGGATGACGTCGCGCAGCGGGTTCAGCTTGAGCCGGATGCCGAGCTGGCGGATCGTCTGGGACGGCTGGATGAAGGTGCGGCCGACGTAGGCGTTCTTCACCAGCCCCTGCCCGTAGGGGATGCCGGACTCCTGGGCATACCCGATGGCCGCCGGGGTCCCCGACTCGGGCGTCGGGATGACGAGGTCGGCGTCGACCGGGTGCTCGCGGGCCAGGGCCCGGCCCATCTCGACCCGGGCCTCGTGGATGGCCCTCCCGCTGATCGTCGTGTCGGGACGGGCGAGGTAGACGTACTCGAAGACGCAGCCCTTCGGCTCGGCCGGCGCGAACCGCTGCGAGCGCAGCCCCTCCTCGTCGATCGCGACGAGCTCACCGGGCTCGACCTCCCGGATGAACGACGCGCCGACGATGTCGAGCGCCGCCGACTCCGAGGCGACGACCCAGCCCCGCTCGAGCCGCCCGATGACCAGAGGCCGGATCCCCTGGGGGTCGCGCGCGGCATACAGCGTGTGCTCGTCCATGAAGACGAAGCAGAACGCCCCCCGCAGCAGCGGCAGGACCTCGAGGGCACGGGCCGCGAGGGAGCGGTCGGGGTCGTCGGCGAGGAGGGCGGTGACGAGGGCGGTGTCCGTCGTGTTGCCGCGGCGCAGCTCGCCCGTATGCGTCTGGCCGGGCGCCATCCGGTCCTCGACGAGCGTCTTCAGCTCGGCCGAGTTGACGAGGTTGCCGTTGTGCGCGAGGGCGACCGTCGACCCGTCGTGCCCACCGAGGGTCGGCTGGGCATTCTCCCACGTCGAGGCGCCGGTCGTCGAGTAGCGGCAGTGCCCGATGGCGAGGTGCCCCTTGAGCGCCTCGAGCGAGCGCTCGTCGAACACCTGGGACACCAGGCCCATGTCCTTGTAGACGAGCAGCCGCTGGCCGTCGGACGCGGCGATGCCGGCGCTCTCCTGGCCACGGTGCTGCAGGGCATACAGACCGAAGTAGACGAGCTTGGCGACATCCTCGCCGGGCGCCCAGACGCCGAAGACCCCGCAGGCGTCCTGCGGGCCCTTCTCGCCGGGGAGGATGTCGTGGGAGAGGCGTCCGTCACCGCGTGGCACGGCGCCATTGTCTCACGGACGGCGGGCCCGGCCACCTCACCGACGGCAGGCCCCCCGGTCTCACCGGCGGCGGGCCCGGCGGCCGACCGTGCGGTCGAGGGCCGCGGCGACCCCCGCGGCGAGGATGACGCCGACGAAGATCCCGACGAGCCCGAGGTAGCCCGCCCCCGCGAGCGCGCCGTAGCCGGTCGCCGGACCGGTGAGCACCGACACGAGGATCCCGGCGACGAGCCCGATCACCCCGCCGGTCCACAGGAACCGGGAGAACCGGGGTATGCGGGGCAGCCGGGCGTCCGTCACGTCACCGATGCTACCGAGCGGCTCGCCCGGGCGCCCGTGCGGCTCTCCCGGGCAACCCGGGCGCCCGGGCGGCTCAGGCGGCACCCTCCCGGGCGGCCTCGCGCTGCTTGGCGCGCTCGAGGGCCGCCTTGCGCTGGGTCTCGCTGTCGCGGGCGATCTGGGCAGCCTTCGCGTCGTCGCGGGTGAGGTTATCGCCGGACTCGGGGTCGAAGACGTGCATGAGGTCCGGGTCGAAGGCGAGGTCGGCCGCGTCCCCCTCGAGGACGCGCGACCGGGCGTCGAGGTTGACGATGAGCTGCGGGTGCATGCCCTCCCCGTCGAGCTCGCGGTCGAGCTCCTCGAGCTTGGCACGGACCGCCTTGTCGGCGTCGAAGGGGATGTAGGCGTACTGCTCGTTGCCGAGCCACTCGGTCTGGTCGACGACGGCGCTGAAGTGGATGGCGTTGGGTGAGGGGGTCTCGACCGTCGCGTCCTTGATGTGCTCGGGGCGCAGCCCGACGATGACGACGTCGCGACCCTTGACCTTGTCGGCCAGCGCGCCGGACACGGGCACCTCGGCGTGCGGGAGGTGGAGGACCGAGCCCTCGACGCGGGCGGGCAGGAAGTTCATCGGGGGCGAGCCGATGAACCCGGCGACGAAGAGGTTGACCGGCTGTTCGTAGAGCTCGCGGGGCGAGGCGACCTGCTGGAGCACGCCGCGCTTGAGGACGGCGACCCGGTCACCGAGCGTCATGGCCTCGACCTGGTCGTGCGTGACGTAGACCGTCGTGATGCCGAGCCGCCGCTGCATCCGGGAGATCTCGGTGCGCATCTGGCCCCGCAGCTTGGCGTCGAGGTTGGACAGCGGCTCGTCGAAGAGGAACGCGTCGGCCTCGCGGACGATGGCCCGCCCCATCGCGACGCGCTGCCGCTGCCCGCCGGAGAGGTTCGCCGGCTTGCGCTGGAGGTGCTCGCCGAGCTCGAGCATGTCGGAGGCCTGCTGCACCTTGCGCCGGATCTCCTCCTCGTTGTGCTGGCCCTTGGTGAGCCGCAGCGGGAAGGCGATGTTCTCGAAGACCGTGAGGTGGGGGTAGAGCGCGTAGTTCTGGAACACCATGGCGAGGTTGCGGTCGCGCGGGGCGAGGTCGTTGACCCGCTTGCCGTCGATGAGCAGGTCGCCGGAGGTGATGTCCTCGAGGCCGACGATCATCCGCAGCAGGGTCGACTTCCCGCAGCCGGACGGTCCGACGAGGATGACGAACTCCCCGTCGGCGATGTCGAGGCTCACGTCGTTGACCGCCGGGAAGCCGTCGCCGTACTTCTTGACGATGTTCTTCAGCTCGATGCGTGACATCCGGGGTTCTCCTGTCGGGTGCTCTGTGACGTATGCGGGTCGGCCCGGTCAGCCCTTGACGGCGCCGGAGGTGAGGCCCGAGACGATCCTGCGCTGGAAGAGCAGCACGAGGATGACGACGGGGATCGTGACGATGACGGCCGCGGCGCAGATCGCGCCGGTCGGCTGCTCGAACTGGCTCGCCCCGGTGAAGTAGGCCAGGGCCGCGGGGACGGTCCGGGCGTTCTCCGAGGTGAGGTTGGAGGAGAAGACGAAGTCGTTCCAGGCCGTGAAGAAGGCGATGATCGCCGTCGTGAAGACGCCCGGCGCGGCGAGCGGGGCGATGACCTTGCGGAAGGCCTGCCAGTTCGTCGCACCGTCGACCTGCGCGGCCTGCTCCATCTCCCAGGGGATCTGCTGGAAGAACGCCGAGAGGGTCCAGATCGACAGTGGCAGGGTCAGCGCGAGGTAGGGGATGATGAGGCCGGGCAGCGTGTCGAACAGCCCGATCTGGCGCCACAGGTTGAACAGCGGCGTCACCATGGCGATGACGGGGAAGAACGACACGGCGAGGGCCGTCGCGAGGATCATGCCCTTGCCGGGGAAGTCGAGCCGGGCGATGGCATACGCGCAGAACGTCGCGAGGATGACCGAGACGACGGTCGACACGAGGCAGACGACGATGCTGTGCCAGAGGGCCGGGACGAACAGATCGCTCGCGCCGCCGGTGAAGATGAGCCGGTAGTTGTCGAACGTCATGTTCTTCGGCCAGAAGTTGCCGAGGATGTTCTGCGTCGGATCCGCCAGCGCCGCAGTCGACTTCAGCGAGGTAGCAAGGATCCACAGGAGGGGGATGGCGGTCCAGACCATGATGGGGATCGAAGCGACCCCGAGCCAGGTCTTGACCCTGCTGCTGAGATTGGACTCCATGTCAGCGCCCCTTCGTCCCGCCGGTGAGATCGACGTTGAAGCCCTTGACGAAGATGCCGGCGATGATGAGCACGATGATGAAGAGGATGACGGCCAGGGCCGAGCCCATCCCGATCTCCACCCTGTTGATCGTCTCATTGGCCACGAGCATCGACAGCGTCATCGTCTTGTTGGCCCCTCCCGTCATGATGTAGGGGTTGTCGTAGATCCGCACGGCGTCGAGGGTGCGGAAGAGGACCGCCACCATGAGCGCGGCCTTCATGTTGGGCAGGATGACCTTGTAGAAGCGCTGCCACCACGTCGCGCCGTCGACCTTCGCCGCCTCCTCCATCGAGCTGTCGACCTGAGCGAGCCCGGCGAGGAGGAGGAGGGACATGAACGGGGTCGTCTTCCAGATCTCCGACAGGCAGATGATCGTCAGCGAGGACCACCGCCCCCCGAACCAGTCGTACTCGAGGTTCCACGCGCCGAAGGTGAAGAAGTGGAGCCAGTAGTTGAAGAAGCCCGTGCTCACCTGGGCCGCGAACAGCCAGGCGAAGCCGGAGACGACGGTGATGATCGAGTACGGGATGAGGACGATCGTGCGAAGTGTCTTGCGGGGCCACACGATCCGGTTCATGACCATCGCGATGGCCATGCCGAGGATCAGCTCGAAGACGAGCGTGACGATGACGATGATGAACGTCGTCGTGAAGGTCTGCCAGAACAGCGGGTCGGACAGCGCCGTGAGGTAGTTCTGGAGGAAGACGAACCGCCGGCCCGCGGGGTCGGTGAGCCGGTAGTTGTACAGCGACAGGTAGATCGCGTAGACGATCGGGTACAGCGTGACGAGCAGCATGATGACGAATGCCGGTCCGGCCAGCCGCCATCCGAGCGCCCGCTCGCCCTTGGCCCGGTCGGACAGACCCGCCTTGGCGCGGCCGGCGCGCGCCACGTCACCGGTCTCCGCGGTCATAGCAGCCTCTTTCCCTTGAGGACGTCGAGGATGAACTTCTGCGCCGTGGCCGGCGTCTGCTGGTTCACAGCGCCGGGTGGGCTGAACTTCTGCTGCAGCGCCGTCGAGATGTCACCCCAGTAGGGGCTCAGCGGGCGCGGCACCGCCTTGTCGAGGGAGGTGCGGATGAGGGCGGCGATGCCGTTCGGGAAGGCCTTCTGGACCTCCGCGGTGTCGTATGCCGCCTTGCGGCTCGCCGGGTTGCCCGAGGCGGCCATGTAGTCGGCCTGGTGCTGCTCGTTCGTGATGCAGGCGGCGGCCTGGTAGGCGAGGTCGACGTGCTGGCTGTTCTTGCCGACGGCGATCTGGATGCCGCCGAAGGGCGGGGCGCTCGCGTGGTCGGCCGTCGTCTGGGGATAGAGCGTCGCGCCGATGTCGCTCTTGTCGCCGGTGTACGCGGCATACGTGTAGGGCCAGTTCACGAGGAACCCGCCCTTGGGCGAGGCGAACAGGTCGAGCGACTGCGTCTCCTGGGAGGTGCCCATCGCCGGACCGCCGACGCCCGTCTTGCTCACCGACTGGATGATCGCGGCGGCCTTGCGGCCGGCGTCGGTGTCGAGCCCGAGCTGGATGTCCTCGTAGGTCGCGTCGGGGTTCTCGACGATCTTGCCGCCGGCTCCCGCGACGAGGGCGTTGATCCACACCGAGTAGCCCTCGTAGAGCGCGGACTGAACGCCGATGTAGGTGTTGGTCTTCTGGGCCGCGGAGATGAGCTGGTCCCACGTGACGGGCTTGCTCATGTCGATGTCGGCCTTCGAGGCGACGGACTTCTTGTACCAGAGCAGCTGGGTGTTGGCCCAGAACGGGACGGCGATGAGCTTGCCCTTGTACATCGAGGCGTCGATGGCCGACTCGACGCGGTCCGCGGTGAACTCCGGGATCATGCTCGTCGGCACCGGCGCGAAGTAGCCGGCGGCCGCGAACTCGGTGACGAACGCGGGGTCCACGCTCATGAGGTCCATGCCCGACTCACCGGCGGCGAGCCGTCGCAGCAGCTGGATCCGCTGGTCGCTCGCGCTGTTGGGGAGCAGCTGGACGTTGATCGTGTACTTGCCCCCCGACGACTCCGAGCACTCCTGGGCCAGCTGCGCCTGCCCGCCCTTGGTCGGGTCGGCGTTGCCGACGTCGGGGTTGATGTACCACGTCAGCCGGGCCGTGCCCGAGCCGGAGCCCGAGCTCCCACAGGCCGCGAGGGCCGACGCGGCGAGCACCGCCCCGACGGCCGTCACGGCCGTTCGCCGCCTGGATCCACGTCGTGCCATGCCGGCCTCCCGTCCTGGGGCATACAAGGCGCCGGGCGCACGACCGGATGACGATCGCGATGACCCGGACTGGCTACGTGTCTACCACCACGTGCGCCCCACCGTCACCCCCAGAACCACCGGCGCCGCCAGATGACGGCCGAACTGTGACACGGGCGGGCCGGTGGCAGGGGCGGATCGCCGCTCCCGCCCGGACGGGCTCGCCGACTCCCAGGATGCGGGGTGACACTGGGGTGGTGGCGGTGCTCGAGACCTCCTCCACGCCGACCCGGCCGGCCTCCCGGCACCGGCCGCGCTGGCCGTATGCCGTGTCCGGCCTCGTCGCCGCCGTCGCCGGGATGGCGGTCGGTCACGTCGTCGCCGTCGTCGTCCTCGGCTCGTCCAGCTCGCCGGTCCTCGCCGTCGGCTCGGCGGTCGTCGACGCGACCCCGGTGGCCGTCGAGCAATGGGCGGTGCACACGCTCGGGACCTCGGACAAGCCGTTCCTGCTCGCCATGGTCGCCCTCGTGACGGCCCTCGCGGCCGCCGGCGTCGGGCTGGTCGGGCGGGCCAGGCCGACCCTCGCCCGGCTCCTCCTCCTCGCCCTCGCCGGGCTCGCCGGCGCCTGCGCCCTC
>JBDIAL010000183.1:0-7707 GCA_039812405.1 Nostocoides sp.
CGACGGCGCCGAGAATGGCGACGAGCGTGGCCGGCACGAGCGAGGCCCACTTGACGGTCGCGAGGACGGCGCCGACGGCCGCCCCGCGCGAGGTCCCGGGGGCCGCCTCGCCGGCGACCCGGACGAGGACGAGGTTCTCCGCGGTGGCCATGGCGACGGCGGTCCACGTCGCGCAGCGTCCGAGCCGGGCCACGGCCGCCGCCTTCGGGGTCCAGAAGGTCCAGCGGGCCGTCTGGGTCGCGAGGAGCAGCGCCGTGCCGTAGCCGGCGACGAAGGCGAGGTTCCACCGGGCGGCCACGACGACGTCGGCCGGGTCCTGTCCCGCCCAGGCTCCGGGCACGTCGAGCCCGAGCCCCGGGCGCCGCAGCGCGGGGGCGTGGGACAGGTAGGCCCACAGGCCGGCGGCGAGCGCGCCGACGGCCGCGGCGAGCACGAGGGCCGCGAACCACGCCTTGGGGACGCGTCTGTCCTCGGCGGATCGTCCGTCCATGCCCCGTCACCTCCCGGCATCGCCCCACGGCGCGTGTCACTGCGAAGGAGGGACCCGGCATACCGGCTGATACCGGCATCCAGCCTGGCGGGAGACGCACCCGAGCCGCGCATCCCCGCGTCCTCCGCGAGGCTGGGTGCCGGTGTCGGGACAGCCGCCTAGACTCGCAGGGTGACTGTGCTCCCCCGGATCCACGGCCCGCAGGATGTGCGGGCGCTGCCCGTCGCGCAGCTGCCGACCCTCGCCGCGGAGATCCGGGAGTTCCTCGTCGAGTCGGTGTCGCGCACGGGCGGCCACCTCGGCCCCAACCTCGGCGTCGTCGAGCTGACCATCGCCCTCCACCGGGTGTTCGAGAGCCCGCGCGACACGATCGTCTTCGACACGGGCCACCAGGCCTACGTCCACAAGGTGCTCACCGGCCGGCACGACTTCACCCGGCTGCGGCAGAAGGGCGGGGTGTCCGGCTACCCGAGCCGCCGCGAGTCCGAGCACGACGTCGTGGAGAACTCCCACGCCTCCACCTCCCTCTCGTGGGCCTACGGCATCGCCAACGGCCGGGTCGTCGCCGGCCGGCGCGACCGCTACACCGTCGCCGTCATCGGCGACGGGGCGCTGACCGGCGGCATGGCGTGGGAGGCCCTCAACAACATCGCCGCCGACAAGGACCTGCCCCTCGTCCTCGTCGTCAACGACAACGAGCGGTCGTATGCCCCGACGCGCGGCGGTCTCGCCGACCACCTCGCGACGCTGCGGACGACCCGGGGCTACGAGCGGTTCCTCGACTGGGGCAGGACGCGGCTGCACCGGACGCCGGTCGTCGGCGGGCCGGTCTACGAGGCGCTGCACGGCGTGAAGAAGGGCCTGAAGGACATCGTCGCGCCGCAGGGCATGTTCGAGGACCTCGGGATCAAGTACCTCGGGCCGGTCGACGGGCACGACGAGCAGGCCGTCGAGTCCGCGCTGCGGCGGGCCCGGGCCTTCGGCGGCCCGGTCCTCGTCCACGTCATCACCCAGAAGGGCCGCGGCTACGAGCACGCCGTCAACGACGTTGCCGACCAGTTCCACTCGGTCGGCGTCATCAACTCCGAGACGGGGCTGCCGTTCGAGCTCGCCGGGCGGAGCTGGACCGACGAGTTCAGCGACGAGCTGGTCCGGATCGGCGCCGAGCGCCCCGACGTCGTCGCCATCACCGCGGCGATGATGATGCCGGTCGGGCTCCAGCCGTTCGCCGACGCCTATCCGACGCGCACCTTCGACGTCGGCATCGCCGAGCAGCATGCCGTGACGATGGCCGCCGGCCTCGCGTATGCCGGGATGCACCCGGTCGTCGCGATCTACGCGACCTTCCTCAACCGGGCCTTCGACCAGCTGCTCATGGACTGCGCGCTCCACCACGCCGGGGTGACCCTCGTCCTCGACCGGGCCGGCATCACCGGCCCCGACGGGGCCTCCCACCACGGGATGTGGGACCTCGGCCTCGCCGCCCTGGTGCCCGGCCTCCACCTCGCGGCTCCGCGCGACAGCGCCCAGGTGCCGCTCGCGCTGCGCGCCGCCGTCGACATCGCCGACGCCCCGTCGGTCATCCGCTTCCCCAAGGGCGTCACCGCGCCGCCGATCGAGGCGCTCCGCCGGGTGGGCGGCGTCGACGTCCTCGCCGAGTCGACCGCCGGGCCCGTCGACGTCCTGCTCGTCTCCGTCGGGGCGCTCGCCCCCGCGGTCCTCGGGGCCGCGGAGAAGGTCGAGGCCGGCGGGCACTCGGTGCGGGTCGTCGACCCCGTGTGGGCGCTGCCGGTGAGCGACGATCTCGTCGCCCTGGCCCGGTCGGCCGGTCGCGTCGTCGTCGTCGAGGACAACGAGGTCGGCACCGGAGTCGGCGCCCAGGTCCGGGAGGCGCTGGCCGCCGCGGGTGTGGAGGCGCCGGTCCGGCTCCACGGCATACCGAAGGCGTTCCTCGACCACGCGTCGCGGGGTCAGCTGTTCGACGAGATCGGCCTGACACCCGATGCCATCGCGACGGCGACCCTCGCCGACCTCGCGGCCGCGCACCGATGAGCAGCCCGCCCGCCTCGCCGCCCTCGTGAGCGCGGTGCCCGACGGGCGGGTCGTCGCGGTCTGCCGCTCGGCGTCCCACTCCTTCTCCAAGCCCGTCGTCGACGAGGTCCGCCTCGTCGCGGGGATCGGGGTCGCGGACGACGCCCATTCCGGGACGACCGTCCAGCACCTGTCCCGGATGCGTCGCGACCCCACCGCGCCGAACCTGCGCCAGGTCCACCTCGTCCACGCCGAGCTCCTCGAGGAGCTGGCGGCGGAGGGGTATGCCGCCGCCCCCGGCGCGATGGGGGAGAACCTCACGACCCGGGGAGTTCCCCTGCTCGACCTGCCGACGGGGACGCTCCTGGGCATCGGGCCCGAGGCGGTCGTCCGGGTCACCGGGCTGCGGAACCCGTGCGCGCAGCTCGATCAGCTGGGGTCCGGCCTCATGCGCCGGCTCGTCTTCCGCCGCCCTGACGGCCCACCCGGGTCACTCGTGCGGCTCGCCGGGGTCATGGCGGTCGTCGAGCACGGCGGTCCGGTGCGGGCCGACGACACCGTGACCGTCACCCTCCCCGCCGGCCCGCACGCGGCCCTCGAACCGGTCTGACCGACCATGACCTCTCCGGCCTGACAGCCCGTCCGGCTCCACGTCGGCGGCGCCGTCGGCCGCGTCACCACTCGGCTGTCCGGGGCGATGCCCGTCGTGGGCGGGGGAGGTCGCCCGACTCTCCCGTCGGCAGGTCCAGACTATGACACCGGTGACATACATGAAGAGAAAGTGCTCTAGCCTGGCCCCTCCATCGATCCGCACACAGTCAGGAGACACCATGAAGGCCGTCGTGTACGACGCACCCGAGAGCTTCGAGGTCAAGGACGTCCCGACCCCTGCCGCTGGGATCGGTGAAGTCCTGATCAAGGTGCACCAGGTGGGTGTGTGCGGCACCGACCTGCACATCCACCATGGAGACTTCAACGCCGCCTTCCCGCTGATCCCGGGCCACGAGCTGGTCGGCACGATCGAGGCCTTGGGCGACGGAGTCGACCGGTTCGCTGTGGGAGACCAGGTGACCGTCAACCCCAACATCTCCTGCGGTCGGTGCGACTACTGCCTCGCGGGCCGCCTGATCCTGTGCAGCGACGCCAAGGGCCTGGGGAGCAACTATCCGGGATTCTTCGCCGAGTACGTGGCGGTCCCGGCCGAGCTCGTCTTCTCCGTCGACGGGCTGGATCCCGACACCGCCGTCTTCACCGAGCCCGCCGCCTGCGCGATGCACGGGGTGGAGACCCTTGCCCCTCGGCCCGGTTCGACAGCCCTGGTCTTCGGTGCCGGGCCGACGGGCCTGCTCCTGGCCCAGCTGCTCAAAGCCAGCGGCGTCGCGCACGTCACCGTCGCCGGCCCTACGCAGTTCAAACTGGACACGGCCGCCCGACTGGGCGTCGACGCGACCGTCCTCATCGACCGCGACGACGCGGAGGCGAACCTGAGGACCCTGCGCGACGCCGCGGACGGCGACGGCTGGGACTACGTCGTCGAGGCGACCGGGGCCACCGCCGTGGGCGACATCTGCGTACCACTGACACGCAACGGCGGCACAGTCCTGATCTACGGGGTCACCCGGAACGACGAGATCGTCAGGTTCCACCCGTTCGACGTGTTCCGTCGAGAGATCACGATCAAGGGCTCGTTCGCCGAGATGACGTCGTTCGCCGCCGCGATCCGCGCCCTCCGCTCGGGTCGCGCCGCAACGGACGGCATCATCACCCACCGCTTCAGCCTCGACGACTACGACAAGGCCCTGTCCACCCTTGCCCAGGACAAGACGGCCCACAAGGTCCTCGTCGTCCCCTGACGGTCACGCCCACGAGCCGGCTGGATCATCCCTGACGCGATCGTGCCCGGGCAGTGTCGGGGCGACGTCTGCTCGGCCAGTCAGGCCACCGGTGACATACTGCTGCCGCGGGATACTCGACGAGGCAGGAGCCCGGTATGACGACCATGCGCACCGTGGCCGCTCGCGCCGGCGTCAGCGCCAAGACGGTGTCGCGCACCCTGCGGGGCGACAAGTACGTGACGGACGCGGTGCGCGAACGAGTGCTGGCGGCCGTCGAGGAGCTGGGCTACGTCCCGAACATGCTCGCCGTCAGCTTCCGCACCGGACGGGACGCGGCCATCGGTGTCGCCGTGCCGGACCTGGCGGACCCCTTCTTCGCCGAAGCGGTGCAGGCGATCGAGACGGCGGCCCGCAGCCGGAATACCGCCGTGATCATCTCCAGCCTGGGCTACGACCCCGATCACGAGAGGGAGGCTCTGGAGCCGCTCCTGCACCGCCAGCTCATCGGTCTCGTCGCGTGTCCCGTGGGCCACGACCAGTCCTATCTCAAACCGTGGCAGGCCCGTATGCCGATGGTGTTCATCGACCGTGAGCCGCGGCGTCTCGTCGCCGACATGGTCCTCCAGAGCGACGCGGACGGGGCACGGCAGGCCACCGAGCATCTCCTCGACGCCGGACATCGTCGGATCGCGTTCATCGGCGACGACCCGGCCATCGCGACCATCACCCACCGCCTGGACGGGTACCGCCAGGCCCTCGCCGAGCACGGCATACCGGTCGACGACGACCTGGTCATCTACGACAGGGCGGACGGCCCGGGGTTGGTGGGCAAGCTGGCCGGTCTGCGGGCGCTTCCGGACCCCCCGACCGCCCTGTTCTGCTCCAATGCCCGGACCGCGCTGATCACCCTCCCCGACCTGGACGATCTGGCGTGGCGTGGGGTCGCCGTGGTCAGCTTCGGAGACTTCCCGATGGCCGGCCTCCTCGAGCCTCCGGTATGCGCCATCGACCAGGACCCCCGGGAGCTCGGACGGCTCGCGGCCACCCGTCTGTTCGACCGTATCGAGCGTCCGGATCGCCGTCTGAGGCGTCGGATCGTCATGCCGGTCACGCTCATCGATCGAGGAGCGTGTCACGGTTGACGGGCCCGGCCCCCACGCCTCCCCCTGACGCTCCGGCCGCGTCGGGCCGCCGCGCCTGGTCTCACGGTGACGGTACGACGAGCACCTTGCCGGAGCTGTCGGTGGCGGCCTGGTGGAAGGCGGTGCTCACCTCCCGGAGCGGGTAGACCGCGGAGATGATGTCGTCGGCGGGGATCTGGCCGGCCACGGCCATGTCGATGGCGGTCTGGATGTCGCCCTCGGTGTAGGCGGCGCATCCTTGCAGCCGCAGGCCCCAGTCCTGCACAGGGGGGAGATTGACCACCGCGGGGGCTGGGGGGACACCGACGACGAGCAGGGTGCCGGCCCGCCGCAGCAGGTCCACGCCCTGGGCGAGGGACCTCTCGTTGGCGACGCAGTCGAAGACGACGTCGGCCGGCCGGCCGAGGTGGGTGCGCACCTGGTCGACGAGGTCTGTGGAGCTTGCCAGGACACCCGCGCGGGCGCCGAATCGCACGGCGCGGTCGAGCTTCGCGGGATCCAGGTCTGTCGACACCACCACGTCGGCGCCGGCGTTGAGGGCAGCCAGGACGCAGAGCACCCCGATCGTGCCGGCGCCGAGGACCGCGACGCGTGCCCCGGTGAGGTCGCCGGCGATGCGTGCGGCGTGGACAGGAGTGCCGAGGCATTCGACGAGGACCGCGGTGCGGTCATCCAGCCCGTCGGGGATGGGGAACAGGTTGCTCTCGGGGGCGACGAAGTACTCGCCCATCGCCCCCGACCAGTGCCTGCTCGGGTCGCACCCGATCCAGGTCAGGCTCTCGCAGGCGTTGGTCCGCCCGGCCTCGCAGTTCAGACAGGCACCGCACGGCACGTTCGGCTTGAGCAGGACCCGCTGCCCGACGGCGAATCGCGACGCGTCCGGGGCCGTGGCCTCCACGATGCCGGTGGCCTCGTGTCCCGGCGCGTAGGGCTGTTGCAGGAACGGGTGGTGACCCGCCAGGGCGTGGGTGTCCGATCCGCAGATCCCGACAAGCGTGCTGCGCACGAGGGCCTGACCCGGGCCGGGCACCGGCACGGTCGCCTCCTCGACATGCACGGCTCCGCGGGGCTCGACGACGGCGCGCTGCATGGTGGGCGTCGAGGTCTCGGCGGCGCCCGGAGCAGGTCGGGCATTGCTGCTCATGATCGGATCTCCTCGGTCGTGTGCGGTTCTGGAAGGTCGCGGGGGTGCCCGGCACCGGCTCCGGGACTCCTGTCAACGGCTGCTGTAGCCGCCGTCGATCGGCAGGCTGACGCCGGTGATCATGGATGCCCCGTCGCTGAGCAGGAAGACGATGGGCGCGGCGATCTCGGCTTCGGTGGCCCACCGATGCAGCGGCATGGCCTCCAGGAAGGGCCTCTCGATGTCCTCTCGCCCCCAGTACCACGCGGACATCGGAGTCATCACCACGGTCGGGTTGACGCTGTTGACGCGGATGTCGTACCGACCCAGTTCGAGGGCCGAGACGCGGGTGATGCTGTCCAGCGCTGCCTTGGAGGCACCGTAGGAGATGTGCCCGGGCAGCGCCACGAGGCTGGCTTGGCTGGAGACGTTCACGATGGCCCCTCCGTTCCCCAGGCGGATCATCTCCCGCGAGGCGTATTTGCTCACCAGGAGGGCACCCCGGGCATTGGTGGCGATCACCCGGTCGAACACCGTGATGTCGGTGTCCATGGGGGTGGCGATCTCCCCGCCGAAGCCGCCGCAGTTGACGACCCCCCACACATCGAGGCCCTCCAGGGCGTCGCGCACGCTGTCCTCTCTGGTCAGGTCGAACGGCAGGACTCGAGCACCCGTCTCGGCAGCCACCGCCTCGAGAGCCTGGGGCGAGCGGCCACTGGCGATGACGTCGGCCCCAGCATCCACGAGCTGGCGCACGGTCTCGCCACCGATCCCCCCACTGGCACCGGTCACCAGGATGGGCCGGCCGTCGAAGTCGGGCATGCAGTCCTCGATTCCAGTGCATCATCGGTCGTTGAGGCCCGAAGGCGGGCGGACCGTCCGCTGGTGCGGCGCGGCCTCACCATAGTGCGTCCGAGCGAGTCTTGTCACCGGTGTCAGGTTACGGATTCGGAAATCTGGACCTTCGCCATGGCATCGGTGACATAACGGGACGATGACTCTTGACACCGGTGACATATCCCTCTACGTTTGCTCGTCGGCGGCCCCGGGCCTGGCGATCCGGACCAGGGGCCGCCTCCACACCGA
>JBDIAL010000184.1:0-7682 GCA_039812405.1 Nostocoides sp.
GTCAGGTCGCTCGGCAGGTCGTTGAACAGCGTGACGCCGCCCTTGACCGTGCTGCCGGTCGCCCCGACGGCCGGGATCGCGAGCCCGGCAGCCAGGACCCCCATGGTCACCGCGAGCACGAGGAACGCCGTGAGGAGCCGCACCACCGTCCCGGCGGCGACCACCTTCCCCATCATGGTTTCGGAGGGTAACCCGCCGATCTGTGGCGTCGGTCAGGCGTTCCTCAGGCCCGGCTCAGGCCTGACCCAGGCAGGACTCAGGTGCCGGCGAGCACGGGTCCGCCGAACCGGGCGGCCAGCTGGGGCAGGACTCGCAGAACGACGCCCTCACCACGGCCGAATGCCGTGCAGCCCAGCCAGATCCGGATGCACCGACCCCTCGACCTCGGGTCGCTGGACGCCGACCGGCAGGGCCGCACCGACGCCGCATACCCCGGCACGCCGGCCCGTCGCAGCTCGGCGAGGATGACCCGGGCGACCTCCTCGGAGCGGACGTCGACGACGGCGGCCCAGGCGCTGTCGTCCAGGCCGTTGCCCCAGCCGGAAGGTGGGAGCCAGAACGCTCTGCCGCGATGGTCAAGGTCCATGATCTCGTGCTGCACCGCGCCCGCCATGATCGCTCCGTCCCGTCGAGAGGACAGGAACCGTCGGCAGTCTGCGATTCGGCGCGAGGCGCCCCGGCGGGTCCCACCACCGGGCCAGTTCGGCTGTCTTCCACGCTATCACCGCCGCCACGACACCGGCCGTGCATGAATCCGACCCAATTGGACAGTCTGATGCACCGGCACCGGCACGGGCGGGCTTGACAGTGACGTCGCGTCGCACCGGACGATGAGGTCATGCGAGCCAAGGATCTTGCGGATCTCGCCGGCACGACCGCTCGGACCATCCGCTACTACCACCAGCTGGGTCTGCTGTCGGTGCCCGACGCGGGGACGACGACGTGGCGGTCCTACGGGTTCGCGCACCTCACCCGCCTCATGCGGATCCGATGGCTCGTCGAGTCCGGTGTGCCGCTGGCGGAGGTTCCGCACATGCTGCGCCCGCCCGAGACCGCCGACGAGCGCGATGTCGTCCTCGAGGACCTCGCGGCCGTCCTCGACTCCATCGACGAGCGGCTGGCGACCCTCGGCGCCCAGCGCGCCCGCGTGGAGACGCTGAGGGAGCGGGTCCTCACCCAGGGCCGGCTGTCCCCGCTGCCGGAGTCGATCGTCCGGATGTATGCCGTGATGAGCGAGCGGCCGCTTCCACCGGAGATGGTCGAGGCGATGCGCCGGGAACGCGACCTCCTGGAGCTGGCCAGCTATCGCGGGGCGGTGCCCCCCGACGTCGTCGCCCTCGTGGACGCCCTGGCCGACACCGACCTCGACGAGATCTGCCGGCTGTGGGAGGAGTGCCACCGCATCGACCGGGTCGCGCGCGCCGGCCTGACCGAGCCGCTGCTGGCCGACGTCGTCGATCAGGTCCTCGAGCTGGCGGAGCGGGCCGAGCCGGACGCGACGCGGCGGCTGCTCGCCCGGGCCGCAGAGCTCGACCGGCCGGTCGTCCGGGCGGCCGTCGGGCTGGCATACCCCTCCCCCGCCTACCGTGAGCTGCTCGCCCGGGTGGTGACCGTCGCGCGGGAGCGGAGCGGGTCATGAGCGCCTCCCCGATCGTCGCGGAGCACCTGACCAAGACCTTCCCCACCGGTGGAGGAGTCACCGACGTCGACCTGCAGGTGGCGGAGGGCCAGGTGTTCGGGTTCCTCGGACCCAACGGGGCGGGCAAGTCGACGACGATCCGCTGTCTGCTCGGCCTGTACCGACCGGCGGGTGGACGGGTGCGGGTGCTCGGCCGCGACCCGGCCGGGGGCGACGTCGGTCTCCTGCGGGAGGTCGGCTACCTGCCCGGCGAGCTCCGTCTCCCTCCCGCCCTGACCGGTGCGGACGTCGTGGCCCGGTTCGCCCGCCTCCGAGGCCTCACCGACCACCGGTACCGCGACGAGCTGGTCGAACGTCTCGGCGCACGGCTCGACGGGCCCGTCCGGTCCCTGTCGACCGGCACCCGGCAGAAGCTCGGCATCGTCCTGGCCTTCATGCACCGCCCCCGGCTCCTCGTCCTCGACGAGCCGACCACCGGCCTGGACCCCATCCTTCAGGAGGAGTTCGCCACGCTGGTCGAGGAGACCGTGCGCGAGGGACGGACCATCCTGCTCTCCTCCCACGACCTCGGCGAGGTCCAGCGGGTCGCCCACCACGTGGCGATCATCCGGTCCGGGCGGATCGTCGTCGACGACACGATCGCGGCGCTGCGCGCCGCGGCCCCCCACACGATCGAGCTCACCTTCGACCACGACGTGGACCCCGCGTCCCTGGCCCGGCTGCCCGGTGTCACCGTCACCGATGCGGGTGCCCGACGCCTCACGCTCACCCACACCGGGTCGGCCGCGCCCGTCCTCGACGTGGTCGCCCGGCTCGCACCGGTGACGATCCTCGCCCAGCCGACCGGTCTCGAGGAGCTCTTCCGCACCGTCTACGCCGACGGCGGCAGGGGATGTCGATCATGACCGCCGACATCGTCCGCCTCGACCTGCGGCTGCGGCGGCGGGTCGTCGTCGGCACCGCCGCCGGCGTGGCGGTCTACGGGTTCGTCGTCGTCGCGATGTACCCCTCCTTCCGCACCGACTCCTCCCTCGATGCGCTGGTCGGCGCCAACCCGTCCATGGCCGCGGCCTTCGGGATCAGCGGGTCGGTCACCTCGCCGACGGGGTGGCTCGCCGCGAACCTGTATGCCAACGTCGCCCCTCTCCTCGCCCTCCTCCTGACCATCGGGTACGGCGCCGGGGCCGTCGCCGGCCAGGAGGGGGACGGTCTCCTCGGCCTCGTCGCCACCCTCCCCGTCACTCGGGTCGGCATCCTCGCCCAGAAGGCCGTGGCGCTGCTCCTCGTCTCCCTCGTCGTGCCCACCGCTGCTCTTCTCGTATGCCTGGCCGGACCGGCATACCAGCTCACCCCGCACTGGGGATCACTGACGGCGGTCACCGTCGCCGTCGCGCTGCTCGGCTACGACCTCGGGGCCTGCGCTCTCCTGGTCGGTGCCCTGACCGCGAGCAGGGGCGCGGCGACGGGGGTTGCGAGCGGCCTGGCCGTCGTCGCCTACCTCGTCAGCTCGCTCGCCCCGGCCGTCCACGTCCTCCATCCGCTCCGCTGGCTCTCGCCCTTCGCCTGGGCGGTCGGCGACGACCAGCTCGCCACCGGCGTGACCCTCCTCCAGTGGGGACTGCTGGTCGGCCTCGGCGGGCTCCTCACCGCCGTCGCCTTTCCCGTCCTCCGCCGCCTCGACATCCACTGAGTCGAGGACCAGGGCGTCAGCGGTGGTCGGGGGTGAACCGCGGCCGGCGCGGGGGTCGGCGGGGGTCGGGGTCGGCGGGGTCGGTCGCCAGGGTGCCGTCGGGAGCGATGTGGCTGAACATCTGCCCGATGACGCTGACGATGTGCGGGTCCTCGACGCGATAGAGCTGGCGACGCCCGTCCCGGCGGGCCGTGACGATCCCCGCCGCGCGCAGCTTGGCGAGCTGTTGGCTCGCAGCGGGCACGTTCGCGCCCGTGAGCTCGGCCAGGGTGGTCACGTCGAACTCGCCCGTGGCGAGCAGCCACACCAGGTGCAGCCGGCCCGGGACCGAGAGCAGGTCGAAGCTCGCAGCGGCGGCGTCGAGCTGGGCGGCCGTGACCTGACGGGCGCTCGGGACCGGGCGTGCGGAGGTCGGGGGGGACGGGGCGGGGGAGGTCTGGGTCATCGCGCCTCCAATCTCCCATCAATCTCACATTTGCGCAATCAGTTGAGTATGATCTACTCTGGTCCAGGCCCACCGGCCGCCGCCGCGTGTAGCGCGCGTGCCGTCCGGGCCGCCGGAGCGAGCTGGTCGAGAGCAAGGGGGTGAGCGAGATGAGCGCCGAACCTCGGAGTCCGTCTGGGAGTCCGTCCACCGAGAGATCGTCCGTTCGTCGTCCACGCCCCCCGTCGAGGCCGTCGCCACCCGTGTCGTAGCGCCGGCGTCCCTCCTCCGGGCGTGGTGAGCCCCGAGCATCCCGCTCGAAGGAGGTCGTCCGATGTCGTTGCTGCGTCCGTTCGTCGGTCAGGATGCGAGCCTGCACTCGCGCACCCGCGTCGTCGCCGATGTCGTCGTGCTGGCCGCGGTGGCGGTCCTGTTCTGGGTGCTCGTGGAGTTCTCGCACGGCCTCAACGCGCCCTTCAACCCGGAGCACGCGCCCTCGTCGGTGTCGACCGACCCCGCGAACCTGCCCTACTACGCGGCCCGTTCGCTGCTGCGGATGTTCGCCGCCCTCGTGCTGTCGGTCGTCTTCACCTTCGGGTATGCGACGGCCGCCGCGCGCTCACGGCGCGCGGAGAAGGTGCTCATCCCGCTCCTCGACGTGCTGCAGTCCGTGCCGGTCCTGGCGTTCCTCTCCGTCACGCTGTCCATGTGGCTCGTGCTGTTCCCCCGGTCGACGCTCGGGGTGGAGTGCGCGGCGGTGTTCGCGATCTTCACGAGCCAGGTCTGGAACATGACCTTCGCCTTCTACCAGTCGATGGTCACCCAGCCGCGCGAGCTGGACGAGGCGGCACGGCTCCTGCGGCTGACCCGGTGGCAGCGGTTCTGGACGCTCGACGTGCCGAACGGGATGATCCCGCTCGTCTGGAACGGGATGATGAGCTTCGGCGGAGGGTGGTTCTTCCTCGTCGCGTCCGAGGTGATCTCGGTGAACGACCACACCTACGCCCTGCCCGGCATCGGCTCCTACGTGGCCGCCGCCACGGAGCGGGAGCAGCTCGGGAGGGTCGTCCTGGCGATCGGGGTCATGGTCGTCATGGTGGTCGGGGTCAACGTGCTCTTCTGGCGCCCGCTCGCCGCGTGGGCCGAGCGGTTCCGCACCGAGAGCACGGCCGCGACCGAGGTGCAGCGCAGCGCCACGCTGACCCTGCTGCGCCACTCCACGCTGCCGTCGCTCGTCGGGCGCGGTCTGCGGCCGGTCGGACGGGCTCTGGACCACGCCACCCGCCCCCTCGGAGTGGCCGACCGGCCCCTGCGGGTGAGCCCCTCGCGCCGCCGTCTCGGGGACCTCCTCTTCGGCGTGGTGGTCACCCTTCTCATCGGCTGGGGCGTCTGGCGGATGCTCGTCTTCATCGACCGGAGCGTCGGGCTGGGCGAGTTCCCGCACGCCGCCCTCCTGGGACTCGCCACCTTCGCCCGCGTCGTCGTCGTGGTCGCGATCGGCACGCTGGTGTGGGTGCCGGTCGGCGTGTGGATCGGGATGAACCCGCGAGTGACCCGGATCGCCCAGCCGATCGTCCAGGTGCTCGCGTCGTTCCCGGCGAACTTCCTCTTCCCGTTCATCACCCTCGTGCTCATCCGGACCGGGGTCAGCCTGAACCTCGGGGGGATCGTCCTCATGGCCCTCGGCGCGCAGTGGTACATCCTGTTCAACGTGATGGCGGGTGCCTCGTCGATCCCCACCGACCTGCGCGAGGCGGCCGCGAGCCTGCGGATGAGCCGAGGCATGCGCTGGCGCACCGTGATCGCGCCGGCGATCTTCCCCGCCTGGGTCACCGGGGGCCTCACCTCGGCCGGGGGCGCCTGGAACGCCTCGATCGTCGCCGAGGTGGTCACCTACGGACACACCACCCTCGTCGCCACCGGCCTCGGCGCATACGTCACCCAGGCCACCGCCCGGGGCAGCTTCGCCAGCACCCTGGTCGGCGTCACCGTCATGACCGTCTACGTCGTCGGCCTCAACCGGGTGTTCTGGCGCCGTCTCTACCGGCTCGCCGAGACCCGCTACTCCCTCACCTGACCGCTCCCCCGATCCCATCCCACACCGTCCGACACCCACCTCGAGGAGGTGCCCTCATGGCCACCAACCCGCTGCTCGCCCCGCTCGGCCTCCCGCGTCCCATCGTCGAGGTCGAGCACGTCTCGAAGTCGTTCCCGTCGGCCGACGGCACCATCCTCCCGGTCCTCGACGACGTCTCGCTCACCCTGCACGAGGGCGAGATCGTCGCCCTGCTGGGCAGGTCGGGGTCCGGCAAGTCCACCCTCCTGCGCACCGTCGCCGGGCTCATCGCACCCACCGACGGCGAGGTCCGCTACCGGGGCGTCCCCCTCAACGGAGCCAACCCCGGCACGGCGATGGTGTTCCAGTCGTTCGCGCTCATGCCCTGGCTCACCGTGCAGGACAACGTCGAGCTCGGGCTCCGGGCCCGTGGCATACCGGAGCGGCAGCGCCGTGCCGCGGCCCTGTCCGCCATCGACCTCATCGGGCTCGACGGCTTCGAGACCGCCTACCCGCGGGAGCTGTCCGGCGGGATGCGGCAGCGCGTCGGGTTCGCCCGCGCCCTCGTCCTCCAGCCGGACGCGCTCCTCATGGACGAGCCGTTCTCCGCCCTGGACGTGCTCACCGCCGAGAACCTCCGCAACGAGCTGATGGTCCTGTGGGAGCAGCCGGAGTTCCCCACCCGGTGCGTATGCATCGTCACCCACAACATCGAGGAGGCCGTGCTGCTCGCCGACCGGGTCCTCGTCCTCGGCTCCAACCCGGGCCACCTCAAGGCCGAGGTCCCCGTGCACCTCCCCCGCCCGCGGGACCGGCGCAGCCCCACCTTCGAGGCGATGGTCGACCAGCTCTACGGCATCCTCACCGGCCGCGACGAGCGGGCCACCGCCGAGCGGGCAGCGAGCCGCGGGCCCCTGACCCATCCCCTGCCCGCTGCCAGCGTGGGCGGGCTGGCCGGACTCGTCGAGATCGTGTATGCCCACAACGGCCAGACCGACCTGCCCGACCTGGCCGACGAGCTGTCCTTCGACGTGGACGACCTGCTGCCCCTCGTGGACGCGGCGACCATGCTCGGCCTGCTCGAGGTCGAGGGCGCGCAGGCGTTCCTCACCGATGCCGGGCGGGCGTGGTACACCGCGGACATCCAGACGAGCAAGGAGCTGTTCGCCCGCCTCGCCGTCGAGTTCGCGCCCCTCGTGCGCACCATCGTCAAGGCGCTGGAGAACAGCAACGACGGCACGCTGCGCGACGACTTCTTCCGCGACCTGCTCCGCCGTGGGTACACGGCCGAGGACGGCGAGAAGCAGCTGAGCATCGCCATCGACTGGGGCCGCTACGGCGAGCTGTTCGACTACGACGCCGACTCGGGGGAGATCATCCTCAGCGAGGTGGCTGCCGGCGCAGCGACGTTGACAGGCGGGTGACGTACTCCGGTCGCCGCGCGCCGACCAGGACGGTGTCGACGCCCGCGGCCAGCGGCCACTCGACGGCCAGCTCCTCGAGGGGACGGTCGTCGTCGCGCCCGACCACACCGTCGTCCGCGAGGCGTCTCCTCAGGTCGCCAGCGTCGACGCTCAGGCGCGCGCGGACGAGCACCGCCGCCGACCGGTGGACCGTCCGGGCGTCCCGCTCGACGTCGGCGGGCACGGGGTCGAACACGGTGGTGAGGAAGGGCAGCCAGCGCCGCCGGAGGATGTCGTCGAGGAGGTCGACGTCGGGCAGGTCGGCCCAGGCGTCGCGAAGGAACCTCATGATGGGGAAGCTCATGGCACGCTCCGGATGTCCCAGGTCGGCGAGGCGCGCCGAGACCGCCGACGAGACCCGGGCGAGGGCCTGCTCCCCCGCCTCCCCGGCGGCCCGCACCTCGGCGGGC
>JBDIAL010000185.1:0-7669 GCA_039812405.1 Nostocoides sp.
ACCCGGTCGGCCGATCCGGCCCAGTGGCCCGGACCCGGTCCGGCGGGTCGGCGGGCGACCTGGGGGACGACGGCATACCGCCATCCTCCCAGAGCACCCGCCGCCCCGGTCCGGGTCAGCTCGCCACCGATCCCGACGCCCGGGGCGCCGAGCGCGCCGCCCGCAGCCGCTCGGCGATGTCGAGGGCGTCGCCCTCGGGCCCGGTGGAGTGCCGGTCGGGCCGGGCCAGGGTGAGGTAGAGCCCGCCGCTGCCGAGGACGACCGCCATGCCGACGAGCGGCAGGAACCGGTCGATCCCCGTCGCGCCCGACGACGGCCAGGCGAGCAGGACCATGGCGGTGACGCCGTAGCAGAGCGCCGCGACGTTGATCCAGAGGCCGCCCCGACCGAGGGAGAACTCGCCCGCCGGACGCCAGCCGCGCCGCCGCATCCGGAGGGCGGCGAAGACGACGGTCTGGAAGGCGAGATAGATCCCGAGCACCGCGAAGGCGGTGATCTGCGACAGCGCGCCCGGGCTGACGTACACCCAGCCGCACAGGGCGATGGGCAGGACGCAGGCGACGAGCAGCGCGCGGGTCGGCACGGCATGCCGGGCCGAGACGTGCGCCAGCCATCCGCTCGCCGGGGTCATCCGGTCGCGGGCGAAGGAGTAGATGAGCCGGCTCGCGGCGGCCTGGAGCGAGAGGACGCACGAGATGAACGACATCATCGCGACGATGAGGAACAGACGGGCCCCGGTGTGGCCGAGCGCCCCGTCGAGGATGACGGGGATCGGGTCGGCGATCTCGCCGGAGACGATGGCGCGCAGGTCGGGGGCGGCGAGCAGGTAGCCGATGAAGGAGACGCCGGCCGACACCCCACCGATGAGGATCGTGAACCGCATGGCACGCGGGATCCGGCGACCGGGATCGGCGACCTCCTCGGCGACGTTGCCGCAGGCCTCGAAGCCGTAGAAGAGGAACAGGCCGGTCAGCGACGCCGCGAGGAAGGCATACAGGTAGGGCTTCCCGGGCGAGGCGCCCATCGGGTCGAAGAGCACCGAGAAGGAGTTCCTCCGGTGGAAGATCATGAGGAACAGGCCGAGGGCGACGACGCCGGTCAGCTCGGCGAACAGGCCGACCTGCGCGATGAGCGCCATGACCTTCGTCCCGCTGAAGTTGAGGACGAGCGCGAGCAGGAGCAGGGCGAGCGCGGTGAGGAAGCCGTTGACCGGGGTGTTCTCGAAGCCGAACAGGCTCGCGGCGAACCCTCCGCCGAACTCCGCCACCGAGGTGACCGTGACGATCATCGCCCAGGCGTAGACCCACGTGACGAGCCAGGCGGCGCGTCGGCTCCACAGGCGCCGGACCCACTGGTAGATGCCGCCGGCCACGGGGTACTGGGAGGCCACCTCCCCGAAGACGAGCGCGACGAGGAACTGCCCCACGCCGACGACGAGGAGCCACCAGAAGGCCGGCGGCCCGGCGAGCGAGAGCCCAAAGGCGAAGAGCGAGTACACCCCGACGAGGGGCGAGAGGTAGGTGAAGCCGAGGGAGATGTTGGCCCAGAGGTTCATCGAGCGCTTCATCTCGCGCTCGTAGCCGAGGACGGCGAGGTGGGCGTCGGCCGCCGACTCGGGGTCGTCGGCATCCGTGCGGATCGCCATGGTGTCGTATGCCTTTCCCGTGCGGCCCGCTCCGTCGCGGCCCGATCGACCCTAAACATATGAATCCATATGTTAAATGTCAAGTGTGCTAGCCTTACGCTCACCGTGTCCCCGTGCCACGAGGCATTCGACGCAACGACGCAGCGAGCTGGAGGCCAGACGTCCATGAGCACCACACAACCCCTCTACCAGTCCCTCGACCCGGCGACCGGCGAGGTCCACGAGACCTTCGAGTTCGCCACCGACGAGCAGGTGGCCGCCACCCTGGACGGCGCCGACGCGGCATACCGGGCCTGGAGCGCACGCCCCATGTCCGAGCGGTCCGCCATCGTGCGCCGGGTCGCCGAGCTGTTCGGCGAGCGGGCCGCGGACCTCGCCGAGCTCGCCCGTCAGGAGATGGGCAAGGTCGTCGACGAGGGCGTCGAGGAGGCGGAGTTCTCCCAGGCCATCTTCGACTTCTACGCGGTCAACGGCCCGGACCTCACCAAGGACCAGGTGATCCCGACCTTCACCGGTGGCCGGGCCGTCGTGCAGCGCCGTCCCATCGGGCCGATCCTCGGCATCATGCCGTGGAACTTCCCCTTCTACCAGGTCGCCCGGTTCGCCGGCCCCAACCTCGTCCTCGGCAACACGGTGATCCTCAAGCACGCCGAGTCGGTGCCGCGCTGCGCCCTCGCGATCGCCGACATCATGGCCGAGGCCGGCGTGCCCGAGGGGGTCTACACCAACCTCTTCGCGACGTTCGACCAGATCGAGACGATCATCACCGACCGGCGCGTCCAGGGCGTCTCGCTGACCGGCTCCGAGCGGGCCGGCGCCACGGTCGCCGCCCTCGCCGGCCGGGCGCTCAAGAAGTGCGTCCTCGAGCTCGGCGGGTCCGACCCGTTCATCGTCCTCGACGGTGACGCGGAGCAGCTGGCCGACGTGGCCTGGGGCTTCCGGACCTACAACATGGGCCAGGCCTGCAACTCCAACAAGCGGATGATGGTCATGGACGGCCTCTACGACGACTTCGTCGCCCAGCTCGTCGAGAAGGCCCAGGGGGTCGCCGACCCGGCCCCCATGTCCTCGCGCCGGGCCGCCGAGATCGTCGCCGCGCAGGTCCAGGACGCCGTCGACAAGGGCGCCACCCTCCACGCCGGGGGAGTCCTCTCCGACGGGCCCGACGCCCACTACACGCCGGCGGTCCTCACCGGGGTGACCCCGGACATGCGCGCCTACACCGAGGAGCTCTTCGGCCCGGTCGCCGTCGTCTACCGGATCAGCCACGAGGACGAGGCCGTGGAGATGGCGAACGCCTCCACCTACGGCCTCGGCGGCTCGGTCTTCTCGACCGACGTGCCCCGGGCCGAGGCGGTCGCCCAGCGCCTGGAGTCCGGCATGATCAACGTCAACACCCCGGCCGGCGAGGGCGCCGACATCCCGTTCGGCGGCGTCAAGCGCTCCGGCTTCGGCCGCGAGCTCGGCACCCTCGGCATGGACGAGTTCGTCAACAAGCAGGTCTTCTGCGTCGCCGACGGCGACGGCGGGGACGGCGGGGACGGCGCCGACAGCTGAGCGGTCGGCTCACGTTCGGCCGCGACCCGACCGCCGCGGCCGAACGTGGCCAATGCCATACGTGACATCGGTCCCGAAATCGCGCGGACGACACGACCTTTTGGTACGCATGGGTGGTCCTCCCCCACCGTCGCGCGAAGGGACCCCTCCATGGCCGAGATCGAGACCGCATTCGAGAGCAGCGGGCTCACCAACCCCCATGTCCAGGAGTTCGTGCGCCACTGGGCGGCGATCACCGGGGCCGAGCGCATCGAGGTCGTCAGCGCCGAGGACGACAAGCGGCTCATCGAGGAGGCGCTCGCGGCCGGGGAGATCTTCCCGGCCGGGGAGGGCCGCTACTACTCCCGCAGCTACCCCAAGGACACCGCCCGCTCCGAGGAGCGGACCATCGTCGCGACGAGCAACCCCGCGGACCGGGGCGTCTACGACAACTGGCGGCCCTCCGAGGAGATGAAGCCGCTGCTCGAGCGGCAGATGACCGGCGCGTCGCGGGGCAAGACGATGTACGTCATCCCCTACCTCATGGCCCCGCCCGGGTCACCCCTGCACGCCTACGCCGCCGGTGTCGAGCTGACCGACTCCCGGCCCGTCGTGCTCCACATGATCCGGATGTCCCGGGTCGGCGTCGAGCACCTCGAGAGCCTCGAGGACCCCTCCTTCTTCGTCCGCGCGGTCCACGTGACCGGCGACCTGCCGGCGATGCGCCACGGGACGCCCGACGACCAGCGCTACTTCGTCACCGTCGCCGACGAGCGGACCATCCTCCACTACGGCTCCTCCTACGGCGGGAACGCCCTCCTCGGCAAGATCGCCCACGGGCTGCGGCAGGCGGCATACGACGGGTATGTCAGCGGCCGCTTCCTCGGGGAGCAGTTCATGCTCATCGGCATCGAGGACCGCGAGACGGGCCAGACGTGGCACATCTGCGGCGGGTTCCCCAGCGCCTCGGGCAAGACGAACCTGGCGATGATGCTGCCGCCGGACGCGATGGGCGACCGCTACCGCGTCTTCTTCTACGGCGACGACATCGCCTGGCTGTGGGTCGACCCGGACGACGGCCGGATCTACGGCCTCAACCCGGAGTTCGGGGTCTTTGGCGTCGCCAAGGACACCAACGAGAGGACGAACCCGACCGCGCTGGAGTCGGTCGGGCCGGGCACCGGCGCGATCTTCACCAACGTCGCCTACAACCCGGACACCCAGGAGGTCTGGTGGGAGGGCCGCACCCCCGAGCCGCCCGCCGACGTCACCGGCTGGCTGGACTGGAAGGGCGAGCCCATCGCCGACCGCCCCGCGGGCAGCACCGAGCCGTGGTCGCACCCCAACAGCCGGTTCACGACGACCCTGGACAACGTCCCCAACATCGCGCCCGACTACAACAGCCCGAAGGGCGTGCCCGTCGACGGCATCATCTTCGGCGGGCGCACCCGCGACCGTGAGCCCCTCATCCGGGCGATCACCGACCTCGCCGAGGGCGTCTACGACGGGCTCACCCTCGGCGCGGAGGCGACCTTCGCCGCCGAGGGCGTCGACGGGCAGCTGCGCTACGACCCGATGTCCATGCGGCCGTTCATGTCCTACCCCGAGGGTCCGTATGCCGCGCAGTGGCTCACGATCGTCGGCGCCTCCTCCGAGCAGCCGATCTTCGCCCACGTCAACTGGTTCCAGCGCGACCCGGAGGACGGGCACTTCCTCTGGCCCGGCTACCGCGAGAACCTCCGCCCGCTCCTGTGGCTCATGCACCTCAAGGACGGCGACGTGACGGGGCGCCCGACGCCGGTCGGGATCCTCCCGACGAAGGAGGAGCTCGACGTGACGGGGGTCGACATCACCCCGGGCGACCTCGACACCATCCTCACCATCGACGTGCCGCGCTGGCGTCAGGAGATGGGGTTCCGCCAGGAGCACCTCGAGCAGTTCGACGGGCTCCCCGAGGCGATCTGGGAGGCGCACCGGCGGGTGGCGGCCGCCCTCGACGAGGCCGGCGACGACAGCGCCTGAGGCCCGCGTCACCGGCCCGGGCACGGCGGTGGATCCGACACCGTCGTGCCCGGATACCGTGGCAGCATGACCACGCGCCGCCTGCTGCTCGTCAACGGGCCGAACCTCGACCTCCTCGGGATCCGTGAGCCCGACCTCTACGGCCACGAGTCGCTCGCCGACGTCGAGGAGCTCGTCCGGCAGCAGGCGTCCGCGCTCGGCTATGCGGTGCGGGCCGTCCAGAGCAACCACGAGGGCGTGCTCATCGATGCGATCCACGCGGCACGCACCGACTGCGCCGGCATCGTCATCAACCCCGGCGGCCTGACACACACCTCGGTCGTCCTGCGCGACGCCCTCGCCGGGGTGGCTCTGCCCGTCGCGGAGATCCACATCACCGACCCCGGCACCCGCGAGGCGTTCCGCCACGTCTCCTACGTCGCCGACATCGCCTGCGTCCACGTCGTCGGGCAGGGCGTCGCCGGGTATGCCGAGGCGGTGCGCCGTCTCGTCGCGACCCTCGGCACCCGCGACCCCGGCTGACACCCGACCCTCGGCCCGTCGCGCGGCGACTCGGCGCGCCCAGCCCCGCATCCGGCCCGGCTCCACCTACTCTCGACTCCGGACGCCCCGAGCGGGGCGGGACGACGAGGACGCCGATGGACAGTGCCGACGACACCGGGTCGACCGCGACCGGCCGGCCCGGGACGAGCGCGGTCGACCGCCGTGCGCTGCTGCTCGGGGCCCTCGGCGTCGGCTCCGCCGGGGCGCTCGCCGCGTGCAGCAGCTCGCATCCCGCGTCGGCACCAACCTCGGCCACGACGGGCAGCCCCAGTGCGACGACGGCCACCGACAGCCGCCCCCGCTGGCCCCTCACCGGGCGGCTGCTCAAGGACGGCGACTCGGTGCACCACGCCACCGTGGCCGTCAAGGTGCCCGACAACCAGGACGAGCACCCGCAGGTCGGCATCGACAAGGCCGATATCGTCTACGTCGAGCTCGACGGCTACCGCGAGCCGTCCGGCTACAGCGGGACCCGGCTCGTGCCGATCTTCCACTCGCACATGCCCGCCGACGTCGCCCCGGTGCGCTCCATCCGCCCGGTCGACATCGCCATGCTCAGCCCGATCGGCGTCATCATCGGCAACACCGGCGCGACGGGCTGGGTCCTCGACTACGTCAAGCACTACGCGGCATACGTCGAGGGCATGTTGTCCTACATGAACACCCAGGGCACCGGCTCCTACTCCATCAACCCCAACCGGGTGCGGACCTACCTCGGCACCACCTACTACGACCGCGCGGTCGTCTGCCACCCGAAGGTCCTCGCCAAGCAGACGACGAAGTTCCGCACCGGGCCGCGACAGGTCTACTTCCCCTTCGCGACGGGCGGCGCCACGCCGAGCACCGCGACGGGCAAGCGGGCGCGGACCATCCACGTTCCGTGGAAGCAGGCCCACACCTACGACATGGGCTACACCTGGAGCGCGCGGGTCGGCCGCTACCTGCGCAGCGAGCCGTGGGGGCCCCACGTCCTGGCCGACGGCACCCGGGTCACCACCGACAACGTCCTCGTCATCCGGGCCCGGCAGCACTACGCGAAGATCTACCCCGGCCCGGGGCACAGCGAGCCGATCCACGACATCATCGACAACCAGGGCAGCTTCGTCTACGCGCACGGCGGGTCGTACGTCACCGGCACGTGGCGCAAGGGCGCGGTCCAGGACGTCTTCCGCCTCACCCTCGACGACGGCAGCCCGCTCGTCATGGCGCCCGGTCAGACCTTCGTCGAGCTGGCCCGCGAGAACGCCGACGTCCTCATCACGGGCTGACGAGCACGACCTCGAGCGTTCGCGGGCCGTGGACGCCCTCGACCCGGCTCAGCTCGATGTCGCTCGTCGCCGAGGGCCCGCTGATCCACGTCTGGGGACGGGCCGGGTCGAGCCGGGCGACGGCCTGCGGCACCCCGGCGACGACCTGCGCGGCCGTGACGACGCAGACGTGACGGTCGGGCACGAGGGTCAGGGCGCGGCGCCCCTGTCCGGGCCCGTGGTCGAGGACGATCGTGCCCGTCGTCGCGATGCCGACCGCGGCGAGGGTGACCACCGCCGCGACGGTGTCGAGCGCGGCGGCCGGACCCCCGTCGTCGACCCGCGCCCCGGGGACCTCGAACCCCAGGCCCTCGGGCACGACGACGTTCGGTATGCCGTCCAGCAGCTCTCCCACCGTGTCGCCGAGGTCCGCTGCGGCACAGCGGATCACCCGCGCGCGGTAGTCCTCCACCCGCTCGGTGAACAGGTCGAGGAGGTCCCCGTCGGGGGGCGGCACGTCACGGTAGGACCGCGGCACCTCGACCGGCGGGCGGTCCGCCCCGCCGAGGGCCGCGCGGACCGCCCCGAGCACCGCGTCGCGCGCGCTCATCGCCGGCCCCCGTCGGTCCGGGCCCACCAGCGGCGGAACGACTCCCGCGCCGGCACCGGCAGGTCA
>JBDIAL010000186.1:0-7653 GCA_039812405.1 Nostocoides sp.
CCCACCGCGGCGGCCGGCCCCACCGCGGCGGCGCGGGCCACGGCCCGCCCCGACATCGCCTACCCCCGGGACGAGGACACGCCCGTGTTCGTCATCTCCGTGGCGGCCCAGCTGGCCGGCATGCACGCGCAGACCCTGCGCCAGTACGACCGGCTCGGCCTCGTCAGCCCCTCGCGGACGCGGGGCGGCGGTCGGCGCTACTCCGCGCGCGACGTCGCCCAGCTCCGCGAGGTGCAGCGGCTCTCCCAGGAGGAGGGCGTCAGCCTCGCGGGGATCCAGCGCATCCTCGAGCTGACCGACCAGGTGTCGGCCCTGCAGTCCCGCATCCGCGAGCTGCGCGAGGAGCTCGACCGCGTCACGTCCGGGCCCGGCGCTCGGTTCTTCGCGGTCTCCCCGAGCGGCGACGTGGCGCTGCGCCGCACCGCCTCCCCGCCGGCGGCCGACGCCTCGTCCGCCGCCCTCGTCGTCTGGCACCCCTCGACCCCCGGGCGATGACCTGGCGGGGCGGCTGACCTCGCCAAAGCCTGGTGACGGTCGCCGTGTTCAGTGCACGATGGGCCTCGTGCCGACGACGTCACTGCCGAGCGACCTCGAGATCGCCCGGGCCACCCCGCTCCTGCCCATCGCCGAGGTCGCCGAGGCGGCCGGGCTGCCGCCCGAGCGTGTCGAGCCCTATGGCCGACACGTCGCGAAGATCGACCTCGCGGCCATCGACGACCTCGCCGACCGGCCCCGGGCGCGGTACGTCGTCGTCACCGCCGTCACCCCGACCCCGCTCGGCGAGGGCAAGACGACGACCTCGGTCGGCCTCGCGCAGGGCCTCCAGCACATCGGCAAGCGCTCGATCCTCGCCCTCCGGCAGCCCTCGATGGGCCCGACGTTCGGCATCAAGGGGGGCGCGGCCGGCGCCGGCTACAGCCAGGTCGTCCCGATGGAGACCCTGAACCTCCACCTCACCGGCGACTTCCACGCGGTGACCGAGGCGCACAACATGCTCGCCGCGATGGTCGACAGCCACCTCCACCACGGCAACCGGCTCGGGCTCGACCCGCGCAACATCGCCTGGCGCCGTGTCCTCGACGTCAACGACCGGGCGCTGCGCAACATCGTCGTCGGCCTCGGCGCCCGCCTCGACGGGGTGCCCCGCCAGACCGGGTTCGACATCACGGCCGCGAGCGAGGTCATGGTCATCCTCGCCCTGTCGACGTCGCTGCGGGACATGCGTGAGCGGCTCGGCCGGATCGTCGTCGGCTACACGTATGCGGGGGTGCCGGTCACCGCCGAGGACCTCAAGGCCGCCGGGGCGATGGCCGTCATCATGAAGGAGGCCCTCAAGCCGAACCTCCTGCAGACCATCGAGCACGGACCCGTCCTCGTCCACGCCGGACCGTTCGGCAACATCGCGACGGGCAACTCCTCGATCGTCGCCGACCGGGTCGGCATCCGCGCCGCGGACTACCTGCTCACCGAGGCCGGCTTCGGCTCCGACATGGGGGCCGAGCGGTTCTTCAACGTCAAGTGCCGGGTCTCGGGCCTGCAGCCCGACGCCGCGGTCCTCGTCGTGACGGTCCGGGCCCTCAAGACCCACTCGGGTCGCTACCGGGTCGTCGCCGGCCGGCCGTTGCCGCCACCGATGCTGGAGGAGAGCCCCGACGACGTCCGGGCCGGCCTGCCGAACCTCGTCAAGCACATCGAGATCGTCCGCTCCTTCGGGGTCTCGCCCGTCGTGGCCGTCAACCGGTTCCCGACCGACTTCGACAGCGAGCACGACGTCATCCGCGCGGCCGCCGAGGCGGCCGGCGCCCGGATGGCCGTCGCGACGCACGTCGTCGACGGGGGAGCGGGGGCGGCGGCACTCGCCGAGGCCGTCGTCGAGGCGTGCGCGGAGGAGCACGAGTTCACCCCCACGTATGCCCTGGACGCCCCCCTCACCGACAAGATCGAGGCGGTCTCGACCCGTGTCTACGGGGCCGACGGCGTCGACTACTCGCCCGCAGCGGCCCACGACCTCGCCCGGTTCGAGGAGCTCGGCTACGGCCGCTTCCCGGTCGTCATCGCCAAGACCCACCTGTCGATCTCCTCCGACCCGACCCTCAAGGGCGCCCCGACGGGGTGGCGGCTGCCGGTCCGGGAGGTGCGGGCCGCGGCGGGCGCCGGCTACGTGTATGCCATTGCCGGGGACATGCGCACCATGCCCGGCCTGTCGAGCGCGCCCGCCGCGATGTCGATCGACCTCGACGAGAACGGCGAGATCACCGGCCTGTTCTGAGCGTCCGGGGTCTCGAGCGTCGGGCCGCCCGTCGAGCTCGGGAGGCGGGCTGACGAGGTGCCAACCGATCGGCCGGCTGCGGCGTCTAGGGAACCAGAGAACCGGCATACATCGTTTTCGCAGGTTCGTCCACCATACTGGACGGTGGCCGTCGGCCCGCCAGCCCACGGGTCATCGAACTCTGCCCCCGAGACCAGGAGCTGCCCGTGACGACCGAGGACGCTGGTCGGCGCTCCCGGCTGGAGACCCGGAAGCGCCAGATGCGCCGCTTCTATCTTCTCACAGGCAGCAGCACGATCATCCCGGGGAGCGGGCTCCTGGGCACGCGGCGGCGGGTGGTCGGCGCGATCGTCGTCGCCATCTTCGTCCTCGGCGGGATCGCCGTCGGCCTCAAGGCGATCAGCCAGGGGATCGTCCACACCGCCCTGACGATCGGTGTGGACCGGGACAAGCTCCTCGTCGTCCTCGTGGCCCTGCTCGTCGGCGCGCTCGTCTGGGCCGCCTTCATCGTCGTCACCGCCGTGACGGCCAAGCCGGACCAGCCGACCCGCGTCGAGCTGCTCACGACCCGTGTGTTCGCGGCCCTGTGCTGCTGCCTCGTCATCCTTCCGGCCCTCGTCGGCGCCCGGGCGATCGGCATCCAGCGCGACCTGCTCGGCACCGTCTTCAGCGACAACTCGGGCACGACCGACGCGCTGAACGCCGTGAAGCCCAACGTGGCCAAGAAGGATCCCTGGGCGGACGTCCCCCGCGTCAACGTCATGCTCATCGGCGCCGACTCCGGCAAGGGCCGCATCGGGGTCCGGTCGGACTCGATGATGGTCGCGAGCATCGACACGAAGACGGGCAACACGGTCCTCATCGGACTGCCGCGCAACCTCGACTACGTGCCGTTCGCCAAGGACGACCCGCTCCACAAGCTCTATCCCCACGGGTTCCACTGCATCAACGCCCAGACCGGCGTCAACCAGGACTGTCTGCTCAACGGCATCTGGACCCTGGCCGAGCAGCACAAGGACCTCTTCCCCGGCGACGACGCGCCCGGCTACACCGAGACCCGGCGGGCCCTCGGGCGGATCACCGGCCTGACGATCAACCAGAGCGTCATCATCGACCTCAAGGGCTTCCAGCAGCTCGTCGACGCGATGGGCGGGGTGACGGTCAACGTCAAGAGCAAGATCTGCATGGACTGCAAGAGCAACGGCTACGGCGGCATCGAGTGGACGGCGGGCCGCGAGGAGTGGATCACCCCCGGCCGGCAGCACCTCGACGGCAAGGAGGCGCTCTGGTATGCCAGGTCCCGGGCCCAGTCGGACGACTACAGCCGGATGCGGCGGCAGCGCTGCATGGTGGGCGCCCTCCTCGACCAGTCCAACCCGGTCAAGCTGCTCGCCAACTACGGCAAGCTCGCCGACGTCTTCAAGAGGAACGTGACCGTCGACATCCCCGAGAGCGACCTCGAGGCGTGGGTGACGCTCGTCCAGCGGATCCAGAAGGGCACGATCACGAGCCTGCCGATCACCGACCAGGTCGTCAACGTGAGCAACCCGGACTACGCGAAGATCCGCCGGCTCGTCCAGAAGGCGATCACCGCCGGCTCCTCGACGGCGACGACGAGCACCTCGACCCCGGCGGCGACGAAGACCGGCAAGTCCTCGGGCAGCGCGTCGAGCGCCACCGACACGGACGACTCGGCGATCAGCTCTATCGACGCGACCTGCTGAGGTCGGCGAGGCCCGGCCGGACGCCGGCTCGGAGCCGGTCCGACTGGTCGACGGGTCGACCCGTCGCGGTGAGTTGAGTGGAATAGGCTCAACTCTGGCATGGTTGGACGGTGGGAGAGTTCATCCATTCCCCGCACCCGAGGAGCCGCCTTCATGGAGCTGAAGCCCACGACCAAGGTCGCCGAGGCCCTGGCCGTCGCCCAGCGGTCCGCGCAGACCGCCGGAAACCCCGAGATCACCCCTGCCCACCTCGTCCTCGCCCTCGCCGAGCAGGCCGACACGACGACGCCCGCGCTGCTCGCGGCGGGCGGCACGTCCGTCGACATGGTCGCCTCCGAGGCGCGTCGCACCCTCGACCGGATGCCGCATACGAGCGGCTCGTCGGTCCAGTCGCCCGGCCTGGCGCAGGAGACGCTCGCCGTCCTCCAGCAGGCGCAGACCCTCATGCAGGCCAGGGGCGACACCTACCTGTCGACCGACCTGCTCGTCCTCGCGCTCGTGGAGAAGGGCGCCATCCGCGCCGACGCCTCGGCCGTCGAGGCGCAGATCGAGTCGCTCCGGGCCGGCCGCAACGTCACCTCGGAGAACCCGGAGGCGACGAGCGAGGCCCTGGAGAAGTACGGCACCGACCTCACCCAGGCCGCCCGCGACGGCAAGCTCGACCCCGTCATCGGCCGCGACTCGGAGATCCGGCGCGTCGTCCAGGTCCTGTCCCGCCGCACGAAGAACAACCCCGTCCTCATCGGCGAGCCCGGCGTCGGCAAGACCGCCGTCGTCGAGGGCCTCGCCCAGCGGATCGTCGACGGCGACGTCCCCGAGAGCCTGCGGGGCAAGCGGCTCATCGCCCTCGACCTCGGCGCCATGGTCGCCGGGGCGAAGTACCGCGGCGAGTTCGAGGAGCGGCTCAAGGCCGTCCTCGAGGAGATCAAGGCCTCCGACGGCCAGATCATCACCTTCATCGACGAGCTGCACACCGTCGTCGGGGCCGGCGCGACCGGCGACTCGGCGATGGACGCCGGCAACATGCTCAAGCCCCTCCTCGCCCGTGGCGAGCTGCGCCTCGTCGGCGCGACGACCCTCGACGAGTACCGCCAGCACATCGAGAAGGACCCCGCCCTCGAGCGCCGCTTCCAGCAGGTGTTCGTCGGCGAGCCGTCCGTCGAGGACACCATCGCCATCCTCCGCGGCCTCAAGGAGCGCTACGAGGCGCACCACAAGGTCGAGATCGAGGACACCGCGCTCGTCGCGGCCGCCAGCCTGTCCGACCGCTACATCACCGGCCGGCAGCTGCCCGACAAGGCGATCGACCTCGTCGACGAGGCCGCCTCCCGGCTGCGCATGGAGATCGACTCCAGCCCCGTCGAGATCGACGCGCTCCGGCGCACCGTCGACCGGCTCAAGATGGAGGAGCTCCACCTCGTGGGCGAGAAGGACGCCGCCTCCGTCGAGCGTCTCGAGCGGCTGCGCAAGGACCTCGCCGACGCCTCCGAGGAGCTGGCCGCCCTCACCGCCCGCTGGGAGGCCGAGAAGTCCGGGCTCAACCGGGTCGGCGAGCTCAAGGCCAAGGTCGACGAGGCGCGCACCCAGGCGGATCGGCTGCAGCGCGAGGGCGACTACGAGGGCGCCTCGCGGCTCCTCTACGGCGAGATCCCGCAGCTGGAGAAGCAGCTCGCGGCGGCCAACGAGGCCGAGGTCGCGGCAGGTCTCGACGACGGGGACCTCATGGTCAAGGAGCGGGTCGGCGCCGACGACATCGCCGAGGTCGTCTCGGCCTGGACCGGCATCCCCGCCGGCCGGCTGCTCCAGGGCGAGACCGAGAAGCTGCTGTCGATGGAGTCCATCATCGGCGCCCGCCTCATCGGCCAGGTCGCGGCGGTGCAGGCCGTGTCCGACGCCGTCCGGCGCTCCCGGGCGGGGCTCGCCGACCCCGACCGCCCGACCGGGTCCTTCCTCTTCCTCGGCCCGACCGGCGTCGGCAAGACCGAGCTCGCCAAGAGCCTCGCCGACTTCCTCTTCGACGACGAGCGGGCCATGGTCCGCATCGACATGAGCGAGTACTCCGAGCGGCACGCCGTCGCGCGCCTCATCGGGGCCCCGCCCGGCTACGTCGGCTACGAGGAGGGGGGCCAGCTCACCGAGGCGGTCCGCCGGCGCCCCTACTCCGTCGTCCTCCTCGACGAGGTGGAGAAGGCCCACCCCGAGACCTTCGACATCCTCCTGCAGGTCCTCGACGACGGGCGGCTCACCGACGGCCAGGGCCGGACGGTCGACTTCCGCAACGTCATCCTCGTCATGACGAGCAACCTCGGGTCGCAGTTCCTCGTCGACCCGGCGCTGTCGGAGGAGGCCAAGCGCGAGGCCGTCATGGGGATCGTCCGGGCCACCTTCAAGCCGGAGTTCCTCAACCGCCTCGACGAAGTCGTCATCTTCGACCCGCTGACCACCGACGAGCTCGGCCACATCGTCGAGCTCCAGGTGCGCGCCATCGCCCACCGGCTCGCCGACCGCCGGATCACCCTCGAGGTGACCGACGCCGCCCGCGAGTGGCTGGCGATCACCGGCTACGACCCGGCCTACGGCGCCCGGCCGCTGCGCCGGCTCGTCCAGCGCGAGATCGGCGACCGGCTCGCCCGGGCGCTGCTCTCCGGGGAGGTCCGCGACGGCGGCACGGTGACGGTCGACCTCGACGGCGACGCCGACGGGCTCGTCCTGCGCTGATCGGGTCGAGGTATGCCGTGCCCCTCCGGTGGGGTCGTCATACCTCGACCCCGACCTCAGGGATTAGGGTGACCTAACCGCTGTCTCTCGTTCCGATGGAGCCCTTTCGTATGCCGCCCGAGCGCCGCCGCCGCGACCGTCGCCAAGCCGTCCTCACCGTCCTGGCCCGCGAGGACCTCTCGCCACACCTCGTGCGGGTCGTCCTCGGCGGCCCGGGGTTCGCCGACCTCGGGGAGAACGACCACACCGACAAGTACGTCAAGATCCTCTTCGCCGACCCGGCGCTGGGCCTCGAGCCGCCCTACGACCTCGAGGCCCTGCGCGAGACCCTCGAGCCGGCCCAGCTGCCGGTGACCCGGACCTACACCCTCCGGTCCGTCGACCCGGAGGCGCAGCGCGTCACCATCGACTTCGTCGTCCACGGCGACGAGGGGCTCGCCGGCCCGTGGGCCCGCGGGGCCCAGCCCGGCGACCGGATCGCCGTCATGGGACCGGGCGGCGGATACTCCCCGGACCCGGAGGCCGACTGGCACCTGTTCGCCGGTGACGACACGGCCATCCCGGCCATCGGGGCGGCGCTCGACGCGCTGCCGGACGAGGCGACCGGCACGGCATACGTCGAGGTCGAGGGACCCGACGACGAGGTGGAGCTGCGCGGGCCGGCCGGCGTCGAGATCCGCTGGCTGCACCGGGCCGGCGCGACCCCCGGCGGCGACGCCCCGCTCGCGCGAGCCGTCGCCGCACACCCCTTCGCCCCGGGGCGGGTCCAGGTGTTCGCCCATGGCGAGCGGGAGTCGATGAAGGCGCTCCGGGCGGTCTTCGCCGAGCGCGGGGTGCCGCGGGCGGACCTGTCACTGTCCGGCTACTGGGCCTACGGCCGCACCGAGCAGGTGTTCCAGGCGGAGAAGCGCCAGCCGATCGGCCAGATCTTCGAGGACTGAC
>JBDIAL010000187.1:0-7648 GCA_039812405.1 Nostocoides sp.
CGATGGTCGTCCTCTTCCTCATCGGCCAGCGTCAGTTCCTCCGGGGCCTCACCGAGGGCATGGGCAAGTGAGGCGCCAGGTGTGACCTCCTTGTCGCGCGACGAGAAGGCATGCCTTCACGAATCCCGTTGACCGGTCCTCTCAGGGCCGGTCAACGGGTCTTGCACCGCCTCCGACACCCGCGACGGATCTCCGCTCCACGAGTCGATGCTCGAAGATCATCTGCCCTGTCGGCGTACTGCCACAAACAAGGTCGATGGCAGTACGCGCGGCGGTCCGAGCCTGTCGGGCGACCTGCTGATCGATGGTGGTAAGGCCGAACAGCTCCGCCAGCGGGTTCCCGTCGAAGCCCGCGAGTGACACATCGTCCGGAACCCGTATGCCGCGTCGCATCAGCTCGCTGAGCGCGCCGAGCGCCATCTCGTCGGAGTACGCGACGATGGCGGTAGGCGGCTCCGCGAGATCAAGCAGACGACCAGCGGCCTCTCGGCCACCCGCAGCGCCGTAGGGAACCCTGACGATGTACTCCTTCCTCGCCTTCAGCCCAGCGAGGTCGAGAGCGGCGAGATAGCCGCGGGTCCTCTCCACCGACGACCAATGCTCCTCGTGCTCGTCCTCGACCGCGATCATCCCGATCCGCTCGTGACCGAAATCCGTGAAGTGGCCGACCAGCTGTCTCGCCGCGGCAACGTTGTCCATCCCGACGAACGGATAGTCCAGGATCTTCTCCCCCGTGACAACGACGCCCACCTTCAGGTCTCCGAGCCGCTCCGACTCGGAGTCCTGAAGAGGAACGGCGATGAGCACGACCGCGTCGACCTTTCGACGGGCCGGAAGCTCTCTGAAGAAGCGGGTCCGCTGCTCCTCCCCATCGACCTGGTAGAGGAGGACGTCGATGCCTTCCGACCGCAGTGCCTGCTCGATCGTCCCGAGCATCGTCGCGTAGAACCAGGACGTCACACGCTGGACGACGAGCCCCACCCGCCGGGTCGTTCCGCGGGCAAGGCCCGAGGCCAGGGGCGAGACGACATATGCGAGACGCTCGGCCTCGCGCAGCACGAGTTCCCGTGTCGCGTCGGCGACGCCGGGAGCGTTGCTGAAGACGCGTGACACGGTGGACGTCGAGACGCCGGCAGCCCGCGCCACGTCCGCCATCGTCGCCTCGGGTGAGCTGCCCACCGCGTCACTCTATGTGGTTGGGGTATTGACGCCGCGGGTACCGAGGGCAGTAGCATCATTGCAAGCGCTTGCTGCAAGCGCTTGCAATGATCGCTCGGGAGATATCGGGGGACCTCGTGGTGTTGGACGCCATCGGTCTGAGAAGCCGCGGTAGGGAAACGGCCGGGAGAGCCGGCTTGGCCTGGTGGCGCACGGCCGCCGTCTATCAGTGCTACATCCGATCCTTCGCCGACGGGAACGGTGACGGGGTCGGCGACATCGCGGGTCTCCGGAGCCGACTGTCCTACCTCGCCTCCCTCGGGATCGACGCCGTGTGGATCAACCCGTGGTACCCGTCGCCGCAGCATGACGTGGGCTACGACGTCATCGAGTACCGAGCCATCGAGCCGGCCTACGGAGATCTGTCCGAGGCGGATGCCGTCATCGCGGAGGCCCACAGCCTCGGACTGAAGGTGATTCTCGACATCGTGCCCAATCACAGCTCCTCGCAGGCCCCCTGGTTCCAGGCCGCCCTGGCCGGAGACGAGGCCGCACGCGCGCGCTACATCTTCCGGCCGGGTCGCGGGTCGTCCGGGGAGCTGCCACCGAACGACTGGGCGAGCGAGTTCGGGGGTCCGGCCTGGGCTCGCACCATCGACGAACTCGGCAGACCCGGAGAGTGGTACCTCCATCTGTTCGGCGCGCAGCAACCCGACTTCAACTGGGACAGCCCCGACGTGCGTCGGTACTTCGAGGATGTCCTCCGGTTCTGGTTCGACCGCGGCGTCGACGGGTTTCGGATCGACGTGGCGTACGGCTTGGTGAAGGCCTCCGGCCTACCCGATGCCGGCGAGCGCGGCTACATCCAGTACAACGAGGAGCATCCCGCCTGGGACCAGGACGGGGTCCACGAGATCTACCGGAGCTGGCGGGCGATCTGCGACGAATACGAGGATAGGGTCTTCGTCGCCGAACTGTGGGTGCGCAACAACGAGCGTCTCGCCGCCTACCTCCGTGCCGACGAGCTCCACACGGCCTTCCAGTTCGACTTCCTCCGCACGCCGTTCCGAGCGGACCTCATGCGGGAGGTCATCGACAACGCACGCCTCCGTGCGAGTGAGGTCGGGGCCCCTCCGACGTGGGTGCTGTCGAATCATGACGTGGTTCGCCACGTCACCCGGTATGCCAGGTCTCAGCCGGACCATCTCGTCGAGTCCTTCTGGGACAAGAGCCGCTGGGAGGACGAGCAAGCGGATCTCGGGCGTGGTGTTCGCCGTGCCCGGGCTGCCCTCCTGCTGATGCTCGCCCTTCCAGGGATCGTCTACCTGTACCAGGGCGAGGAGCTCGGCCTGCCGGAGTTCGAGGACATCCCGCAGGAGCACCGCGTGGACCCACGCATCACCCAGTCCGAGGGAGCCGACGTCGGGCGTGACGGCTGCCGGATTCCGCTGCCGTGGTCCGGGACGGCACCGCCCTACGGCTTCACTGAGACGGACACTGCGACGTGGCTGCCCCAGCCCGTCGACTGGTCCGCCCTCACCGTCGAGGCACAGGACGGTGATCCCTCGTCGACTCTCGAGCTCTACCGCCACGCGCTGCGCCTGCGGCGGGAGCAGTTCGCCGACGCACCGGATCTGGAATGGATCGATGCGCCCGCAGGCATCCTCGCCTTCCGACGGGGGTCCCTGGAGTGCTGGATCAACACCACGTCGGACCCGGTCGCCATGCCGCCGGGTTCGGTCCTGCTGCGTTCGGGCGGCGAGCCCGTCGACGGCCCAGTCGCCGCCGACGAGGCCGTGTGGTTGACCACCTCGTAAGCGCACTCCCGCAGACGTCATCCGAGTTCACCTGAGAGGGAGCCCATGCAGCAGCATCCACGACGACCATCACGCCGGGCTCGTGCCGTCGTCACGCTCACCGTCGCCCTGACCACCTTCACCGGGCTGGCTGCGTGCGGCAGCTCCGACTCCGGAGGCGGGACGACGCCGACCCTCACGTGGTACATCTCCCCCGATGTCGGCAACGCCGACCCCAGCCCGGCCAAGGGCGGGCAGGCATACCTCGGGAAGTACTGCAGCGACGCCTCGGGCGGCAAGTACCGGATCTCGGTCGAGCTGCTTCCCACGAGCGCGAGCCAACAGCGACAGCAGCTGTTGCGGCGCCTGGCGGCCGGAGACACCTCGATGGACATCATGAGTATCGACCCACCGTTCGTTCCGGAGTACGCCCAGGCGGGCTACCTCGCTCCCATACCACAGCAGTACGTCAAGGACTTCACCGAGGACCGTGTCACGTCCTCCGTGACTGCGTCCACCTGGAAGGGCCATCTCGTCGTCGCCCCGTTCCACGCCAACACTGAGCTGCTCTGGTACCGAAAGTCCGCAGCGCAGAAGGCCGGGCTCGACATGTCCAAGCCGGTCACCTGGGACCAGCTGATCCAGGCTGCGCGGTCGAGCGGGACGAGCCTCGGGGTGCAGTCCGCGTTGTACGAGGGCTACGCCGTGTGGATCAACGCCTTGATCGCTGGAGCGGGTGGCCAGATCGTCACCAACCCCGGCGCGTCCGGACCGGACATCCGGTTCGGCCTGGACAGTCCGGCGGGCAGGCAGGCAGCCCGAATCATCAGCACTATCGCGAACGACGGAGTCGGTGGCCCTGCGATGAGCAGCAGCAACGAGACCACATCCCTCGCGCTCTTCCAGAACAAGCAGGCGAACTTCCTGGTCAACTGGCCATACTCGTACGCAGCCCTCACCGGCGACAAGTCCGACATCGCCGCGACGGAGTATCCACGGACCGTCGCGGACAAGGCCGCGGCACCGCCCTATGGCGGACTCGCGCTGGGAGTCGGCGCGAAGAGCAAGCACCGTGATCTGGCCTTCCAGGCCATCTCGTGCATCACGAGCGAGCGGAACCAAGCCGTCTTCATGGCCAAGTCCGGAAACCCGGCCACCCGTCGGGCCGCCTACTCCGACCCCGCCGTGCTCGCGGCATTCCCCCATGGCATCGCCAAGGCGATCCTGACCTCATTGGACAAGGCAGTGCCGCGCCCCCTGTCGCAGTACTACGGCGACATCTCGACGGGCCTTCAGCAGAAGTTCAGTCCACCGAGTGCCGTGACCGAGCAGACGCCTGCCGACGCGCAGCGATTCTTGGAGAAGGTCCTCAGAGGGCAGGCACTGCTATGACCGCGAGCACACACATCGCAAAGATCACCGACCGGGCAAGGGGTGAGCGCCGGCTGGGCTGGCGCCTGGCCGGGCCGGCATTCGTCATCATGCTGCTCGTCACGCTGTACCCGATCGTCTACGCGGTCTATCTATCGCTGTTCAACTATCGGCTGACCGCTCCGGACGAGCGACGCTTCGTATTCCTCCAGAACTACGTCACGGCGCTCACCGACTCGCTGTTCTGGCAGACCTTCACCACGACGTTCGTCATCGTCATCGTGACCCTCGCCATCGAGCTCGTCCTCGGCATGGCCGTCGCCATGGTCATGAACAAGATCATCATCCCGCGTCGCACCCTGCGCACCGTCGTGCTGATCCCGTACTCCATCATCACGGTGGTCTCCGCGTTTTCCTGGCTCTATGCCGCCTCCGTCAACACGGGATTCGTGAACCACTGGCTGCATGCGCTCACGTTCGGCGGCTTCCCCCTGGAGTACGACTGGTTTGGCGGCAGGTGGAGCTCCCTGGCGATCATCTGCCTGTCCGAGATCTGGAAGACGACGCCGTTCATGTCGCTCCTACTCCTGGCCGGCCTGGCCCAGGTCGACAGCTCCATGGAGGAGGCCGCCAAGGTCGACGGGGCCACCTGGTGGCAACGGTTCTACAAGGTGATCCTGCCCAACATGAAGGCCGCACTGATGGTCGCGGTGCTCTTCCGAGCGCTCGACGCGGTCCGCATCTACGACAATCCCCAAGTCATGACCGTAGGGGCCAACAAGACGATGACCCTGTCGATGCTCGTGGCGAACGAGACGATCAACCGCGTGGAGATCGGGATGGGGTCGGCCCTCGCGGTCATCCTGTTCGTCATCGTCCTCATCATCGCCGCCCTCTTCGTACGGGGCTTCAAGGTCGACCTGACGGGAGGCAAGTGATCATGGACGCCAATCGCAACAGGTGGCTGACGGTCTGGTCGATCCCGATCATGGTCTGGACCCTCGTCCCCCTCGTCTGGATCCTCGCGACATCGCTCAAGGGGGCTGACGCACTGGCCGACCCGACCAAGAACGCGTTCGGCAACTTCTGGCCGAAGGAGCCGACCCTCGACAACTACCGGCTGATCTTCACCGGCGGGGCATCCGATCTGTTCAATCCGGCACTGCGCAACTCGATCGTCGTCTGCCTCACCTCGACGGTGATCAGCGTGATCCTCGCGGTGTTCTGCGCCTACGCCATCTCCCGGCTGACGTTCCCGGGCAAGCGGATGATCCTCACGACCGCGCTCGCGGTGTCGTTCTTCCCCGTCATCGCCATGGTCACACCATTGTTCAACCTGTGGCGTCAGATCGGCCTGTTCAACACCCTTCCCGGGCTCATCATCCCCTACCTGGCGCTGACGCTTCCGTTGTCGATCTGGACGCTGTCCGCCTTCTTCCAGCAGATTCCATGGGAGATGGAGCAGGCGGCCCAGGTGGACGGGGCGACAAGCTGGCAGGCGTTCCGGAAGGTCATCGCTCCACTGGCGGCGCCCGGGGTGTTCACGACCGCGATCATCGCCTTCTTCACCGCGTGGAACGACTTCGTGTTCTCCTCCAACCTGACGTCCTCGAACGCCTCTCGAACGGTCCCGGCCGCGCTGGCCTTCTTCACCGGCGCCAGTCAGTTCATTCAGCCGACCGGTGCGATCTGCGCCGCAGCCGTCGTCGTGACCATTCCCGTCGTGATCCTGGTGCTGGTGTTCCAACGCCGCATCGTTGCCGGCCTCACCTCGGGTGCCGTCAAGGGCTGAGCCCGTCCGCCCCCCTTCTGAAGGAGCACACCCCATGTCCAGCATCGTGCTGAAGAACCTCGTCAAGAAGTACGGCGACGGCTACCCCGCCGTCAACGACGTCTCCCTCGACATCGCCGAAGGAGAGTTCATGATCCTCGTCGGTCCGTCCGGATGCGGGAAGTCCACGCTGTTGCGGATGATCGTCGGCCTGGAGGACATCACGGCGGGCGACCTGACGATCGGCGGCAAACGAGTCAATGAGCTCGCGCCGAGGGATCGGAACCTGGCGATGGTGTTCCAGAACTACGCCCTCTACCCCCACCTGACGGTGTTCGAGAACATCGCCTTCCCACTGCGACTCGCCAAGGGCCAGCACGACGAGGCCAAGATCCGCAGCATGGTGACCGACGCGGCCAAGATGCTCGAGCTCGGGGAGCACCTGGACCGCAAGCCGGCGAATCTCTCCGGTGGTCAGCGGCAGCGGGTCGCGATGGGTCGGGCGATCGTTCGGCACGCCGACGCGTTCCTGTTCGACGAGCCGCTGTCCAATCTCGACGCCAAGCTGCGCGGCCAGATGCGCACCGAGATCGCCCGCATGCAGCGACGACTCGGCATCACCACGATCTATGTCACGCACGATCAGACCGAGGCGATGACTCTCGGTGACCGCGTCGCGGTGCTCAGGAAGGGCGTCCTCCAGCAATGCGCTAGCCCTCGCGAACTGTACGAGCAGCCGGTCAACCTCTTCGTCGCCGGGTTCATCGGCTCTCCCCCGATGAACTTCCTCCCGGCCGAGGTGTCCGATGGCACCCTTCGGCTCCCGTTCGCCGACGTCCCCATGGATGGGAGGCTGGCGGAGAGGGTCGCGGGCAAGGGGCTGGTGATCGTCGGAATGCGACCGGAGCACTTCAAGGACAGGTCGCTCGGCGGGTCCGAGGGTGTCGACTTCGACGCTGTCGTCGACCAGACGGAGTGGCTCGGCAACGAGCAGTATGCCTATATCCCGTATGCGACCCACGAGGCGGTGCAGTCCAAGCTCGACGAGCTGGACCGCGAGCTCGACGGCGAGGGCATGCGGCCGCAGATCGTCGTCAACCTCGACGCCCGCTCCCGGGTGCGGGAGGGTGCTTCCGCGCTGCTCACCTTCGACCCCGCGCACATCCACGTCTTCGACCCCAATTCTGGGGAATGCCTCACCCGCGACGAGTCCAAGGCTGCGGAGATCGCCCAGGACAGCGAGGAGCAGCGCAGGACAGCACTGGCCCGAGCCCAGAGCCGGGATCGTCCCCAGGAGTAGGCGGACCGCGGGCCGGGCCGACCATCACAGCCGGTCCACCGGCACCGCATACCTCGAACGCGAAGGGCGCCTGACGAGTGGAGGTATCTGATGTCGCTGCAGTGGGGTCTGGATACCTCGATACCGAGGAGCGTCGTCCAGTGGAGGTCGCGATCGGCGTCGGCCGCGGCCCAGAGCCAGCGTCAGTTCCTCCGGGGCCTCACCGAGGGCATGGGCAAGTGAGGCGCTGAAGGCTCACCTGCCGGGCGTCGC
>JBDIAL010000188.1:0-7622 GCA_039812405.1 Nostocoides sp.
TCGCGGCGCGGCGCCGGGGCGACCGGCTCGCCGGGGCCGCCGAGATCGTCGCCGACCGGCTGGCCGCCACCGCGGCCGGCCTGCGCGACCGCGCGGTGCTCCTCGCCGACCTCGCCGACGCCTGGCGACGTCTCGAGGAGGAGGCGGGTGCCGTCGGGTTGGTCCTCGACGAGGCGGGCCCTCGTCCCGGACCGGGCATCCGAGGTGAGGCCGACCCGGTCGGCGCGGCGCTGGCGGAGGCCGACCTCGCCGCCGTCCGGACCCGGTGGCGGGCCCTCGTCCTCACGTCCGACGGCGCCGAGACCCGCCTCGTGGCGACGCTCGACGAGGCGCGGCGCGGACTCGCCGCCGTGGCGGCGGCGCTCCGAGCGGGCTGACCGGTGCGCGGCTCGGTGCCGCTCCCGCGTCGGGGCCTGGCCTCGCCGCACCTGACCCGACAAACGGTCACCTCGCGGGGGGTGCGTTGTCGGGTGAGGTGACCGTTTGTGGTGGAACCCGATAAAGGGGCACTGGGGGACACGGACGGTCGGACCGGGTCCCCCGGGGTGGCCTCGTCGCACGGCATAGTGGGCTCATGAAGATCACGACGAGCGGTGAGTTCGCCGCCACGCCCGAGCGGCTGTTCGCCGTCCTCTCCGACCCGTCCTACCAGGAGAGCGCCGCCCAGGAGCCCGGTGCCTCCTCGGCCGTCGAGACCCGCGGGGACCGCACCCTCATCACGACGGTCCGCGTCCTGCCGACCGACCGGCTCCCCGACTTCGCGCGCACCTTCGTCGGCAGCACCGTCCGCCTCACCGAGGTACAGGACTGGGGCCCGGCAGCGGCCGACGGGTCCCGCCGGGCCGCGCTCACCCTGACCCTCGACGCCGCCCCGCTCACCCTGTCCGGGGAGATCGCCCTCGCACCGACGCCCACCGGCTCCCGGCAGAGCGTCGACGCGGACCTGCGGGCCCGCATACCCCTCGTCGGCGCGAAGGTCGAGTCCGCGGCCGCCCCCGCCGTCAAGGACGCCATCGAGCACGAGTTCAGCCGGCTGCGCACCGCGCTCTGAGGGAGGAGGACCCGTGCACCCGTCGGCACCCGAGGCCAGCCAGCGGGCCCGGACCGAGGCCGCCGGCACCGTCGTCGTCGGGGTCGACGGGTCGGACACCGCGCTCGCGGCCACCCGGTGGGCGGCCTCCCTCGCGCGGAGCACGGGCCGTCCGCTCACCGTCGCCTGCGGCGTCGCCGAGCCGGGACCGCTGCGCCTGGAGGCACCGCTCGTCCACGGCTTCGACTATGCCGGGGCGCTCCGCGAGGCCGGCCGCCACGTGCTCGACGAGGCCCGCGCCGCGGCCCGCGCGCTCGCCCCGGACCTCGAGGTCCGCGAGGTCCTCGAGGTCGGGGATCCGCGGACCCTCCTCATCGGGCTGTCGGGCACGGCCGCCACCGTCGTCGTCGGCACCTCGGGTCGCGGCCCGCTGCGGCGGGTCCTGCTCGGCTCGGTCGCGGTGGCGGTGCTGCGCCGCGCCCGCTGCCCCGTCGTCGTCATCCCCTCCCACCCGCACGAGCGCGACGATCCGCGGGTCGTCGTCGGCGTCGACGGCGGTGAGGGCACGACCCCACTTCTCGTGTATGCCGTCGACGAGGCCGCGCGACGCGGGCTCCGGCTGGTCGTCGTCCTCTGCCGCGTCGACGCCGCCCGCTGGACCGGACGGCCGGCGGTCGACGACCGTGGCGACGAGGCGGCTCGGGCCGATCTCGAGGAGCTGCTGGCCCCCCTGCGCGCCGCCCGTCCCGACCTCGACATCGCCGGCACGGTGCTGGGCGACTGGCCCCAGGGCGGGCTCGTGGCCGCCTCCGAGGGGGCCGACCTGCTCGTCGTGGGACATGCCGAGGCGGGTCCGTCCCGGCGCTTCCTCCTCGGCTCGGTCGCGGTCTCGGTCGCCGAGAGCGCCACCTGCCCGGTCGCCGTCGTGCCGCTCGGCGGCGCCTGACGCAGGGCGCCCACCGCCGATTCCCGGACCAGCACCGGCTCCCGGGCCGTCCTGCATGAGACTGTCCAAATGGGTCGGATTCATGCAGGGCCGGCCCGGATCACGGGGCACCTCACGTCGTGAGCCGGACGACCTCGTCGATCTCGGTGACGTCGTACCAGAGGAGGTCCTCGTCGGCCCCGCCGGCCTCCTCGTCGACGTGGAGGGAGACGAACCGGCCCAGCTCGAGCGGCCCGACGACGTCGACGGCCGACGGGCGGTCCACCGCCCCACCGGCCGGTGCGCCGACCAGGGTGCTGTCGACGTCGGCGGCCGCCACAACCCGCTTGCCCGCGCCGGCGACCTCGCGCGCGACGTCGGCCGCCTCGACGAGGGCGACGAACTCCAGCTCCTCCTCGAGACGGTCGGCCGGGTTGGCCCGCTCGAGGGCCGCCGTGACCGCATACGCCCGCACCGGTCCGGACCCGATGCGGCGACTGTCGCGCAGCGTGCGCACGCCGGCACCGTCGAGCGGCAGGTAGATCCGGGTCAGAGCCATGCCGCCATCATGCCCGGGCGCGGGCCCGGGCTCAGGCCCGGGTGGCCTTCTGCGACTCGATGAGCTCGGCGAGGGCGTCGACGAGGCACTGGCCGAGGACGTCGGCGTCGGGGATCGTGTCGCGGTCGGCGAGCAGGCCGTAGTAGACCCCGCCGTCGTAGGACGTGAGACCGATGGACAGACCCTGACCGTGGCTCAGCGGCAGGACCGGGTAGGTCGACAGCAGGCGGGCACCCATGGCATACAGCGGGTGCTGGGGGCCGGGGACGTTCGTGATGACGAGGTTGTAGAGGCGCCGGGACACGGCCGACCCGAGCCGCGCGCCGAGCGCGTGGAGGGTGGGCGGGGCGAAGCCCCCGATGCCCGCGAGGGCGTCGGCGGCGACCGGGCTGCCGTTCTCCATCTCCTGGAGCATGGCGAAGGCGATCTGGTGCAGCCGCATCCCCGGACCCGGCTCGCCGACGGGCAGGTCGACGTAGCAGGCCTTGAGCCCCCCGACCACCTCGGCGACGGGGTCGTCGGGGTCGAGGACGCTGACCGGCACCATGGCCCGCACCGTCGTCGTGGGGCGCACCGCCTCGCCTCGGGTGAGCAGCCAGGCCCGCAGGGCGCCGGCGATCGTCGCGAGGATGACGTCGTTGACGGTCACCTCCTCGGCGAACCGGCCCTGCATGAGCCCGGCCCGCACGGTCCGGTAGTCCTCGAGGTCGGTCCCGACCATGACGAAGCGCCGGGCGCCGGACACCCGGACGTTGAGCGGCGAGGACGGCGCCGGCCGGGTGGAGACGCGCGCGAGCGTCGAGGCGGCCGCCCCGAGGGCCCCGAGCACCCGCTCCCCCGTCGCCTTCGCGTCGGCGACGCCGTGCCGGAAGCCGTCGACGACGTCACCAGGGCTGCGGACGACGTCGAGCATCGCCTCGGTGACCAGACCGAGGGGGGACGGCTCGCTCCGGGGGCGCCACGGCGGCGGGACCGGCTGCTCCTCGAGGCTCGCCTTGCGGCTGCGGCTCACGAGGAGCTGGTCGAGGGCGATGGCGCTGGCACCGTCGACGAGCGCGTGATGGGTCTTGGTGATGACGGCGAACCGGCCGTGCTCCAGCCCCTCGACGATGTAGAGCTCCCACAGCGGGCGCTTGGGATCCAGCGGCCGCGACTCGATCCGGGCGACGAACTCCTCCAGCTGCTCGTCGCTGCCCGGCCTCGGGAGCCCGGAGCGGCGGACGTGGTAGCTGAGGTCGAAGGCGGTGTCGTCGACCCACACCGGGTTGGCGATCCGCCCGGGGACCCTCACGACCTTCTGGCGGTAGCGGGGGACCGACTCGATCCGCGCCGCGACGTAGGCCTCGAGCCGGTCGAGGTCGAAGCCCCGGCTCGGCGGCTGGAAGATCATGACCGAGCCCGCGTGCATCGGGGTGTCACGATCCTCGATGTAGAGGAAGGAGGCGTCGAGCGGGGACAGCCGGTCGGTCACCCGCCCATCGTGGCAGACCCCGGGCGGCGCCGGTATGCCGGCGCCGAGCCTCGCCACCGACCCTCGCCGCCGGCCTCAGACCGGGACCGGCGCGGGGACGAACCGCTCCGACAGCCGGGCCACCGCGAGGCGCAGCTCGGAGCGCCCGTTGTGCTCGGCCAGCGTCTGGCCGGCGAGCAGCGCCCCGTCGCAGGTCTCGGGCGCCCACGGCAGGAAGGTGAGGTCCTCCAGGCCGGAGAACCGGGCGAGGGCCTCGGCGATGGCCCGCTCCGGGTGGGCGCCGACCGCCGTCGCGCGCACCTTGTTGACGACGACGGTCGGCGCCGGGGACGGGACGACCGCGAGGTCCTGGACCGCGCGGACGAGCCGCTGGAGGCCGACGGGGTCGCCCGCGCCGACGACGACGAGGTCGTCGGCCTCCCCGAGGACGAGTCGGGTCACCGCGTTGCGCCGGGGTGCGCTCGTGTCGTAGCTGAGCTCCTCGTCGTCCTCGACGGAGAACCCGCAGTCCACGACGACGACGTCGGCGATCGTGCGCGCGAGCCGGAGCACCTCCTCGACGGCGGACGTCCGCAGCTCGGGCCAGCGGTCCGCGCGGGGCAGCCCGGTGAGGACCCGCAGGTCGGCACGGACCTCGGGGGCGAACCGGGCCAGCGTGTAGCGGTCGAGCATGCCGTGGTCGGCGGCTCGGGCGGCGGCGGCGAGCCCGGGAGCCTCGTCGACGAGGGCGAGCGTCTGCGCGATGCTCGCGCCCCAGGTATCCGCGTCGACGAGGAGGGCCCGGTGCCCGGAGAAGGCGAGCTCCGCGGCGAGGTTCACCGCGACCGTCGTCCGCCCGGGCGATCCGTGCGGTCCCCACACGGCCACGATGCGGCGGCGCACCGGCTCCGGCTCCTCGAGCACCGGCATACCCCCGGTCCCGGCGCCGTATGCCGGGTCGTCGCCCCCGCCGGTCTCCTCGGGTGCGGCGCCGGCCCGCGAGGGGAGGGCCGCGACGGCCTCGTCGAGGGTGGCCGCGTCGGCGTCCGAGCGGACCACGACCTCCACGCCCAGCCCGCGCAGCAGCCGCTCCTCCATCTCGTCGCCGCGTCGGGTCACGCCGAGGACCGCCACCCCGTGGTCGTCGAGGGCGGCGATCGCCTCGCGGTCGAGGAGGCGCAGCGAGCCGGACACCACCGCGAGATCACCGGCTCCGGCCGCCGCCGCGGCGAGGAGGTCGGCCAGGTCCGCGCAGCGGCGGACGACGGTGAGCTCGAGGCAGTCCTCCGTGGCCCGCACCAGGCCGGCCTCGACGTCGTGGTCGAGCGCGGTGAGCGCCCGCAGCGTCACGAGGCCGCCTTCGTCACCGAGCCGGGGACGGGGACGACGGTGATCCGCGACCCGTCGCCGAGGTGGGCGACGACGTCGGCGACGTCGTCCACCGGCGCCATGACCGAGATGGCGACCGTGTCCGCCCCCGCGACGCCGAAGCCGGACCGCTGCTGGGGCGCACGGGCCACCGAGACGGCCGAGAGCGCCCGGACCGGCCTCTCGAAGGCGGTCGTCGAGCCGGCCTTCGGCGCGGTGACGTAGACGTCGACGACCGAGCCGCGCACGAGCGTCGAGGCCGAGGTCGCGTCGACCGCGACGGTCACCGGCTGCACGCGCACCTCGGAGGCCGAGCCCAGCGCCGAGCGCGGCACGATCTCGCCGGGGCGCACCTCCCGCAGGACGTAGGCGCCCTCCGGCAGCGCCTCCTGCGCCGACAGGTAGCCCACCATGCCGTCGCCGAGCTGGACGTCCACCCGTCGCACGGTGCCCTCGTCGAGGCGCTCACCCGGGACGAGGGCGACGCTCGCGGCATAGACCGGCACCCGGTCGTCGGCGTGAGCGACGACGAGGGCTCCGAGCACCGCCGAGAGGAGGACGAGCAGCAGGCCCGCCAGCAGCCGGGTGTCGCGCCACGACGGCCGGCGCAGCCGGGTGGCGCGCCGGGTCGGCAGGTCGGACATCGGATCTCCCCCTCGGGCTCACGGGTCGTGCCCGCAGTGTGGCGTATGCCGGTGCCCGGCGCGAGGCACCTCCGTCCATCTGTGGAAAACCCCCTGTGGACAACGGTGACCCGCGGCGCCTGCCGTCGTAGGCTGGACGAGCCCCGAGGGGCGCCTGCCACGCACCCTCACCCGCACCGACACGAACCGACCAGACCACCTGACCAGACCACCTCGACCGGGACGGCCGCCGCCCGGGTCCGTACCCGTCGTCCGCACCTCGGCCCGCCGCCCCGGCGGGTTTCCCTGCCCGCCCGCATGCCCGACGAGGAGACTCGTGCCCAAGCGCTTCATCCAGCTGACCGAGGTGGCCGAGATCCTCGACATCTCCTCCGCCCAGGCCTACGCCCTCGTCCGCTCCGGGGAGCTGCCCGCCATCAAGGTCGGCGGTCGAGGGCAGTGGCGCATCGAGATGACCGAGCTGGAGGCATACATCTCCCGGATGTACGAGCAGACCCGCTCGTTCGTGCAGACCCACCCCTTCGGCACCGAGGGCTGACCCGCGCTCGTCCGCTCGCCGGGGTCGGAGAGGGTCAGCTGCTCGCCACGCAGACGAGCGCGTCGAGCGGGATGGTCCGCCGGCCGCGGACGTTCGCCGGGCGGCGGGGCTCGTCGGCCGGGTGGAGGGCGAGGTCGAGGTGGTCGGCTCCCACGGTGTCGATCGTGCCCGTCACCACCGCCCCGGCCCGATCGAGCACGGCGACGACCGAGCGGTCACGGCTGATCCCGCGCAGCGCGTAGCCGACGCCGAACCGCCGCGCCCTCGTCGCGGGGTGGGCCGACCGGGTCAGCCCGTCGATCCCGACGACCGCCCCGAGGAGCACGAGCACCGGACCTCGACGCGTGAGGACCACGAGCCACCCGTCGCCGACGTCGGACACCGTGCCGTCGATCGGCGGCCCGGCGAGGAGTCGCAGGGTCACCTCGGTCCCGGACGCGCCGACGAGCCGGGACACGAGATCCACGAGCGCCCGCTCGCGCCGCGTCCGGTCCGCGACCTCGGCGTCGAGCTCGAGACGATGCGCAGCCTCCCACTGGGCCTCGAGGTCGGCGAAGAGTCCCTCCCACGCCATGCCGGCGAGCATAGCCACCTCCGGCTGCCGAGATCTCCGCGCGATCTCTCCGCTACGGCAGCCACCCCCGTGCATGACCCCTTGCGACGGGTCGTCGGGTGCCCATAGGGTTCCAGCACACGTTACCGAAGGTAAACGAAGGTATCTGGGGGCATAATGACCATTCAGCATCAGAACCATATGTTTCGGCAACACCCGGACAGATCGGACCCATACGGAGCCGATCCGCAGACAGCGCACCGACATCGCCGGCCCCGTCGTCGAGAGGGCCGGCGCAGGACCGCCGCCGGGGCGCCCGTGATCGCCCGTGCGGTCGGCGTGCGCCTCGTCGGGGTGATCGGCGTCGGCGGCGCGCTCACGCTGGGGCTCCTGCTGTGGAGGGTCGTCCGGGAGCGCTGGGCGGCCGTCGTCGCACCCGGGCCGGCGGACAGCGGTGACGCGCTGACCCTGCTCCTCGCCCTCGCCGCCCTCGCCGTGCTCGCGTGGCTCGTCGCGGGGGTGGTCCTCGAGACCCTGGCCGCGCTCCCGGGGAGC
>JBDIAL010000189.1:0-7481 GCA_039812405.1 Nostocoides sp.
GAGGTGGAAGCGCACCGTGTTGACGTGGACGCCGAGGTCCTCGGCGAGCTCGGCGGCCGAGGCCGCGTCGGCGGGCCGGTCCCGCAGGGCCGCGAGGACCCGCGCGGGAGCGTCCGCGAGGGGCGGGCCGTCCGGCTGCGGAGTCGGCCGGGACTCGATGCCGCCACCTGACACGCCGCCTGCTCCTTCACCAACCGCTGCCCGGCCAGTCTATCGACCGGCCCGCTCCGCCCCTCCCAATCAGACGAGTTCACCTGTATAAATGACTACTACATGCCGTAGCAGTCAGCGCTCGGTGGAGGGAACGGGATCGGAGTCGAGATGTCCAGTGCCAGTCGGATCGACCAGGGTGGAGGGGCCGGTGCAGGCGCCGGGGGGAAGAGCGGCCGTCGCGAGATGCTCGTCGGGAAGGGGTGGGTGCAGGGCGTCGTCATGGTCATGCTCTTCAGCTTCACCGTGATGGGCATCCTGGTCTACCGCACCTACACCAGCTCGATGCCTGTCCCCGACCGGGTCACGACGACCGGCGGGCAGGTTCTCTTCACGCGGGCGGACATCACCCACGGGCAGGAGCTGTTCCAGAACCGCGGCCTCATGCAGTTCGGCTCGATCATGGGGCACGGGGGCTACCTCGGACCCGACTTCACGGCCGACTACCTGCGGCGCGCGAGCGACATCACCCTGACGGCGGCCCGCGCCTCCGGGGTGCAGGAGCCCACCGAGGTCAACATCACCGACTGGCGGACCAACCGCTTCGACCAGGACACCAGGACGCTCGTCCTCAGCGCGCCCCAGGTCGCGGCATACCAGCAGCTCGTCCCCCACTACGCGAGCTACTTCGGCCCGGAGTCGCACAGCAACGGGCTGATGGCCAACGCGATCACCGATCCCGGTGACATCCGCGCCCTCACCTCCTTCTTCGCGTGGACGGCGTGGGCGTCGGCGGCGGACCGGCCGGGGCACAGCTACAGCTACACGAACAACTGGCCCGCCGAGCCACGGGTGGACAACGGCCCCACGCCGGACCTCATGCTCTGGTCGGTTCTCTCCCTCGCGGTCCTCATCGGCGGCACCGGCGTGCTGTTCGCCATCTACGGGCGCTGGAGCCGCACCATCGGCTGGCACGCGGAGGAGGCCCCCACCATCGCCTTCCGCCGTCCCTCGAGCGTGGGCCTGACTCCCGCCCAGCGGGCCACCGCGTGGTTCTTCCTCGTCATCGCGCTGCTCTTCCTCGCCCAGACGCTCGTCGGGGCGGCAGCCGAGCACTATCGCGCGGACCTCGGCTCGTTCTTCGGCTTCAACCTCAACACCCTGCTGCCCTACAACCTGGCCCGCACGTGGCACGTCCAGCTGTCGCTCTTCTGGACGGCGGCGGGCTTCCTCGCGGCCGGGATCTTCCTCACCCCGCTCATCGCCGGGCGGGAGCCCAAGGGGCAGAACCTCCTCAGCTTCGGCCTGCTCGGCGCGCTCGCCGTCGTCGTCTTCGGCTCGCTCGGTGCCGAGGCGCTGTCGATCTTCGGCGTCTCCTGGGCGAAGGGCCCGCTGTTCGGCCAGCAGTGGGAGTACCTCGACCTGCCCCGGATCTTCCAGGTGCTGCTCACGATCGGCATGGTGCTGTGGATCGTCATCGTCTATCGCGGGATCCGCAGCAGGCTGCGCGGCGAGTCGCTCGGCAACATGCCGTGGCTGTTCTTCCTCTCCGCCCTGTCGATCCCGGCGTTCTACGCCATCGGCCTGCTCGCCGGCACCGACACCCCGCTGTCCGTCGCGGAGTTCTGGCGGTTCTGGGTCGTCCACCTGTGGGTCGAGGACTTCCTCGAGCTCTTCACGACCGTCATGGTCGCCTACATCTTCGTCATGCTCGGCGTCGTGCGGGAGAGGATCGCGCTCGGCATCATCTTCATGGACGTCATCCTCTACTCCGCGGGAGGCGTCCTCGGCACCATGCACCACCTCTACTTCTCCGGCACGCCGGTCGAGCACATGGCGCTCGGCTCGTTCTTCTCGGCCGCCGAGGTCATCCCGCTCACCTTCCTCACCGTCGAGGCGTGGGCGTTCATGCAGCTCGGCGCTCGGCAGGAGTCGAAGTCCTCGGCGCCGTTCCCGCACCGCTGGGCCGTCATGTTCCTCGTCGCCGTCGGCTTCTGGAACTTCGTCGGGGCCGGGATCTTCGGCTTCCTCATCAACCTGCCGATCGTGTCCTACTACGAGATCGGCACGGCGCTGACGGCCAACCACGGCCACGCCGCGATGATGGGCGTCTACGGGATGCTCGCCGTCGGGCTGTCGATGTTCGCCCTGCGATATCTCATCCCGGAGGAGAAGTGGTCCGACCGGCTCGCCCGAACCTCGTTCTGGTCGCTCAACATCGGGCTCGCCTGGATGGTCTTCGTGACCCTGTTCCCCCTCGGCGTCCTGCAGTTCTACCACGCGGTCGGATCGGGCTACTTCGAGGCGCGGTCCCTCGCCTTCCTCACCGACCGGCGCAACTCGATCCTCGAGTGGGGCCGGCTGCCGGGCGACGTCCTCTTCATCGTCGGCGGCGTCCTGCCCTTCCTCTGGCTCACCATCCAGGGCGTCCTCCATGCCCACCGGGGCAAGACCGTCACCGAGCTGCCGCAGGACGTCCTCTTCGTCGAGCTGGAGCCCGCGTCGTCGGGGGGCCGGTGAGATGGGCGGGCTCGCGCCCGAGGTCGGCTTCGTCTGCGCGTATGCCGTCCTCCTCCTCGTCATCGCCTGGACGATCGACCGGCTCGGCGCGCGCAGTGCCGTCCGCTCGGCCCGATGGCGCACCGGCAGCTTCGTCTACCACGAGGACCACGACGCCTGGAAGTGCCACGAGGACCAGTGGCTGTGGCCGGCCAGCTTCGACCCCGACAAGCGGGTCATCCGCTACCAGGGGCAGCACGCCGTCTGCGGACGGTGCCCGGTGAAGGCGGAGTGCTCGCCGACCCCGGGTCCTCGGGAGATCACCCGGCAGGTCGACCCGTGGCCGCACTCCGAGGCGGGCCGCTTCCACCGCGGCATCGCCCTCGTCGTGGCCGGAGCCGCGGCATTCCTCTGTGGTGCAACGCTTCTCAAGGTGGTGATCTCCGACGGCTCCGTGACGGACCTGGTCTGCCTGTCCTGCACCCTCGCCGTCGTCATCCTCGCCGGCGTCCCGCTGGCCCGGCACCTGTGGTCGTCGCCGTCCGGCTTCCCGGAGTCGTTCGCCGTCGACCGGTCGGCCGACGCTCCGGGCGTGCCCGACGAGGCGGTCGTCGAGCAGGTCGTCGACCGGTATGCCACACGCTGGGCCGGCGACTCCCGGCCGGGAGGTGCTGCACGGTGACCGCCGTCGTCGCCGTCGGGCTGGCGGTCGTCCTCCTCGTCGCGGCCTGCGTCGCCACCTGCGTGAAGGTGCTCGCGGAGTACGAGCGCGGCGTGCTGTTCCGGCTCGGCCGGCTCCGGCCGCTGCGGACCAGCGGGCTGCTCCTCGTCGTCCCCGGCCTGCACCGGCTGGTCAGGGTCGACCTGCGAACCGTCACCCTGACGATCCCCCCGCAGGAGGTGATCACCCGCGACAACGTCCCGGCCCGGGTCAACGCCGTCGTCCTGTTCAACGTCGTCGAACCCGTCCAGGCGGTGATGACGGTCGAGAACTACGCCGTCGCGACGAGCCAGATCGCCCAGACGACACTGCGATCCGTCCTCGGACGCGCCGACCTCGATACGATCCTCGCCCACCGGGACAACCTCAACACCGACCTGCGCGAGATCCTCGAGCAGCTCACGAAGCCGTGGGGTGTCGACGTGGCCCTCGTCGAGATCAAGGACGTCGAGATCCCCGAGCAGATGCAGCGTGCCATGGCGCGGGAGGCCGAGGCGGAGCGCGAGCGCCGCGCCAAGGTCATCAACGCCCGCGGCGAGCTGCAGGCGTCGACCGAGCTGAAGGAGGCCGCGGACGTCCTGTCCCAGAGCCCCGCGTCGCTCCAGCTCCGATATCTCCAGACGCTCCTCGAGCTGGGCGCCGACCAGAACTCGACGGTCGTCTTCCCCCTCCCCATGGACGTCGTCGGCCCGCTGCTCAAACGGCTGACCGACTGACGGGCTCGCGCGTCAGTCGGCCGCCACGACGCGGATCCGCCGTCCCGGGTCGACGAGGAACCGCACCTCGGCGAGCGAGTCGACGATGGCGCCGGCCAGGCCGGTGGCGACCAGCTCGTCGCGGCTCGCCGTCGAGACGACGGCCAGGGTCGCGCAGCCGGCGCCGGCCGCCGACCGCAGCCCGTTGGGGGCGTCCTCGACGACGAGGCAGGCGGTGGGGTCCACCCCGAGCCGCTCGGCGCCGAGGAGGTAGGGGTCGGGGGCCGGCTTGCCCTCCGCGACCTCGTCGGCGGTGACGGAGGTGTCCGGCTGGGTGAGCCGGGCGGCCTCCATGCGGACGGCATACAGGGGCCGGATGCACGAGGTGACGATCGCGAACCGCCCGCCCCCGTCGGCGATCTCGGTCAGCGCGTCGACCGCTCCGGGCAGGGCGACGACTCCCTCGGTGTCGCCGATCTCGAGGTCGACGATCCGCTGGACGGCCGCGGCCTGCTGGGGTGCCTCGAGCAGGGTGGAGACGATCGCCCCGGACGGCACGCCGTGGAAGCCGAGGAGGGCCGCCGGGTCGACCTCGAACTCCCGCGCCCAGGTGGCCCACGAGCGCTCGATGACGGCCGTCGAGTCGACGAGGGTCCCGTCCATGTCGAACAGGACGGCGGCGAAGGTCCGGTCGGTGAGCTCTCCCAGGGTGGCGGTCATCCCGGAAGCCTATGGTGGGCGGGGTGAGCCCCGACGCCCGTCTCGACCGCTGGCCCGGTCTCCCGCGCACCGCGGTCGGGTCCGCGACGGTGGCCGTCGTCGCGCTCGTCGGCGGGTGGACGTGGGCGGCGAGCCGCTACCCCGGCTTCCTGTGGACCCACGACTCGCTGTCCTCCCTGTCGGCGACGAGCACGCCGCACCGCTGGATCATGACGACGGCCTGGGTCGTCACCGGGCTCGCGCACGTCGTGACCGCGGCGGTGCTGCCGGGCCTGCGCCGCTCCGCGCGGATCTGCCTGGCCCTCGGCGGCGTCTCCGTCGTCCTCATCGCCGCGCTGCCCATCCCCGAGCCGGGGGTGAGCTTCACGCCGCACGTCGTCGTCTCGGGACTCGCGGTCGCGACCCTCGCGCTCTGGCCATGGCTGGCGGCGGACCCGGCCCAGCCCTGGCCGCTCCAGCCCCGCGTCGCGCGCCCCGCCACCGTCGTCATGGGGGCCCTCGGGGTCGTCCTGCTCCTCGCGATGGTCCGGCACTGGTATGCCTTCGGGCTCGCCGAGCGGGCCGTGGCCCTGCCCGAGGTCTGCTGGCCGCTGGTCACCGCCGTCGGGGTGTGGTGGCGGCACCGGCACGCCCACCCGGGGCCGGCGGCACGGCACGCCGGAGCGTTCGTCGTGCTCGTCCTCGCCTGCGCCGCGGGCGGGGCGGTGACGACGGCGATCTGGCCGACGACGACGCATACGCGCTACTACTCCGCCGACCTCACCCTGAGCCTCGACCCGACCGACGTGGGCCACCTGCGGGCCCGGACCGTGCTCGGCGACATCGACGTCGGCTTCCGGGGCCTCGCGCCGGGCATCGTCGCGCGGCCCGAGGTCCGCTCCGACATCACCGCCCTGCTGGCCCAGGACAACGTGACGGTCGACGAGCTGGAGCCCAGCCAGGCCGAGCTGGCCGCCGCCATCCGGCATGCCGCGATCGTCCTCGGCGTGAAGTTCGTCGGCGGCGGCCTGCTCGTCTCGGTCCTCTTCGTCGTCGGCTACGACGTCGTCCGGCGGCGCCGCCCCACGACCCGGCTCCTCGTCACCGCCGTCGCGAGCTGGCTCGTCGCGAGCCTCGGCACCGGCCTCGCGACATGGGCGACCTACCAGCCCGCGAACCAGTCGCGGATCAACGCGACCGGAGTGCTCGGCGTCGTCCAGCGCAACAGCACCCTCCTGGAGGACGTCGGCGCCCGAGCCCAGCAGGTCACGCCCTACCTGCGCAACCTGCTGGCCCTGTCCAACGCCCTCCAGGAGAAGTACGCCGCCGGCACCCTCGACACCCCCGCCGTCGCGCGCTTCCTCCTCGTGTCGGACAACCACGGCGCCGACGACTACGCCCTCATGAAGACGATCGTCGACGACGAGCGGATCGACGCGGTCATCGACTCGGGCGACCTCGTCAACTTCGGGCGGCCCGCCGAGCTCGACGCGGCCCGGATCCCCCAGGGCATCGCGTCGCTCGGCGTCCCCTACTTCGTCATCCTCGGCAACCACGACCGGTCGGCGCCGGGTGACGAGGCCGTGCTGCGCCGGCTGGCCCGGATCCGCAACGTCCATCTCCTCCAGCCGGCCGGGGACCGGGGCTACACGGAGTACTCGCTGCACGGCATACGCGTCGCCGGCTTCAACGACCCGCGGTGGTTCGGCGACTCGAACACGAGCACCGCGGCCCGCCAGCAGCCGGCACGGGACGCCTTCGTCGCGGCGCTCAAGGGGCTCGAGGGGTCCGCGGGCTCGCGGGCGGACACCGCGCCGGATCTCATCGTGTCCCACGAGCCGGCGGCGGTCCGCGGCCTCACCGGGAGCGGCCTCCTCGTCAACGGGCACCTGCACGTGCCGGACCTCGAGGGCAACCGGATCCAGGTGGGGACGTTCAGCGGCGGTGGGCCGTTCAGCCACTTCCTGGAGAGCGAGAGCGCCAAGGGCGAGGAGCTGGTCGGGCAGCCGTCGGCCTTCGACATCGCCGTCTTCGGCGGGGACTGCCGTCTCTCGGCGCTGACCCGCTACACCTTCCGCAACGTCGTCGAGGGGCGTCCCGCCTACGACGACGTGACGCTCGTTAACGGGTCCCGCATCGAGTCCGAGGTGCCGGGGCCGGCGGGCCGCACCTGCTCGGCGACCGACCCGCTGACGGCGACCCGCTTCGGCACGGAGACGCCGGCCGGCTCCTGAGTCACCTCACCCGACAAGCGATCACCGTGCGGGGGAAGCGTTGTCGGGTGAGGTGACCGTTTGTCGTGGAACCCGATAAAGGGGCAGCGGGGGTCAGCGGCCGCGGAGCTCGGGGAACTGGTCGTCGCGCCACTCGACGGCAGCCGCCGCGACCGTGCCCTCGGTGGCCGATGCCGTCGGGTCGGCGGCGAGCCGCTCCTCGCGCGCCCGCAGCTCGACGCGCCGGATCTTGCCGCTGATCGTCTTCGGGAGGTCGGCGAACTCGACCCGGCGCACCCGCTGCCAGGGGGAGAGGTGCTCCCGGGCATACGCGAGGATCGACCGCGCGGTCTCCTCGGTCGGCTCGTAGCCGTCGGCGAGGTCGATGTATGCCTTGGGCACGGCGAGGCGCACGGGGTCCGGTGCGGGGACGACGGCGGCCTCGCGGACGGCGGGGTGCTCGATGAGGACCGACTCGAGCTCGAACGGGCTGATCTTGTAGTC
>JBDIAL010000190.1:0-7462 GCA_039812405.1 Nostocoides sp.
GGCGGCAGGAGCACGGCGAGCCGCCCGGCCGTGTCGCGCAGCGCCGCCGCCGCCCGGTCGTCGACCGGGCGGCCCGGCTCGGTCCCGCCGTCGAGCACCCAGAGGCAGGCGAGCAGCTCCCCGGACCGGCGCACCGGGAGGCAGGTCCGGGCACCCATGCCGAGCGCGGCGTTCGCCGGCACCCGCACCGGCTCCGTCGCCGAGTCCACCCCGTGGGCCCGCTGGTAGGCGAGGACCTCCTCGGGCACCCGCCGGGCGAGGATCGTCGCGACCCGGACCGCGTCGACGTCCGAGCCCTGGGTGCTGTAGGCGAGGAGCTCCCCGGCGGGACCGTCGAGGCTGACCGAGTGGCCGAGGGCCGCCGCGAGGGCGTCGAGCTCGGCCTGGACCTCGGCCGCCGCTCCCGGCCCCCGACCCGCCCCGCTCATCCCCCGGTCATCCTGGTCAGCCTGGTCATCCGACGAATGTAGGAGATGCGGAGGTCTCCCGTCGGTCAACCCTCCGATGACGGGAGGCCGGCGCACGGCATACCGTCGTCCCGGACACCGCACACCCACCCGATCGGAGACCACCCGCCGTGACGACCCTCGCCGCCCGCCCCTGGCTGCCCGCACCGACCGTCCGGTGCGTCGGGGAGACGACGCGGACCCTCGCCGGGCTCGACGCCGCCGCCACACAGCGGTGGATCGGCGACCTCGTCGCGGAGAACCGGCACATCCACGACGAGACGTGCGTCAACCTCAACCCGGCGACCAACCGGATGAACCCGCGGGCCGAGGAGATGCTCGCCGCCGGGCTCGGCTCGCGACCCTCGTTGGGCTACCCGGGCGAGAAGTACGAGATGGGCCTGGAGGCCATCGAGCAGATCGAGATCATCGCCGCCGACCTCGCCGCCCGGGTCTTCCACGCCGACCACGCGGAGGTCCGGGTCGGCTCCGGCGCGCTCGCCAACCTGTATGCCTTCATGGCGACCTGCGCCCCCGGCGACCCGATCATCGCGCCGCCGGCCAGCATCGGCGGCCACATCACCCACCACGCCCCCGGGGCGGCCGGGCTCTACGGCGTCCGCACGGTGCCCGCCCCGGTCGACCCGGCCCGCTACTCCGTCGACGTCGACGCCCTGGCCGAGCTCGCCCGCGAGGTCCGGCCCCGTCTCATCACGGTCGGGAGCAGCCTCAACCTCACCCCGCACCCGGTCGCGGCGATCCGGGAGATCGCCGACTCCGTCGGCGCCTACGTCCTCTTCGACGCCGCCCACCTGTGCGGCATGATCGCCGGCGGGACGTGGCCGAACCCGCTCGACGAGGGCGCCCACCTCATGACGATGAGCACCTACAAGAGCCTCGGCGGCCCTCCCGGCGGGCTGCTCCTCTCGAACGACGCCGAGCTGGCCCAGCGCATCGAGGCCATCGCCTACCCGGGCCTCACCGCGAACTTCGACGCCGGCAAGACGGCCGCGCTCGCCCAGACGCTCCTGGACTGGACCGTGGCGGGCGAGGCCTACGCGACGGCCATGGTCGCGACGGCCCGGGTCCTCGCCGACGAGCTCGTCGCGGCCGGTCTGCCCGTCTTCCGGCGCGAGGAGGGGGTCACCGCCTCCCACCAGCTCGCCGTCGAGGCGGCGGCCTACGGCGGCGGCCAGGCGGCCTCCGCACGGCTGCGTCGGGCCAACCTCCTGGCCTGCGGGATCGGCCTGCCGGTCGACCCCGTCGAGGGCGACGTCAACGGGCTGCGGATCGGCACGCCGGAGCTCGCCCGGCTCGGCATGACGCCCGGCGACATGCCGGCGCTGGCCGGGTTCGTCGCCCGGGGCCTGACCGGTGACCCCGAGGCCGTCGCCGCCGAGGTCGCCGCGTGGCGTCGGCCGTTCCGGGAGATCCACTTCACGACCGACAACCCCTCCTGACCCGGCCCCGGCCGCGCGCCGGGTACCCGGCCCCCTGATCCCCCCGCCGCGCGCCCGGCCCCGGCGCGCGCCCAGTCCGCCGAGGACAGGCTCGGTCCACCCGAGGCGTCCACCGACCTCACCCGGCAGCGGCGGCCGGGGTCGCCCTCTCACCCTGCGCGGGTGATCTTCGGCGTCCGACCCCGGATGGTGGGCCGCGAGGACGGTCGCACCACCCTCGCGGTGGCTAGCCTCGACGTCATGGACGCACCGCTCGACGTCGGAGTGCTCAAGGACCGCGACGACCAGGCACCGGCGCAGCTGCGCGCGGAACGGTTCAACCGGCATACCTTCTGGTGCGGGCAGAGCGGCTCGGGCAAGACCTACGCCCTCGGCGTCGTCCTCGAGCAGCTGCTCATCCACACCCGCCTGCCGATGCTCATCCTCGACCCCAACGCCGACTTCGTGCGGCTCGGGGAGATCCGGCCCGACGCCGACCCCGAGGCGGCCCGGCTCCTGCGCGAGGTGGACATCCGCGTGCTCCGGCCGTCGGACGACCGCGACCGGGGACTCCACGTCCGGTGGCTCGACCTCGACGTGCCGTCCAAGGCCGCCGTCCTGCGCCTCGACCCGCTCCTGGACGCCGTCGAGTACAACGAGATGCTCCACCTGCTCTCCGAGATCGAGGGCACCGACGTCGGCGAGCTGGCCCGGCGGCTGGCCACCGACGAGCGCCCCGCCCGTCAGCAGCTGTTCCGGCGGATGGAGAACCTCCAGATGCTCGACTGGCCGCTGTGGGCGTGGGGCCGGAGCGGCGCCGAGGCGGTCGTCGCGGAGCGCCCGCGCGCGACGGTCTGCGACCTCGGGGGCTTCCGGTTCGCCGAGGAGCCGAAGGTCGCCGCCCTCGCCCTCCTCGACTACCTGTGGAACCACCGCGAGGAGCGCCGCCCGATCCTCGTCGTCATCGACGAGGCCCACAATCTCTGCTCCCCCCAGCCCGTCGCGCCCGTCGACCGGGCCCTCACCGACCGCATCGTCCAGATCGCGGCGGAGGGACGCAAGTTCGGCCTCTGGCTGCTGCTGTCCACGCAGCGCCCGTCGAAGATCCACCCCAACGTCCTGTCCCAGTGCGACAACCTCGGGCTCATGAAGATGAGCTCGCCGCGCGACCTGCACGAGCTCGGCGAGTACTTCGGGTATGCCTCCCCGGAGCTCCTCGACCGGTCGCCCGCCTTCTCCCAGGGCGAGGTCCTCTTCGCCGGCGGCTTCATCCCCGAGCCGTCCATCGTCCAGGTCGCGGCCCGGCTCACCGAGGAGGGCGGCTCCGACGTGAAGGTCCCCCTCCCCTGACGACGGGGAGGCCTCGATCCGCGTGGGCCCGTCCCGTCCCACCGCCCGCTCGAGGCTGCGCGGGTCGCTGCGCCGCTACCTGACCCGGTTCGGGTCCCGGAGCACCGCGGCCGACGACGCGAAGGCGGGGTTCGTCCTCGGGGTGGAGAGCGTCCCGGACGGGCTCGCGGCCGGCCTCCTCGCCGGGGTGAGCCCCGTCTTCGGCCTCTACGGGTATCTGACCGGCACCTTCTTCGGAGCCCTCGCGACCGGGTCGGTCTTCATGTCCGTCCAGGTGACCGGGGCCATGGCGGTCGTCATCTCCGACGTGCCGCTCACCCAGAGCGGGAGCCGCGTCGGGCCGGCCCTCGCCACCCTCGCCGTCCTCACCGGCGCCGTCATGCTCCTCCTCGGCCTCGCCCGGCTCGGCAGTCTGGTCCGCTTCATCCCGACGTCGGTGCTCGTCGGGTTCGTCAACGCCGTCGCCGTCAACATCGTCCTCGGTCAGCTGTCGAACCTCACCGCCTACGACGGGCAGGGCCCCAACCGGGTCGTCCGCGCGCTCGACACCCTGCTCCACCCCGGACAGCTGAGCTACTCGTCGGTGCTCGTCGGGCTCGGCACCATCGTCGTCATCCTCTGCCTCGAGCGGACCCCGCTCGGCGCTCTCGGGATGGTCGTGGCCATCGTCGCCATGTCGGCGGTCGCCGCCATTCCCGGCACCGGCATCATCCGCGTCGAGGACATCACCTCGGTGCCGCGCAGCCTGCCGCTGCCGGCCCTCCCGGCGCCGGACCTCGTCCTCCCGCTCCTCGTGCCCGCCCTCTCGCTCGCGCTCGTCGGGCTGGTCCAGGGCGCCGCGATCAGCGGATCGGTGCCCAACCCGGACGGCCGCTACCCCGACTCGTCGGCCGACTTCCGGGGGCAGGGCATCGCGAACATCGCCGCGGGGGTCCTGCGCGGCATGCCGGTGGGCGGCTCGATGTCCGCGACCGCCCTGGTGCGGGCGGCGGGAGCGCGGACGGCGCTCGCCAACGTCGTCGCCGGCGTGACGATGGCGCTCGTCATCCTCGTCTGCGGCGGAGCCATCGGGTACGTCGCGATGCCCGCGCTGGCCGGGCTGCTCATCCTCATCGGCATCCGGTCCCTGAAGATCCACGACCTGCTCATGGTCTGGCGCACGGGGACGGTCCAGGCCACGATCCTCGGGGTCACCTTCCTGCTGACCCTCGTCATCCCGCTCCAGTACGCCGTCCTCGTCGGAGTCGGCATCGCCGTCGTCCTTCACGTGACGAGGCAGTCCAACCGGGTCGTCGTGCGCCGCTGGGTGTTCGACGACACGGGCCGGATGCCCCTGGAGACCGACCCGCCCGTGCGGCTCACGCCGGGGGAGGTCGTCGTGCTCACCCCCTACGGGAGCCTCTTCTTCGCCGCCGCGCCGGTCTTCGAGTCGCAGCTGCCCATCGTGCCGGCCCGGTGCCGCGGCGCCGTCGTCATCCTCCGCCTCCGGGGCAAGGACGAGCTCGGGTCGACCTTCATCCGCTCCGTCGTCGGGTATGCCGAGCGGCTCGCGGCGAGCGGGGGGACCCTCATGGTCGCCGGCCTAAGCCCTGGGGCCCTCGCCCAGCTGGAGGCGACCGGGGTCCTCGACCGGATCGGTCGGTCGAACGTCTTCCCCGCGCGTCCCCGGCTCGGGGACTCCCTCGCCGACGCCCTCGACGCCGCCCACAGTTCGGAGTAGGCGCACAACCGGTCGAGGTATGCCGGGACCACCGCAGCGACATCGCATACCTCCACCCAGCCCGCCGCGGGTCGAGGTATGCGGGGACCACCGCAGGGACACCGCGTACCTCCACCCCACTCAGCCCCCAGCCCGCCGCGGGTCGAGGTATGCCAGAACCACCGGAGGGACCCCGGATACCTCCACCCCACTCAGCCCCCAGCCCGCCGCGGGTCGAGGTATGCCGGGACCACCGCAGGGACACCGGATACCTCCACCCAGCCCAGGCCCCCAGCGGTCGAGGTATGCCAGGACCACCGCAGCGACACCGGATACCTCCACCCAGCCCAGGCCCCCGCCGGTCGAGGTATGCCAGAACCACCGGAGGGACCCCGGATACCACCGGCTAGACCTAGATGAGGCCGGCCTCGCGGGCGTGGGTGACCGCCTCGCGCCGGCTCGTGGCGCCCAGCTTCTGGTAGATGGAGCGCTGGTGGGTCTTGATGGTGTTGACCGAGACGTACATCGCCTCGGCGATCTCGTGGTTGGTCATCGACGTGGCGAGGAAGCGGAGGACGTGCGTCTCGCGGGCGCTGAGCGGCATGAGCAGGGCATGGCGCCGGCCCTTCGGTCCGGGCTGCGGGTCGGACATCCGGGAGAGGAGGTCCACGGCGAACGAGGGGTCCGCGGTGCCTCGCTCGATGACGTCGACGAGGAGGGGGCGGACCGCCTCCGCGGCGTCGAGGAACGGTCGGCGGAGGCCCTCGCCCGACGCCGCCCGCAGGGACTCCTCGAGAGCGGCCAGCCGGGCCTCGCGCGACGTCGAGCCATGCGGGGTCTGGTCCGCCTGGCCCGATGGGTCGTCCGACGCCCCGGCCAACGCGTCGTCCAGAGCACCCAGCACCCGCCCGCGGACGGTGTCCGGGGCCGCGCCCGCCGAGGGGTCCCCGCCCGCCACCTCGCCCCCGGACGGCTCCCCGGCCTGCGGGGTCCCGGTCTCCAGGGCGGCTCGGAGGAGCTCGGCCTCGCGCACGAGACGGGCCGGCAGGGGCCATCGACCGGACGCGGACAGGGCCTCCTTGACGACGCCCATCGCGTCGAACCCGCGCCCGGTGGCTCGCAGCAGCCGGGCCTCCATCATCCGGGCCGCCAGGGCAGTGTGCGGCTCCCTGCCGGTCGGTTCGAACAGCCGCAGCCAGTCCCCGGCCGCGGCGAGGTCGTCGCGGTCCAGCGCCACCCCGCTGAGGGCGAGGTAGGCGGGAGCGGCCTGGACGGCCTGGGCGAGGCCTGCCCCGGAGAACCCGTCGAGGGCTGTCCGGGCCATCGTCTCGGCCCCGGTCAGCTCCCCCTGCTCCCACAGCAGGTAGGCCAGGTGCGCTCGGGCGTTGAGGATGGGCAGGACGATCTGGGGGCCGAGGTCCTGCTCCGCGGCATACCGGAGGTGTCGCTGGGCGCTGTCCTGCTCGCCGAGCCACATCTCGCAGCTCCCGGCGTTGCTCACGAGCAGGACCGCGATGGCGGCCCAGTCGGCCATCCCGAGGGTGCCGAGCACGGCGGGGTCGGTCGGCATCCGACGGCAGCCGGCCAGGACCGACTCGAGGTCACCGGTCCATCGCGCGTTGCCGAAGGCGATGAGCTCGAGGAGGAAGTCGTAGCGTCGTCGGCGCCTCCCGCCGATCTGGTGGATCTGGGACGCCGTCGCGTCGACGAGCTCCTGGACGCCGTCGGGCTGCGCCGCCATCGTCCGGGCCGCCGCCAGGCCCATCGCGAGCCCGGCATGGGTGAGGACCGCCTCGCGTGGCAAGGCGCTCAGCGTCCGGGCAAGCTCGTCCGGGGGCCGCCGCACCGTCCACGTGACGACGTGGGTGCCGATGAGCTGGCCGGCCAGCTCCCAGTCCTGCGCCGCGAGCGCGTGGCGCAGCGCCGTGAGCGGATGTCCCTGGGTCATGAACCACTGGGCGGCACCGCGGTTCAGGCGCAGGCGCCGTGGGGCGTCGGAGACCCGCGAGCGCAGGAAGTCGAGCAGGAGGGGATGGAGGCGGTACCACCCCGGGCGGTTGCCCAGCTCGTGCACGAATGCGTTCTGCCGAGCCAGCTCGGCGAGGATCTCGGCGCTGTCAGTCCCGGCACCGACCGCCGTCGCCAGATCCGCGCATACGACGTCGACGATGCTGACCGTGTCGAGGAAGTCCTGCCACCGGGTCGACAGCTTCTGGTAGACCTCGCGCATGAGGTAGTCGGCGATGTATCCCGTCCGGCCGGAGAGGGTGCGGATGTACTCGGAGGGATCCTCCGCATACGCCGCCCCGAGCGCGGCGAGGCGCAGCCCCGCGGCCCAGCCCTGCGTCCGCGCGACGAGCCCGGCGATGTCCGACGCGCTCAGCTCGATGCCGAGGAGCGCGAACAGCTCGTGCGCCTCCTCCGCGTCGAAGGTGATCGTGTCGGAGCGGAGCTCGGCGATCCGGCCCTCGAGACGGAGCCGGTGCATCGGCCACGGAGGGTCGTGGCGGGTGATGACGAGGAGGTGG
>JBDIAL010000191.1:0-7452 GCA_039812405.1 Nostocoides sp.
TATCCCCAACGGGATTCGAACCCGTGCTACCGCCGTGAAAGGGCGGGGTCCTAGGCCGCTAGACGATGGGGACCTGTCGCGCCCTTCGGCGTTCTGAGCCCCTCGCCGCGCAGCGAGCAGCGCCCGGATCCGTCGAGGACTCCGAAAGGATAGGGCACGCCCCGCCCTCCCGCCAAAACGGCCGCGACCCGAGAGGTCCCCGCTGCCCGTCCACCCTCGATCGAGAGGTCCCCCGCGGCCGTCCACCTCGATGGGGAGTGGGCGGGGACGCCGGTCGGCGACCGCCTGCCCTCTACCGGAACGCTTGACTACTGCCCGTAGTATGTCCCCGCCCGTTTCACCCAGATGTGTGCCCCTTGATCGAGGAGTGAGGCAGATGAGGCTGTCACCCGAGTCCGAGCAGATCGTCACCGCAACCGCCGGCGTCGTCGCCGAGCACGCCGAGGAGATCACCCGAGCGTTCTACCCGTCGATGTTCGCCGCCCACCCGGAGCTGCTGCGGGTCTTCAACCAGGCGAACCAGGCGATCGGCGAGCAGCCCAAGGCCCTCGCCGCCTCCGTCGTCGCCTTCGCGGTCCAGCTCATCGACCCCGACGCGCCGGACTTCACCCCCGTCATGGCGCGCATCGCCCACAAGCACGTCTCCCTCGGCATCCGCGCCCAGGAGTACACGATCGTCGGGCACCACCTCCTCGGCGCCGTCAAGACCGTCCTCGGCGACGCCGTCACGCCGGAGGTCGCCGCCGCGTGGGACGAGGTGTACTGGCTCTTCGGGACCATGCTCATCGCCGAGGAGGCCCGCCTCTACGCCCTCGCCGGGACCGACCCGGCGCAGCCGTGGCGCGACTACCGCGTCGTCGAGCGGTTCGAGGAGTCCGACGACGTCTTCTCGCTGCTCCTCGCTCCGGTCAGCGGTGAGGTCCCGGCCCACCGCACCGGCCAGTACGTCGCCATCGCCGTCGACCTTCCCGACGGCGACCGGCAGCCGCGGCAGTACACCATCTCCTCCGGCCCCCGCGGCGACACCCTCCGCGTGACGATCAAGCGGGTCGTCGGCGTCGACGGCGCACCCGACGGGCGGGTCTCCAACTGGCTGTATGCCAACGCCCGCCCCGGCACGGTCCTCCAGCTCTCGCAGCCGGCCGGCGACGTCGTCCTCGACGGCTCCGACGCCCCGCTCGTCCTCGTCTCGGCGGGCATCGGCATCACGCCGATCGCCGCCATCATGGAGGACCTGTCCCGGCGCCAGCCGGACCGCACGGTGCGCCTGTTCCACGCCGACCGGTCGCACGAGCACCACGCCCTGTACGCGGGGCTGCGACGGCAGGTCCTCGCGATGTCCGACGCCGAGGCGCAGAACTGGTACGAGTCCGACGCCGACGCCGCGCCGACCCTGCACCCGGCCCTCCAGGGGTTCATGGACCTCTCGAGCGTCGACGTGCCCAGCGAGGCCCAGGTGTTCATGTGCGGACCCCTGCCCTTCATGCAGTCGGCCCGCCAGGACCTGCTGGCCAAGGGGATCTCGAGCGAGCGGATCCACTACGAGGTGTTCGGTCCTGACCTGTGGGCCCAGAACGCCGACAGCGCGGTCTGACCCACTCGACCGGCAGGACCTGGACGACCGCCTCCCGCGCCGGGGGGACCCGACGGATCACTCCGCCGGGAGGCGGTCGAGGGCCCAGGCCCAGTCGATGCGCTCCTGCTCCAGCCGCACGGCGGGGCCGAACCGGTCCGTCACCAGGTCGGCATAGAGCGCCGACTCCTCAGGCGTGAGCCCCCTGAGCCGGGCTGACGTCGGCCGGTCCTCGGTGACCCAGCGGTCGCGGTGCGCGAGCAGCGTCGCCTCGTCCATGAGGACCGACCGCGCCGTCGGCAGCACCGCCCGCAGCTGGTGCAGGATCGCGAACCCGTGGGTGTCGAGGTCACCCCAGTAGTGCACGGCGGCGCGGCGCAGCCACGGGAGCCGGCCGGCATGACCCACCTCGAACCCGCGGCCCCAGAGGACGACGCCGTCCATCGGCACGGGGACGCTGAGGTAGGTGACCTCGTTCTCCACAACGATCACGGTGCGCACCGTGAGATCGAGCCCGGGCAGCTCGTCCCGGCGCACGGCGAGCTCGGTGACGGGGAGGCCGACCCCGACCGAGGCCGCCATCCGCAGCCGGGTCAGCTCGGGCCGGGCGTGCAGCCCCAGCCCGGAGAGGAAGCCGGGCGCCGTCGTCGAGACACCGAGCAGGGCGGCGAGCACCCCCCGGTGCCGCTCGGCGAACTTCGTGTCGACGCCGGGCGCGGTGATCTCCCGCAGGTAGGCGCCGGATCCGCGATGGTCGTCGAGCCAACGGTATGCCGCGAGCAGCCGCCGCCATTCGTCCCCCGCACCGTCTCCGGCCGTGAGCGCCCGCTGGGGATGCTCGACCACCCAGTCCCGCACCACCGGCTCGGCCGACACGAGGTCGAGGATCGCCTCGAGCCGCCGCACCTCGCGGCCGACTCCGAGGAGGGCCCAGGCCTGGTCGTATCGCTCGACGCGGACCCGGGCCGGCACCCGGTTACGGCCGATGAGGCGGCCTCCGACGGTCGCGTAGCCCACGGCATAGCGCTCTCCGGACCGGCTCCCGGACTCCAGCGTGTCGATCCACGACCGCACGGCTGGGAGATCGTCACCGATCACCCCCGGGGCCGGGCCGCGGACGGGCCGGTCGACGACCGGGAAGGGCGCGCCCCCGGCATACGCCCGGAGGAGAGAGCCGTCCGTCCAGCGCCGCCGGACCCAGGCCCGGACGTCGTCGGGCGTGGTCCAGGCGGTGCTCACGACTGCCGGTCCGCCCGACGCTTCCGGAACTCCTCGATCGTCAGCGTCTGGAGCCGGGAGCCGCTGCCGCTCGGGTTGTCGACGAAGCCGATCGCCCGGACATAGGGCTCGATGACGTGGACCTTCTGCAGGGGCGTGACGATGAGCAGCTGGAGGCCGAGCTTGGCGAAGAGCTCGAGGGCGTAGCGCGTCGACACGTCGGACCCCCGCCCGAACGCCTCGTCGATGACGGCGAAACGGAAGTCCCGCGACCGGCCGGCGCCCCACTCGAGACCGAACTGGTAGGCCAGGGAGGCCGCGAGGATGGTGTAGGCGAGCTTCTCCTTCTGACCGCCGGACTTGCCGTCGGAGTCGCGGTAGTGCTCCCACTCCACGTCAGTGCCGCGCTCCCGCTCGGAGGCGGAGAAGGTGAACCAGTTGCGCACGTCGGTGACCCGCCGGGTCCAGGCCCGGTCGCTGTCGGCGTGCCCCTCGCGGCCGCGGAACCGCTCGATGATCCGCTGGACGTCGAGGAACCGCTGCTCGGAGTAGTGGTCGTCGTCGGGTGCGAGCGTGTCGTCGGTCGCGGCGCGCAGGTCGCTGCGGAAGGCCCTGACCTCCTGGTTGACGGTCGGCTCGGTCTCCAGCCGGATATAGCGCCCCGGGCTGTAGTCGATGGCGCCGAGGGCCTCGTTGATCCGGCCCACCCGGGCGTCGATCTCCTGCGACTGCCGGCGCAGCCAGTTGGTGAACTGGGCGAGCTCACGGATCGTGTTGGTGTTGAGCTGCCGCTTGAACTCGTCCTCGAACCGCGGCAGGTCGTCGGTCGCGACCCGCTCGTGGAAGGCGCGGTAGGCCGGCCGAGCCGCGAGGTCGACGTCCATCTCGGTCGACGCCTCGGGCCAGCGCCGCCGCACCTCGCCCATGTACTGCAGGAGGGTCGTGCCGTATCCGCCCTGCTCCCGCCCGATCCGCTCGATGGCGTCGGTGAGCGACCGGGTGAGCGTCGCTTCGGCTCCCGCACAGTCTTCCGCCCGCGCGGGCCTCCCGCCCCCGAGCCGGCGCTCGAGGTCGGGATAGCTCTCCCGGGCCGTGTCCAGCGCGTCGGCGGTGGTCCCCGCGACCTCCTGCTCGTCCGAGCGGAGAGTCGCCCCGGCCCGCTCGAGACGCTCGCCGAGCACGCCGACCTGACGGGCGAGGAGCTCGCTGCGGGTCTCGAGCTCGACGGCCGTCGCGGCGTTGTCCTCAAGGCGCTGCTCGATCTCGGCGAGAGCCGAGGACCCGGCGAGCAGCCGCTCCCGCTCGGCCTCCGCGGCCTCGGCGCGCGCGGTCGCCTCCTGCCAGTCGACCTCCCGCCACTGCCCGTATGCCTCGAGGGCGGCGAGCGCGGACCACCGTGTCTCGGTCTCGGCCCGGGTGCGGCGCAGCGCGTCCCGCCGGTCGCCGGCGACGGTGAACCGGCGCTGCTGGTCGAGCAGCTGCTCGGTGAGCGCGGCGATCTTGCGCTCGTTGACCCAGCCGAGCACCCACGAGCGGGGGTCGTCGACCCGGAACCGGTCGTCCTTCTCGTGCCGCTCCCCCGAGCGCACCTGACCGGCCCGAGTCACGGCCCGCCGCTCGCTCCGGAGCTGCTCGATGCTGTCGACGCACCGGTGGTCGGCGCGCCGCACCAGCTCGTCGCGCAGGTAGTCGTGGAACGCGCCCTCCCGCACCTCGATCGTGTCAGCGAGCACCAGGGCACCGGCCTCGTGGGACGGCTGGAGGGCGATCCGCCGGACCGTGACCCGCTCGTAGACGAGCCGGCTCCCGACGAGCTGGCCGTCACGGCGGCGGTGCGCGATGCGGTGGGCGTCGACCCAGCGGGCCACCTCGGAGTAGTGATCCTGAGGCACGAGCAGGGACAGGGCGAACCCGCGCAGGACCCGCTCGGCCGCGCCGCGCCAGTCGGCGTGGTCCGAGGCGACGTCGAGCAGCTCGCCGGCGAAGGGCAGCTCGTCCTCGTCGATGCCGAGGTCGGCGCACAGCTCGGACCGGACAGCAAGCTGGCTGCTCGGCAGGTTGCTCGCCCGCCCCTGGAGGCTGGCCAGCTCGGCGCGGGTCTCCTCCCCCAGCCGGCGCAGCTCGCCCAGCTCGCGGACCACGGCGTCGGACTGCTCCTCCAGGCCGTCGCGCTGTGCCTGGATGGCCTCGCGGCTCGCCGCGACCCGACCGGGCAGGGCAGCGAAGGACCCCTCGTCGGCGACGGCCGGCAGCCCGGACTGCTCGAGGGCCGTCTCGAAGCCGGCGCGTCGACGGCGCCGCTCCTCGGCCTCCGTGCGAGCCGTCCCGGCCTCGCGCTCCAGGGCGCTGACCCGGTCGCCGCCGGCCGCGGCCCGCTCGGTGATGAGCGACTCCCTGGCTCGGGTCAGGTCTGCTCGCCGCTCCCTCGCCGCCGCGAGCTCGACGGCCCGGGCCTCGAGCACCGCAGAGTCGGCCCCGATCTCGTCGGCGAGCAGCCGGATCCGCAGCTCGGTGACGAAGAGGTGGACGGCCTCCCGCTCGCGCTCGCTCGCCGCCCGCCGCGCGATGGCCTCGTCGTAGCGGTCGGCGACCCCGACGAGCGGCTCGAGCACGGCCAGCTGCTCACGCGCCCGCGTCACGGCGTCGTGAGCCTTGGTGAGGTCCTCGAAGTGCCCGACGATCCCCCTGACCCGCTCGGTCGCGTCGACGGGCTCGAGCATGTGACCCCGGACGAACTCGTTGAGGTTGCCGACGGACTTCATCGACACGGTCTGGTGGAACAGCTCCATGGCCTGCTCGGACCGGATGCCGAGGAGTCGTCGGAACCGCGCGGCATACTTCGGGAACTCGCCGTCGTTGAAGAGCTCGGCCCCGGACGCGCGGAGCCGGCGCCGCAGGTCGTTGAGATCAGTGCCGAAGTCGGTGAAATCGGCGTCGATGGACAGCTCCTTGAGCGCCGCGACGTAGAAGCGATAGGGCTGGCCGGTCTGCTCGCGCTGGTTGAACACCTGGGCCAGCGTCACCGTCTCGTCGAACCCCTCGTTGACGAAGACGCCGAGGATGACGGAGAAGTGGCGCCGGTCGCGCAGCCCGACAGGACGCGAGGTGCCGGTCGCCTCGACCCGCTCGGACTTGTAGTGCCCCTCGACGTAGCTGCGGAGGGTGCGCTCCTTGGCCTCGGCTCCGGCCGCCTTGTTGTAGGAGATCCGGTGGGCGGGGAGCAGCAGGGTCGTCAGGGCGTCGACGAGGGTGGACTTGCCGCTGCCGATGTCTCCGGTGAGCAGCGCGGTGTCGCACCCTGGGGTGAGTCGCCACACCCGTTTGTCGAAGGTCCCCCAGTTGAGGATCTCGAGGTGGTCGAGGCGGTAGCCAGCCCGCCCGGTGACCGGGATCTCCAGGGACGAGAAGAGGGAGTCACTCATCGTGCCCACCCCCCGGTCCACCGGCACCCTCGGTGTACTCCCGCAGCTTGCCGGCGAAGTCGGAGAGGGTCTGGGCGTCGACGTATGCCTTGAGCACCCGCCGCACCTCCCACTGGTCGGTCGTGCCCTTCAGCTGGCGCAGGAACCCCAGCTCGGCGACCCGCTTGACCGTCGAGTCGGCCGTGTCGACGAGCCGGGCCTCGTTGGTCGAGTCGGGGAGGAAGAGGCGGAGCATCTCGACGATCTGACTCCGGGCGAGCACGAGCTTGCCCTCCGACCCGCTCGTCTCGAACTCCAGCAGCCGCTTACGGAGCAGGACGAGCAGCAGGCTGGCGTGGTACGTGAGGCTGCGGCGACGGATGAGCCGGGGCAGTGGCTCCTCGCCCTCCTCCGGCTCCCGGGACCGCAGGTAGGCGAAGCCCTCGGTGTCGTCGACGACGACGTCCACCCCGATCATCGCGAAGTGGTCGCGGACCGTCGCGCCGTGCCGGTCGAGCGTCAGCCAGGTGTCCTCGTCGCTCTCGCGGTAGACGACCCCGCGCATGAGCCGAATGACGGCGGTCGCGGCAGCCTGCTCCTCGACGGTCCTCATCGGCGCGCCACCCGCACCTCCGGCAGGCGCACCCGGCGGCGCACCCCCGTGCCGGCAGGATCGCCGTCGGCGCAGTCCACGAGCATCTCGCCGGACTCGTCGACGGACACCTCGAGCTCGTCATCGGTGAGGGCCAGGTATCCGACGAGCTCGGCCACGCCCTGTTCGATGGGGTAGAGCCCGAGGATGTCGGCGAGCCGCGCCGAGCTCCCCCGGGGCACGACGGACCGGATGTTGTCGACGAGCCGGGCCCGGTCGACGACGGTCTGCTCGAAGAGGGCGTCGACATCGAGCTCAGCGTCGTCCGGGGAGGCGAGGGAGCTCTCGACGGCGACGGCCGGCCGGGCGTCGTGCAGCGGCCGGTCGAAGGGCAGGGCGATGGTGACGCCGGGCAGATCGACCTCGATGCCCACCGCGGGCGGGTCGGCGCGACGGGCGAGGGCGAGGGACTCGATCCCGCGGACGAGCTCGACGACCCGGCGGTTCTCCAGCCACACCTGGTCGTCAAGGAACCGGCGCAGCTGCTCGGAGATCTGCCGGACGGTCTGCTGCGTCCGCTCCGCGGCCTCCGACCAGTCGTGGTGGATGCTCGTCAGGCGATGGTCGGCCTCGATGGCCTGCAGATCCGTGACCCGGCGGAGCAGGTC
>JBDIAL010000192.1:0-7436 GCA_039812405.1 Nostocoides sp.
CCCCCACACCGGACCCTGCCCCCGCGGCCGATTCCGACTCCGGCCAGGGGCCCGATCCCGAGGAGATCTCGGCGAGCGCCGCGTCGAGAGCACGCTGCAGCTCCGGCCCGGGGGCCACCCCCAGCTCCTGCTCGAGCACCGAGGCCGCCTGGTGGTAGGTCGTCACCGCCCCGGCTCGGTCGCCGGTGCCGCGCTGCAGGGCCATGAGGTCGACGTAGCCCGGCTCCTCGAGGGGCGCGAGCCGCACCCGCCGCCGCGCGTAGGGCAGCCCGCGCTCCGGGTCCCCCGCGTCCCGCCAGAACCGGGCGATCCTCGCATACAGGTCCACGCAGTCGCGATGCAGACGCTCGCGCTCCTGCCCGGCCCACTCCTCGTGCACGGTGGGGAGGAACGGCCCCTGGTATGCGCCGTGCGCCGCCCTGCCCGCGTCGGCGACGAGCCGCGGGTCGCCCCGGGCGACGCCGGCCAGCGCGTCGTCGCGCGCCCGGCGGAGGGTCGCCACGTCGATCCGGCACCGGTCGGTGGCGGCCCAGGCGAGCAGCGGCCCGTCGGCCACGAGCCCGCACGCGTCGCTCAGCACGAGCCGCAGGAGGTGGACCTCCCGCCGCAGGTTGGTCCGGGCCTGGGCCTCCGTCGAGTCCGGCCACAGCAGGCCGGCGACCTGGGAGCGGTGCTGCGGCATGCCGTCCCGGGCCACGAGGAGGGCGACGAGGGCCAGGGCCCGGGTCGAGAGCGTCACGGGCCCGCCGTCCGGTCCGCGCACGTCGGCGCCCCCGAGCAGGGTGATGCAGACCGGGGCTGTCGAGATGGCGGCGTCCCGCCGCGGCTGCATGTCGCCAGTGTAGGAGCGGCAGGGCACCGGTGGCTGGGGTCTGCATGAGACTGTCCGATTGGGTCGGATTCATGCAGGCGGGCCGGGCCCGGTCGGTCCGGCCCTGGGCGTGGGTCTGCATGAGACTGTCCGATTGGGTCGGATTCATGCGGGCGGGCCGGGTCTGTCGGTCCGGTCCGTGGTCCGGTCCGTGGTCTGGTCGGCGGTGTGGGGGCCGGCGGCACGTCGGAGCCACTCCGCCTCGGGCAGTAGCATGGCGGGCGTCCCCAGCCCCTTCCCCCGGGAGCTCGTGCGTGAACACCCCACGGCCCGCGGCCGTCATCATCCTCGCCGCCGGCGAAGGCACCCGGATGAAGTCGTCGACACCGAAGGTCCTGCACCGCATCGGCGGACGCACCCTCCTCGGCCACGCCATGGCGGCAGCCCGGGCGACCGACCCGGAGCACGTCGTCGTCGTCGTCCGGCACGGGCGCGACGCGGTCGCCGAGCACGTGACGTGCCTCGACCCGGAGGCGCTCGTCGCCGACCAGGACGACGTCAAGGGCACCGGCCGGGCCGCCGAGTGCGGACTCGACGTCCTGCCGAGCGGGCTGACGGGCACCGTCCTCGTGACGTACGGCGACGTCCCCCTCCTCACCGGCGAGACGCTGGGAGAGCTGCTCGCCTCGCATACCGTGCAGGGGGCAGCCGTCACGGTCGTCACGGCGGAGGTCGCGGACCCGACCGGCTACGGCCGCATCCTGCGCGACCCCGACGGCACGGTGGCCGGCATCGTCGAGCAGCGCGACGCCTCGCCGGAGCAGGCCGCGATCCGCGAGATCAACGGGGGGATCTACGCGTTCGACGTGGCGGTCCTGCGCGCCAGCCTCGCGGCGGTGACGACGGCGAACGCCCAGGGCGAGAAGTACCTCACCGACGTCCTCGCCATCGCCCGCGCCGCCGGCGGCACGGTCCGGGCCCATCTCCTCGACGACCGGTGGCAGACCGAGGGGGTCAACGACCGCGTCCAGCTCGCGACGCTCGGCCGGGAGCTCAACCGGCGGGTCTGCGAGCGGTGGATGCGCGACGGCGTGACGATCGTCGACCCCGCGACGACCTGGGTCGACGCCGACGTGACGATCGGGCGGGACACGACGGTCCAGCCGGGCACCCAGCTGCTCGGGGCGACGACGGTGGGCGGCGGGGCGACGATCGGCCCCGAGGTGACCCTCGTCGACTGCGAGGTCCGCGACGGGGCGACGATCCGCCGCGCCGAGGCCCACCTCGCGGTCATCGGCGAGGGCGCGACCGTCGGGCCGTACTCCTACCTGCGTCCGGGCACCGAGCTCGGCCCGGGCGGCAAGATCGGCGGGTTCGTCGAGACGAAGAACGCCCGGATCGGCGAGGGGGCCAAGGTCCCCCATCTCACGTATGCCGGTGACGTCACCATCGGCGCCGGGGCCAACATCGGGGCGGGCACGATCTTCGCCAACTACGACGGGGTGCGCAAGGCCCGCTCCACCGTGGGACGGCACAGCTTCGTCGGGTCCAACAGCGTCATCGTCGCGCCTGTCGACATCGCCGACGGCGCCTACGTCGGGGCCGGGTCGGCCATCGAGGGCGACGTCGGGCCGGGACAGATCGCCGTCGCCCGGGCCCGGCAGCGCAATGTCGACGGCTGGGTCGAGCGCCGCCGGGCGGGGACGGCGAGCGCGGCGGCGGCGCAGGAGGCCCGCCGGGCCCGGGCGACGAGCGATGCGGGCGGGGCAGGCGGGGGCCAGGACCCGCGCGGGGACCAGGACCCCCGCGAGGCGGGCGAGAGCGGGCAGGCGAGCGGATCGCATACGGGATCACCGGCCGGAGTGGTCGGCGACGGGACCGGGGGAGCGTAGTGGGCAAGGACAGGAGCCGGCCGAAGTCGGCGGTCATCCGCAAGAGCAACAAGAAGAACCTCATGCTCTTCTCCGGGCGCGCACACCCCGAGCTCGCGCAGGAGATCGCGACGGAGATCGGGACCGAGCTCGTGCCGACGAGCGCCTACGACTTCGCGAACGGCGAGATCTACGTGCGCTACGAGGAGTCGGTGCGCGGGTCGGACGCGTTCGTCATCCAGAGCCACACGACGCCGATCAACGAGTGCATCATGGAGCACCTGCTCATGGTCGACGCGCTCAAGCGGGCCTCGGCGAAGCGGATCACCGTCGTCCTGCCGTTCTACGGCTATGCGCGCCAGGACAAGAAGCACCGCGGTCGCGAGCCGATCAGCGCCCGGCTCGTGGCGGACCTGTTCCGCACGGCCGGGGCGAACCGCCTCATGGCCGTCGACCTCCACACCGACCAGATCCAGGGGTTCTTCGACGGGCCGGTCGACCACCTCTTCGCCCAGCCGGTCCTCGCCGAGCACGTCCAGCGCACCTACGGCCACGAGTCCCTCGCCGTCGTGTCGCCCGACGCCGGGCGGATCAAGGTCGCCGAGCAGTGGTCGCGGACCCTGGGCGGCGCGCCGCTCGCGTTCATCCACAAGACGCGCGACATCAACCAGCCGAACGTCAGCGTCGCCAACCGCGTCGTCGGCGACGTCCGGGGCCGGATCTGCATCCTCGTCGACGACATGATCGACACCGGCGGCACGATCGCCAAGGCGTGCGAGGCGCTCATGAAGGACGGCGCGAAGGGCGTCATCATCGCCGCGACCCACGCCATCCTCTCCGACCCGGCGACCCAGCGGCTCAAGGAGTGCGGCGCCATCGAGGTCGTCGTCACCAACACCCTGCCCATCGCCCCGGAGGCCGAGTTCGACACCCTGACGGTGCTGTCCATCGCACCGCTCATCAGCAAGGCGATCGTCGAGGTCTTCGAGGACGGCTCGGTGACGAGCCTCTTCGACGGCCACTGACCGGGTCCCAGCCCCTCCCACCTCGCCCCCAGGGTGACCGGTGGAGGTAAGAGGGCACCCTCTCCCGGTGCGGGATCACCTCGACCCAGCGGGGAGGGCGGCCTGACGGGCCCGATAGGCGGCGACGTTGGCCCGGTTGCCACAGCCGCGCTCGCAGAACCGGCGCGACCGGTTCCGCGAGAGGTCGACGATGACGTCGTCGCAGTCGTCGGCCGCGCAGGTCCGCAGCCGGTCCAGCTCGCCGGCGCGCACCACGTCGACGACGGCCATCGCGGCCTCGACGGCCATCCGCTGGGCGAGCGGCGCGTCGGTGTCCGCCGCGTGGATGTGCCAGCCGAGGTCGTCGTGCTCGGTCAGCTGCGGGAGGGCGTGGAACTCGCGCAGCAGCCCGTTGACGAGGTCGACGACCCCCCGCTCGTCGGTCTCCCAGATGGCGCGCAGCCGGGGGCGCAGCGCCCGGACCTCCTCGAGCTCGGCGGCGTGGCCCGTGTGCAGGCCGGTCCAGCCCCACGCCCGGACGTATGCGTCGAGGTCCTCGACCGTCGCCAGCCGCTCGACATCGGGGTCCCCCGGGGCACTCCCGGGCATCGTGTTGACGAGCGCCGCGACACCCTGGAGGGCGAGCTCCGTGTCATGAGCGAATGGCATGTTGACTCCTGATCGGCCTCCGGTCTACTGTCATGAGTGTAACGCTATTTCACTCATGACATCCCCGTCCGACCCCGACCCACCCGCGGCCGGTCCCGGCATACCGACGTCGGTATGCCGTTCCTCCCCGGCCCCTGCCCCGTCACCCGAGAGGAGCCCCGATGACCCGACTGCGCCAGGTGACCCGCTCGAACCTCGCGCTCGTCGCCGCGCTGCTGTCGGCCTTCACCTTCGCGACCTCGGGCCCCACCGCCCGCTCGCTGCTCGAGACCGGCTGGACGCCGGGCGCCGTCGTCCTCGTCCGCCTCGTCATCGCCTGCCTCATCCTCCTGCCGATGGCGGTGGTCAGCCTCCGCGGGCGCTGGCACCTCCTGCGGCGCAACGTGTGGTCGGTCGTGGCCTACGGGGGGCTCGGGGTCGCCCTCGCCCAGGTCTGCTACTTCGAGGCGGTGCGGACCGTGCCGGTCGGGATCGCGCTCCTGCTGGAGTACCTCGCCATCGTCCTCGTCGTCGCCATCATGATCGGGCGGACGCGCACCCTGCCGACCCGGCTCACGACCCTCGGGATGGGGCTGTCCGCCCTCGGGCTCGTCCTCGTCCTCGATCTCGCCGGCACCGCCCGCCCCGCGATGTCGGGGGTCATGTGGGCGCTCGTCGCGGCGCTCGGCCTCGCGGGCTACTTCCTCGTCGCCTCCGAGGAGACCGGTCTGCCGCCCGTCGCGCTCGCCGGGTTCGGGATGCTCGTCGGGGCGCTCATGCTCGGCGCGCTCGGGCTCGTCGGGATCCTCCCGATGCGGGTCTCGGCGGGCGCGGTCCAGCTCGCCGGCCACGAGCTGCCGTGGTGGGTCGCCATGGTCGACCTGGCCGTCCTGGCCACCGCCACGGCATACCTCCTCGGCATCGTCGCCGCCCGCGGGCTCGGTGCGACGGTCGCCTCGTTCCTCGGGCTCACCGAGGTCGTCTTCGCCGTCCTCGTCGCATGGGTCCTGCTCGGGCAGCTGCCTCGGCCGGTCCAGCTCCTCGGTGGGGTCATCGTCCTCGTCGGGGTCGTCGCCGTCCGCCTCGGCGCCGAGGCCCCGCGGTCCGAGGTCGCCCCCGAGCCCCTGCCCGTCGTCGACGCCGACGCCGACCCGGCCGCTCTCTCGGGCCCTGCCCACCCCTCCGCCCCGTCCGATCCCGACGGCCCCCTGGCGGTATGCCACCCCGGCGAGGTCTGAGACCCCGGCCCGCCCCGGCCTCTGGCGCCTCGCTGGCTGCAGCCGGACCGGCAAAGGACGGGTGAGCGCCCGTCTCCCTGCTCGGTCCGTGCTCAGCGGGGGTGGGACGGACCGCCCGGTGGTGGCCATTGCCGGTCCGGCTGTCGTGGGTGAGGGTCGAGATGGAGGCGAGCCGCGGGGAGGCGATTTCGTGGGCCCCGAGGGCATCGCCTAGGATCGAGCAGTTGCCTCGGCGAGGGACGGCGCACGGCCGCGCCCGTCCGTGATCGACGCGGTGGCGGGGACCGTCCAGGCGGTCCGTGCCCTCACGTCGCCCCACGTGGTGTCCGTGCCACGTCCCGCGTCGAGGCCCACCACCGCATACGAGACCCGCGCACCACCATGCGACGGCCCGACCACGACCTCGGCCCGTCCTCGACTGACCCGAAGCAGGAGCGAAAACACCGTGGCCCAGAACACCGCCGACAGCAAGATGACCGTCGAGCGCCGCACCCAGTTCGGCAAGGGCGCAGCCCGCAAGATCCGCCGCGCCGGCAAGATCCCCGCGGTGATGTACGGCCACGGGACCGACCCCGTCCACATCACCCTGCCCGGGCACGACGCGATGCTCGCGCTGAAGAGCGCCAACGCCGTCCTCACCCTCGTCATCGAGGGCACGGAGCAGCTGGCCCTCGCCAAGGACGTCCAGCGCGACCCGATCAAGCCGATCATCGAGCACGTCGACCTCGTCGTCATCCGCAAGGGCGAGAAGGTCACCGTCGAGGTCCCCGTCCACGTCGAGGGCGAGGCCGCCCCGGACACCCTCGTCTCCGTCGACAGCCCGACCCTCGAGGTCCTCGCCGAGGCGACCCACATCCCCGAGGCGGTCGTCGTCGACGTCGAGGGCCTCGAGGCCGGCCACCAGATCAAGGCCGCCGACATCGCCCTGCCGACCGGCGTCGAGCTCGTCGCCGACCCCGAGACGCTCGTCGTCAACGTCACCCAGCAGGCGAGCGCCGAGTCCGAGGAGGGCGAGGAGGGCGAGACCGAGGAGGTCGTCGTCGAGGCCGAGCAGGCCTGACCCGCCGGACGCCCGGCGTCCGCGTCCCACCTCACCGGCATGTCATCGCATACCGGCACCGTGCCCACCGGCCCGGCTCGCCCCGCCGGTGGGCACGCGTATGCCGTCCCCTCCCCTCCCGCAGGAGCCCTCCCGTGAGCGCACCCTGGGTCGTCGTCGGCCTCGGCAACCCCGGCCCGCGCTACGCGGGGAACCGCCACAACGTCGGCGCCATGGTCGTCGACGAGCTGGCCCGGCGGACCGGGTCGACGCTGCGGACCCACAAGGCGCGGGCCGCCGCGGCCCAGGCCCGGCTCGGGCCGCTGCCCGGCGAGCCCGTCGTCCTCGCCGTGCCGACGAGCTACATGAACGAGTCGGGGGGTCCTGTCTCGGCGCTCCTGGGGTTCTTCGGGGCGGGGCCGGACCGGCTCGTCGTCGTCCACGACGAGCTCGACATCGACGCGGGTCTCGTCCGGCTCAAGCTCGGCGGGGGAGAGGGCGGCCACAACGGGCTGCGCTCGATCAGCAGGTCCCTCGGGACGCGCGACTACCTGCGGGTGCGGGTCGGCATCGGCCGTCCCCCGGGACGGATGGACCCGGCCGACTTCGTGCTGCGCGACTTCTCCGCCACCGAGCGCAAGGAGCTGCCCTTCCTGCTCGACGACGCGGCCGACGCGGTCGAGGTACTCGTCCGGGAGGGCCTCCTGCCCGCCCAGCAGCGCTTCCACGCGCCCCGCTGACCGGCGCCCGCTCGCCGCCCAGGCGACCGATGCCCCCGACCCTCCGGGTGCATGAGACTGTCCGATTGGGTCGGATTCATGCAGG
>JBDIAL010000193.1:0-7421 GCA_039812405.1 Nostocoides sp.
TGCCCTCCCCGCCTCCGCGGCCGGAGCGTCGGCCCGCCTCGTCGACCTCGCGGGCGTGCTCACCGTCGTCAACGTCTGCGTCGCCGCGCTCTGGACCTCCGGCCACTGACGCCGCCGACCTCCGCGTCAGGGGAGGAGCAGCAGCTTGCCCGTCGTGCGGCGGCCCTCGAGGGCGTCGTAGGCCGAGGCGGCCTCCGCGAGGGGCCAGCGTCCGCCGATCTCGAGGTGGAGGGACCCGTCGGCGATGGCGCCGAGCACCGACTCGCCACGCCAGAGCAGCTCCTCGCGGGTCTGCAGGTAGTGCCCGAGCGAGGGACGGGTCAGGTAGAGCGACCCCCCGGCGTTGAGCCGCTGGATCTCGAACGGCGGCACCTGCCCGCTGGCCCCGCCGAACAGGACGAGCATGCCCCGCGGCCGCAGCGAGGCGAGCGAGGCGTCGAACGTCGCGCGCCCCACGCCGTCGTAGGCGACGTTCATCCCCTGACCGCCGGCGGCCTGCCTGATCGCGCCGGCGAGGTCGTCGGCCGCCGAGTGCTCCGAGTAGTCGACGACGTGGTCGGCGCCGAGCGCGCTGGCCTTCGCGAGCTTCTCGGGCGAGCCGGCCGTCGCGACGACGATGCCGCCCTTGGCTTTGATCATCTGGACGAGCAGCTGACCCACCCCGCCCGCTGCGGCGTGGACGAGGCAGAGGTCACCCGGCTGCACGGCATACGTGCTGTTGACGAGGTAGTGGGCGGTCATCCCCTGGAGCATGGCCGCGGCGGCGACCTCGAGCGGGACCGCGTCGGGGACCGGCACGAGGACGTCGCGCCGGATGGCGATCTGCTCGGCCGCGGACCCGAGGAACTGCGGCCAGGCGACCCGCTCGCCGGAGCCCACGACGGTGCCGGCGCCCTCGCTGCACAGGACGAACGGCGGTGCCGTCGGATAGACGCCCTGCCGCTGGTAGACGTCGATGAAGTTGACCCCGATCGCCGCGACGTCGACGAGGACCTCGCCCTCACCGGGGGTCGGCGCCGGGACGTCGCGGACCTCGAGGACCTCGGAGCCGCCGTGACGGGGGACGACGAGAGCGCGTGGCATGAGAGGCCTCCTGGAGCCGGTTTCAGTTGATGTGGGTGACGAGAAAGGCCTCTGCCGTATGCGATTCCGGCAGGTCGAAGCGGCGGGCGACGCTCTCCCCGGCTTGCCGCAGGAAGTCCGCGAGCCCGGCCCGGTGACCGGTCTGCGAGGCATGACAGCGCAGCGCCTCGACCTTGCGCTCGAAGAGCTCCGTCGTGTCGACGGCATGCGTCGGCGTGGGGTGCGCCATGAGCCAGAGCTCGCCGACGTGCCAGGGATCGAGGCCGAGGTCGGGCCAGGCGAACGGGTTCTCGGCGGCGGGGTAGCACGCCCGGACCGTCGCCTCGCCGGCCGCGAGGTGGTCGGGGTGGGAGGCCTGGATCCGCTCGTAGAGGCGCTCGGGGCTCTGGCAGAGCACGCGCTGGGGGCGCACGTCGCGGATCACCTCGACGATGTCGCGCTGCAGCTCGAAGGACGGCACGAGCCAGCCGTCGCGGTGACCGTCGAGGAACCGGACGTCGGTCACGCCGAGGCAGGCGCTCGCCGCCCGCTGCTCGCGCTCGCGCAGCGCCGGGATCAGGCTGATGTCCGCGTCGGGCCGGGCTCCCTGCTCCCCGTGCGTGCAGCACAGGACCGTCACCGTGATGCCGGCGGCGACCCAGGACGCGATGGTCCCGGCGGCGCCGAAGTCGGCGTCGTCGGGGTGGGCCGCGACGACGAGGGCACGCTCGACGTCGCGGTCGGGGCGGGGTGGGGCGGGCACGTCGGCCAGCCTATGCCGGGCCGCCGTCAGGCCGGTCGGGCCCCGAGCCGCTCCAGGGCGGCGCCGTCGACGCGGTGGACCTCCCACTCGTCCTGCGGCACCGACCCGAGCGAGCGGTAGAACTCGATGGACGGGGTGTTCCAGCGCAGCACCCACCACTCGAGCCGCCGGTATCCCCGTTCGACGCAGATCTGCGCGAGCCGCACGAGGAGAGCCCGGCCGAGCCCCGAGCCGCGCTGCGCCGGCTCGACGAAGAGGTCCTCGAGCCAGATGCCGTTGACCCCGGTCCAGGTCGAGAAGGTGAGGTACCAGATGGCCATCCCGACGACCCTGCCCTCGACCTCCGCGACGAGGGCGAACGCCGTCGGCGACCCGGTCCCCGGGAAGAGGACGTCGGCATACATCTGCGGCGTCGCCTCGACCGCGTCCGGCTCCTTCTCGTAGTCCGCGAGCGCCTGGACGAGGCGCAGCAGGTCGGGGATGTCCTCCGGGCGGGCGTCGCGGATCGTCATGCGGCGAGCGTATGCGGTCCGCTCACCGCCGCTGGCGCCGCCGGCTCAGCGGGTGAAGGGCTTGACCTGGAGGAGCTCGATCGTGGTCTCGGTGCAGCCGGTGGCGACGGTGCGGACGAAGAGCCGCGCCTTCTGGCCGGGGAGGTAGACGGTGAAGCCGGCGGCCTTCTTCTGGGTGCAGGCCGACCCGTAGTTCGCGGCCCGGGCCAGCTGCACCGCCGAGGTCGCGGACTTCCCGGCGGTGAGCGGGACGGGGGTCGGCGGGCCGCCGACGCGCACGGCGGGGTGGCCGATCGGGGCGCCCCCGCGCTGCGCGACGAGCGACACCCCGGGGTAGCCGCGCATGGTGCAGGAGTGCCCGGCGTTCGCCGTCGCCGTGAGGTTGTAGACGACGTGTCCGGCCGCGGCCCCGGCGGAGCCGATGGCGAGGGTCACGTCGGAGCCGGTGCACGCGTGGCTCGACGCCGTCGGGGAGGTATGCGACGGGGACGCCGTGGTCGTCGGGCTCGTGCCGCCGCCCTGCGTCGCCGGGCTCGTGCCGGTGCTCGCCCCGACGGTCGAGGCCGCGCCCCCCGTGCCGGTGGAGCCGTCGGCGCCGTCGGTGCCGTTCCCGCACGCGCCGCTGAGGCCGACGGCCACGACGAGGGCGAGGGCGGGCGGGAGCAGCCGACGCGGTGAGGTCATCCCCCGACTCTGCCGTGCCCGCCGGGGGTTCGTCGGTTGGGGGTCCGGCGTGGCATGACACGGTTCGGGCACGATCGGCGGGCCGGCTGCGCCCGGTGCCTCCCACCCCCGCCGGCCCCGCCGCCCCGCGGATGCGTCGCTCCCGGACACCTGGCCCGTCCCCGGCTGCGCCATCTGTCCGGGAGCGACGCCGTGACGTGGCGACGCCGTGACGTGGCGACGCCGTGACGTGGCGACGCCGTGACGTGGCGACGCCATGACGCGGCGACGCCATGACGAGAAGGCGGCGGGCGGCATACTCGCCCCATGGCGCAGACGAGCGCGTCGGACGCGCTGAAGACCTACCGGTACCTCCGGCTGGCCATGGTGGCCTGCGTCCTGCTGCTCGGGGTGTCCGTGGGCATCGAGATCGTCCGGGCCGGCCACGGGTGCTGGCGCACGTCGATCAGCTCCTACTACTACACGCCCGTGCGCGGTGTCTTCGTCGGCTCCCTCGTCGCCGTGGGCGTCTGCCTCATCGCCATCAAGGGCAACACGACCCTCGAGGACGTGCTGCTCAACATCGCCGGATGCCTCGCGCCCGTCGTGGCCTTCGTGCCGATCCGTGACCCGGGGGAGTGCGCGTCGGTGCCGTTCCAGGGGACCGCCGGCCCCTCGGACGCCGAGAACAACGTGCTGGCCCTGCTCATCGTCGGGGCCGTCTCGCTCGCCGTCGCGACCTGGCTCGCCCGGCGGGACGCGGGAGGTGCGGGCCTGCCGCCGGCCGTGCGGATCGGGCTCGGGGCCTCGCTCGGGCTGCTGCTCGTCGGCGCGCTGTGGTTCGGGCTCGGGCGTGACTCGTTCCTGCGGCTGGGGCACTACGCGGCAGCGATCCCGCTCTTCGCCTGCATGCTCGCCGTCGTCGTCACCAACGCCCACGGGAGGGCGTGTCAGCGGGCCGACCACGAGGGGCGCCCGGTGACCGGACGCGACCTGGTCAACGGCTACCTCGTCATCGCCGTCCTGGCGGTCGCGAGCCTCGTCGTCCTCGGCCTCGTGACGTGGCTGGGGCACTGGGCGCACGGCGTGTTCTGGATCGAGGCGTCGCAGATCGGGCTGTTCGCCGCGTTCTGGATCCTGCAGACCCGGGAGCTCTGGGGCCCGGGGATCAGAGGCCGCGCAGGACGGCGTCCAGCATCGGCTCGGTGAGCCGGCCGGTGAAGGTGTTCTGCTGGCTCACGTGGTAGCAGCCGACGAGCCGGATGTCGCGCCCCGCGGCCGTCGTGAGCAGCGCCTCCGCCGCGTGCCCGAACCGCGGCTTCGGCCGCGGCACCTGCCAGCCCACGCCACGGGCCGCGGAGAGCGTCGCGTCCCACGCGAACCCCCCGAGCGCGAGGATCGACCGGAGCACCGGCTCGGCCAGCTGCAGGTCCCGCTCCAGCCAGGGTGCGCACGTCGCCCGCTCTCCTGGGGTCGGCTTGTTGGCCGGCGGTGCGCAGTGGACGGCCGCGGTGATCCGTATGCCGTGCAGCTCCAGCCCGTCCCCGGCCGCCACCGAGGTGGGCTGGTTGGCATACCCCGCCCTGAACAGGGCCCCGTAGAGCCAGTCCCCGGCCCGGTCGCCGGTGAACATCCGTCCGGTGCGGTTCGTGCCGTTGGCGGCGGGGGCGAGGCCCACGATGAGGACGGGCGCGTCGGGCGGGCCGAGCTCGGGGCCCGGCCGCCCCCAGTACGGCTGGTCGGCGAAGGAGGCCCGCCGCCGACCCGTCGCGACCTCCTCGCGCCAGGCGACCAGGCGCGGGCAGGCCCGGCATACGGACACCCTCGCGCTCAGCTCCTCGACGGTGGCCGAGGTCCGGGCGAGCCGCAGCGCCCGGACCGGCGTCCGGGCCACGGGCGTCGAGGCGTCGGCAGGGTCGCCCGGCCAGCCCGTCCCCGGCGGGACGGGCGAGGCGAACAGCTGACCCGTCACCGGGTGCGGCTCGAGCGGCACGGTCCGACCCTAGGCCCAGGGAGTCGCTCGACCGGTCGGGGGTTGGGCTGGGTCGAGGTATCCGGTGTCCCTGCGGTGGTGCCCTATTACCTCGACCGGCTGGGGCTGGGCCGGGTGGAGGTATCCGGTGTCTCTGCGGTGGTGCCCTATTACCTCGACCGGCTGGGGGTTGGGCCGGGTGGAGGCATCCGGTGCTCCCCTTCGGGCAGGCCGGGGCGGTCACGTCGGTGAGGTCTGGGACGATGGCGGCATGGCTCGGGTGACGGTCGTCGGCGGAGGGGTCGTCGGGCTGACGACGGCGCTCGAGCTGGCCGGGGCGGGTCATCGGGTGACCGTCGTCCGGGACCGGTCGGTCGAGGACACGGTGTCGCGCGTCGCGGGGGGACTGTGGTTCCCCTACCACGTGGAGCCGCGGGACCAGGCCGTCCGGTGGGGGCTCGTCGCGCTGCGGCGGTTCACCGAGCTGGCCCGGTCCGCCGACGCCGTCGCGGCAGGGGTGCGGCTCGCGCACGGCGTCATGGTGCACCGCACCGAGCCGGACCTGTGGTGGACCGAGGGGCTCGGCGCGGTCCTCCCCGCCCGGCCGGAGTCGCTGCCCGCGGGAGCGATGGGCGGGTTCGCCCTCCGGCTGCCGCTCGTCGACACCGGACGTCTCCTGCCGTGGCTGGAGGGCCGGTGCCTCGTCGCGGGCGTCGTGCTGACGACGGACACGGTCACGACGCTGGGCTCCGTGGACGGCGAGGTCGTCGTCGTGGCGGCCGGGCTGCGGTCCGGGTCGCTCGTGCCCGACGCGGCGCTCGTGCCCGGCCGTGGTCAGGTCGTCCGGGTCGCGAACCCGGGCCTCACCGAGTGGCTCGTCGATCCCGAGGCGCCGGACGGTCTCACCTACGTCCTCCCGCACGGCGACACCGTCGTCTGCGGGGGCACCGACGTCGAGGGCGACTGGTCGACCGAGCCTGACCCGGCCGTCGAGGCGGCGATCCTCCAGCGGTGCGCGGAGGCGGTGCCGGCGCTGCGCGGGGCGGAGGTCGTCGGGCGAGCCGTCGGCCTGCGGCCCGTCGCCCCAGCGGTCCGGCTGGCACGGCATACCGTCGACGGACGAGACGTCGTGACGAACTACGGCCACGGCGGCGCGGGCGTCACCCTCTCCTGGGGGTGCGCGCAGGAGGTCGTCCGCCTCCTGTCGTGAGACCCGCGGTCCCGGCCGGCCGGCGCGGGGCCACCCGCCTGTCAGGGGCGGTCGGCGTCGGGCTCCGCGGGCTCCGGGGGAGACTCGGCACTGTCGCGCTCGTCCCGCTCGGCCCACTCCAGGAGCGGGGTGATGTCGAAGGCCGCGTCGTCGATGCCCGCGTGGAGGTCGCCGAGCTCGGCATACCGCGCCGGCACCGTCGCGATCGTGAAGTCGTCAGGCACGACCTCGTCGATCTCGTCCCACCGGACGGGGGTCGAGACCGTGCCGATCGTGTTGCCCCGCACCGAGTAGGCGGCGGCCATCGTGTGGTCGCGGGCGTTCTGGTTGTAGTCGACGAAGACGGCCGTCGGGTCGCGGTCGCGCCGCCACCACGTCGTCGTCACGTCGTCGGGGGCCCGCCGCTCCACCTCGCGGGCGAAGGCGAGCGCCGCGCGCCGGACGTCGTGGAACCCGTGCTCGGGGAGGATCCTGACGTAGATGTGCATCCCGTGGCCGCCGCTCGTCTTGGGCCACCCCGTCGCGCCGAGCTCGTCGAGGACCTCGTGGGCGACGTGCGCGACGCGCCGGACCCGCGCGAAGTCGGCATCGGGCATCGGGTCGAGGTCGATGCGCCACTCGTCCGGCGTCTCGGGGTCGGCGCGGCGGCTGTTCCACGGATGGAACTCGACGGTCGACATCTGCACCGCCCAGATGACGTCGGCGAGCCGGGTGACGCACAGCTCGTCAGCGTGGAGGCCGTAGCGCGGGAAGTGCAGCCGCACCGTCTCGACCCACGGCGGGGCCCCGCGGGGCAGCCGCTTCTGGTGGACCTTCGGGCCGTCGACACCGTCGGGGAACCGGTGCAGCATGCACGGCCGCTCCCGCAGGGCGTTGACGATGCCCCCGCCGACCGACAGGTAGTAGCGCGCGAGGTCGAGCTTGGTCTCCCCCCGCGCGCTGAAGTAGACGCGCTCCGGGCTGGTGACCCGCACGTCGAACCCGTCGACGTCGAGGACGACGGGCTCGCCGAACGCTCCCGTATGCGAGGTGCGCGAGGCCATGCCCTGGTGTCCCTGTCCGCCTGTGCCCTGGTTCCTCAGCCGCCCCAGCCGCCTCAGTCGCCGCTGGAGTACTTGGCGCGCTTGACGATCTTGGGGTCGGGGGCGTAGACGACGCTCGGGTCCTTGCCCTCGTAGTCGAACTGGTGGAGGAAGGCCCGCATCGCGTTGAGCCGGCCGCGCTTCTTGTCGTTGCTCT
>JBDIAL010000194.1:0-7394 GCA_039812405.1 Nostocoides sp.
GAGAACACCGTGAAGAACCACGTCCGCAACATCCTCGACAAGCTCCAGCTCCACTCGCGGATGGAGGCGGCGATGTACGCCGTGCGCGAGAAGCTCATCGACGAGCAGTGACGTCCGGCGGGCCGCCGCGGCCGGACCGGCTGACGCTCGCGACGGCGCGCCGCGTCGCCCTGGCGGCCCAGGGGTTCGGCAGGCCCCGCCCCACCCCCGGAACCGTCGGCATCCGCGACCTCCAACGGGTCGTCGACACCGTCGGCGTCGTCCAGATCGACAGCGTCAACGTCCTGACGCGGAGTCAGTACCTCCCCTTCTTCTCGCGACTCGGTCCCTACGACACCGCGCTCCTGGACCGGATGCGCGACCGGGCGCCGCGCCGGCTCGTCGAGTACTGGGCCCACGAGGCGAGCCTCGTCCCCCCGGCGACGTGGCCGCTGCTCGACTTCCGGATGCGCCGGGCCCACGCCGAGGCCTGGGGCGGGATGCGACGGATCGCGCGGGAGCGGCCCGACCTCGTCGAGACGGTCCGCTCCGAGGTCGTCCGCCGCGGACCGATCACCTCCCGGGAGCTCGAGGCGGCCCTCGCGCACGACCGGCCGGTGGTCCGGGAGCAGTGGGGCTGGAACTGGTCGGACGTCAAGCGGGCCCTGGAGCACCTGTTCTGGGCGGGCGAGATCGCGAGCGCCGGCCGGACCAGCCAGTTCGAGCGGCGCTATGCCGCGCCGGAGCGGGTGCTGCCCGTCGCCCTGCGCGCCGGCATCGCCCCGGGGGCGCGCCCGCCGGAGCCCGAGGCCGTCGTCGAGCTGTTGCGCATCGCGGCCCGGGCCCAGGGGGTGGCCACCGAGCAGGACCTGCGCGACTACTTCCGGCTGCGGCCGGACCAGGCGCGCCCCGCCCTGGACGCGCTCGTCGCCGCGGGCGAGCTGCGGCCGGTGACGGTCGAGGGCTGGCGGCGTCCGGCATACCTCCACGAGGGCGCGCGCCGACCGCGGCGGATCACCGCGACCGCCCTGCTCAGCCCGTTCGACTCCCTCGTGTGGTTCCGGCAGCGGACGGCCGCGCTCTTCGGCTTCGACTTCCGGCTCGAGATCTACACGCCGGCGCATCGGCGGGTCCACGGCTACTACGTCCTGCCCTTCCTGGTCGGCGAGCGGCTCGTCGCCCGCGTCGATCTCAAAGCGGACCGGGCCGCGGGGGTGCTGCGGGCGCACGCCGTCCACTGGGAGCCGGAGGCGCCCCCCGGCGCGCCGGCAGCCCTCGAGGAGGAGCTCGGCCGGATGGCCGCCTGGCTCGGCCTGCTGTCGGTCGGCATGCCGACCGACAGCTGAGGGGACGGCGGGAGCGACGGGCTCGGCCGCGCAGCAGCTCGCTCAGCCGCGCAGCAGCTCGCTCAGCCGCGCAGCAGCTCCCAGTGGAGGGCGTTCTCCCACGTGCCGTCCGGCAGGTGGTCGGTGGCGTGCTCGATGCCCCAGCGGACGAATCCGAGCCGCTCGAGGACGGAGTTGGAGGCATGGTTGTCGGCCGCCGTCACCGCCGACAGCCGGCTCAGGCCGAGCCCGCCGGCGTGCCTCGGCGCGAAGGCGTGCTCGACGGCGAGATCACCCGCGGCCGTCGCGACGCCGCGCCCGCGGGCCGAGGGGTAGAGGAAGTAGCCGAGCTCGGCGCCCGGCTCGCTGACCGGCCCCCCGCGGCTGAAGACCATGACCGCGCCGAGCGCGGCGTCGCTCGTCGCGTCCGCGACGCACCAGGTGATCCCCTCGCCGCGGGCCGCGCGCTCGCGCCGCTCGAGGAGCCAGTGGTCGAAGGTCAGGTCGTCGGGCGCGGCGCCGAGCGGCAGATGGTGGCCCGGGTTCGCGAGCGGCTCGGTCGTCGAGGCGTCCGCGTCGCGCCACGGCCGCAGCCGGATCCCGTTCGCCTCGAGCACGGGGACCTCGAGCCACCGGCTCGCCGGCACCATCGGGGCGAGAGGGGACAGGCTGGCATACCAGTGGTCGCGGGCGAGCTCCGTGCCGTCCGGGCCGGGGTATCCGGGTCCGGACTGGGGGATCGTCCCGTGCATCGTGAACCCGCAGGCCCACGCGACCCGGCGTGAGGGGAAGTTGCCGACGACCGCCCCCCAGTGGATCCGGACGAGTGGGCCGTCGCCGATCCCCTCGGCGAACCCGTGCGCGGCGACGAGCCGGACCGCGCGGGCCATGACCCCCTCGCCCCGGGCGGCCGGGTGCAGTCCGTAGCCGATCTCCGCCGTCCGTCCGGGCCGGGGCCGCAGGTCGACCTGCCCGGCGAACCGCGTCACCCCCGCCGCGTCGGTCCAGTCGATCGCCCACACGCGGTCTCCGTGCGGGTCCTCCCACTGCCCGCGCACGACGGCGCACCAGCGCAGGGCGTCGGCCCGGCGGTAGTACCGCGGGATCGTCGTCCATCGCTGCATGTCCGGGTCGGTCGCGAGCTCCCGGACGGCGTCGGCGTCCTTGGGCCGCAGGGCGCGCAGCGTCACCACGCCGTCGGTGAGGGTCGGGACGATGCCCGGGTATGCCGTCGGCCCGGCGGGCGCCACGGTGGGGCGGGAGCGGGAGGCACGGGTCACCGGTCCAGACTGCCAACGACGCCGGTATGCCGTCCACCTGCCACGCGCCGTGCCGGCCTGCATGAGCGCGCCACCGGCCTGCATGAGACTGTCCAATTGGGTCGGATTCATGCAGGAGGGTGGGGGACCGGGTTGCATGAGACTGTCCAATTGGGTCGGATTCATGCAGGGGGGTGGGGGACCGGCCTGCATGAGACTGTCCAATTGGGTCGGATTCATGCAGGGCGGGCGAGTGCCGGGGCGGGTGTGGTGTGCTGTGCTGGGTCCATGAGCGAGCAGCCGCAGGTGGTCGTGGCCGATGACGAGGTGGGCAGCCGGTACGCCGCGATGCTCGACGGACGGGTGGCCGGCTTCGCGGAGTACCTCCGCACCGGGGACCGGGTCGTCTTCACCCACACGGAGGTGGACCCCGCCTTCGAGGGGCGGGGCGTCGGCGGTGCCATCGCCCGGTATGCCCTCGACGACGTCCGCCGCCGCGGCGGGCTGACCGTCGTGCCGAGCTGCCCCTTCATCAGGGCGTGGATCGACCGGCACCCCGACTACCAGGATCTCGTGGCCTCCCGCTGACCTGACCCGACCCGGCGTCGGCCCGCGCCGGGTCGGCCCGACCTCGGCCGCGTCGGGAACGACCCGGCCCCCGCGGGCGTTGGACGGTCTCGCAGGGGCGGGCCTCCGGCATACCTCCACTAGGCTGACCCGGACCGGTCCGTCGGGCGTCCACCGTCCCCGGACCCCACCGATTCGACAGCAGGAGTTCGCAGCGTGCCCAAGGTGTTCGAGAGGCTGCTTCGCGCCGGCGAAGGCCGGGTCATCAAGAGGCTCGAGGGCATCGCCGCCCAGGTCAACGCCGTCGAGGAGGATTTCGAGGCGCTGACCGACGCCGAGCTCCGGGCGGAGACCGACACCTTCAGGGCCCGGCTCGCCGACGGGGCGACGCTCGACGACATCCTGCCCGAGGCCTTCGCGGCGGTCCGCGAGGCGAGCAAGCGCACCCTCGGCAAGCGGCACTTCGACGTGCAGATCATGGGTGGCGCGGCGCTCCACCTCGGCAACATCGCCGAGATGAAGACCGGCGAGGGCAAGACGCTCGTCGCGACCCTCCCGTCCTATCTCAACGCCCTCTCCGGCCGTGGCGTCCACGTCATCACCGTCAACGACTACCTTGCCGAGTACCAGGCCGAGCTGATGGGCCGGATCCACCGGGCGCTCGGTCTCGAGACCGGGGTCATCCTCGCGAACATGACGCCGGAGCAGCGGCGCGAGCAGTATGCCAAGGACATCACCTACGGCACGAACAACGAGTTCGGCTTCGACTACCTGCGCGACAACATGGCCTGGAGCGTCGACGAGCTGGTCCAGCGCGGTCACAACTTCGCGATCGTCGACGAGGTCGACTCGATCCTCATCGACGAGGCCCGCACCCCCCTCATCATCTCCGGCCCGGCCGACCAGCCGACGAAGTGGTACGTCGAGTTCGCCAAGATCGCCCGGCGCCTGGAGCGGGGGGAGCTGGAGTCGGGGGAGGGCGACTACGAGGTCGACGAGAAGAAGAAGACCGTCGGCGTCCTCGAGGCCGGCATCGACAAGGTCGAGGACGTCCTCGGCATCGACAACCTCTACGAGTCGGCGAACACCCCGCTCATCGGCTATCTCAACAACGCGATCAAGGCCAAGGAGCTGTTCCACCGCGACAAGGACTACGTCGTCATGAACGGCGAGGTCCTCATCGTCGACGAGCACACCGGCCGGATGCTCCCCGGCCGGCGCTACAACGAGGGCATGCACCAGGCCATCGAGGCCAAGGAGGGGGTGCAGATCCAGAACGAGAACCAGACGCTCGCGACGATCACCCTCCAGAACTACTTCCGGATGTACGACAAGCTCTCCGGCATGACGGGCACGGCGATGACCGAGGCCGCCGAGCTCCACTCGATCTACAAGCTCGGCGTCGTGCCGATCCGGACGAACATGCCGATGATCCGGGCCGACCAGCCCGACCTCGTCTACCGCACCGAGGCGGCCAAGTTCGACGCCGTCGTCGAGGACATCGTGACCCGTCACGGGAAGGGCCAGCCGGTCCTCGTCGGCACGGTGAGCGTCGAGAAGAGCGAGTACCTCTCCGACCAGCTGCGGCGCCACGGGATCCCGCACGACGTCCTCAACGCCAAGCAGCACGAGCGCGAGGCCTCGATCGTCGCGCAGGCCGGGCGCAGGGGGGCGGTGACCGTCGCGACGAACATGGCCGGCCGAGGCACCGACATCATGCTCGGCGGCAACCCCGAGTTCAACGCCGTCGCGGCGCTCAAGGCCGGGGGTCTGGACCCCGAGGAGACGCCGGAGGAGTACGAGGCCGCCTGGGACGCCGCGCTCGAGGCGGCCGAGCGGGCCGTCGCGGAGGAGCACGACGAGGTCACCGAGCTCGGCGGCCTCTACGTCCTCGGCACCGAGCGGCACGAGTCCCGCCGCATCGACAACCAGCTGCGCGGCCGGTCCGGGCGTCAGGGCGACCCGGGGGAGTCGCGCTTCTACCTGTCCCTCGAGGACAACCTCATGCGGCTGTTCAACGCCGGCATGGTCGACCGGGTCATGACGACGGCCAAGATGGAGGACTCGGTCCCGATCGAGTCCAAGCTGGTCACCCGGTCGATCGCCAGCGCCCAGACACAGGTCGAGGCCCAGAACTTCGAGATCCGCAAGAACGTCCTCAAGTACGACGACGTCCTCAACCGGCAGCGGACCGTCATCTACGAGCAGCGCCGCCAGGTCCTCGAGGGGGCCGACCTGCACGAGCAGGCCCGGCACTTCGTCAACGACGTCATCGACGGCTACATCGACGCCGAGACGGCCGACGGCTACGCCGAGGACTGGAACCTCGACCGTCTGTGGGCCGCCCTGAGGTCGCTCTACCCGGTGTCCGTGACCCAGGAGCAGGTCATCGAGGCCGCCGGCGGCCGCGGCGGGCTGACCTCCGAGCTGCTCCGGGAGGAGATCCTCTCCGACGCCCACACCGCATACGACACCCGGGAGGAGTCCCTCACCCCCGACGTCATGCGGGAGGTCGAGCGGCGGGTCATGCTGTCGGTGCTCGACCGCAAGTGGCGAGAGCACCTCTACGAGATGGACTACCTCCAGGAGGGCATCGGGCTGCGGGCGATGGCCCAGCGCGACCCGCTCGTCGAGTACCAGCGCGAGGGCTACCTCCTCTGGGAGGCGATGACCGAGTCGGTCAAGGAGGAGGCGGTCAGCCTCATCTACCACGTCGACGTCCAGCTGCCGACCGAGGAGGCGGCCCCCGAGCCGGCACCGGTCCACGTGAGCGACCTGCTCGCGGGCGTCGGGGACGGTCCCGCGGGGGAGCAGCCCGAGGAGCCGGTCGCCGTGACCCCGAACGGCCGGGCCGCGGGGGACTCCGGGGCCGCCGGGGACTCCGCCGAACCGGAGCCCGTGGGCGCCCACTCCGCCGCGCACGGCGTCCAGCTCAGCGCCCCCGGCCTGGAGCGCCCGCGCTCGTCGGCCCACCTGCACTACACCGCGCCGAGCGACGACGGCGGGGTCGTCGAGCGGGACGAGGCGACGCCGGATCGCGCGCCCGTCGACGCGTATGCCGGCACCCCCCGCAACGCGCCGTGCCCCTGCGGCTCGGGCAAGAAGTACAAGATGTGCCACGGAGCCGCCAGGTAGGGCGCCGCCAGGCAGGGCGTCCGGCAGGACCGCCACAGGAGCGACAGCGACCCGGGTCGCGGACCGATCGGGTCGCTTCCGGGCGGCCTGTCAGCCGAGCTGGAGGACGACGATCCGCCAGTCGCCGTCGTAGCCGGCGAGCCGCATGGCGAGCGCCCGGACCCGGCCGCCGTCGACGACGACGACGGTGACCTCGGCGATGCCGTCGCGCGGCTCGCACACGAGGACCCGGCGCACGACGACCGGCCGGCGGCGCCCCGCCGAGGCACCCGACTCGCGGGCCCGGCGCTGCGCGAGGAGTGCGCGCCGGGCCAGCACGGCATACACCTCGGGGGAGGTCCATCGCAGCAGCTGGACCGGGGTGCGGGTCCCGGAGAGGACCTCGACGACGGCCTGGGCGAGGTGGGTGGCCCTCGGGTGCGGGTCGGGCAGCTGCGCGCGGTCGGTGGGCTGGGGGCCGACGAGGAGCGCGTCGCCGTCCTCCTCGTCGGAGAAGTCGACGGCCAGCGCCTCCTGGACGTAGGGCGTGCTGCTCTCCCGATGGGTCGCCATGAGCTCGGCATGACTCGCGAAGCTCTCGTCCGGCATCCTGTCGGGCACGCTGTGCAGCCCCCGGCCACGGCTCATCGGGCCGTGGCCGGGGTCGGGACCCGCAGCACCTGACCGGGCCGGAGCAGGTCGGGGTCGGGGCCGATGAGGTGCCGGTTCGCGGCATACCACCGCGGCCACGCGCGGGCGACCTCCGGATCGGTCGCGTCGGGTCCGAGCGCGGCCGCGGCGATGGACCACAGGGTGTCGCCGCGGTGGACGACGACGCCGTCGGGAGCCGGCAGCCCTCGGCTGCCGAGGACGGCAGGCGTCGGCACCCGGCGAACCGCCGGACGCTGCGGCACGAAGCGGGGGTCGGGCGCTGTGCCGTGACCGGCCCGTGGGGTCGTCGACGTCGGTGGTATGCCAGGTGCCCCCGATCCGGGGGGCGCCGCGAAGCCGACCTCCGGCGCATCCTCCGGTGCCCGGTCGAGGGGGTGCGGGGTCGCGGCGGTCGGCGGTCCGGACGGGTCGACGAGCCGGGACACCGTGGTCCGCGTGCCGACGAGCAGCCCGGGCCGAGCCGCTCCGGCGACCGCCG
>JBDIAL010000195.1:0-7390 GCA_039812405.1 Nostocoides sp.
CCGCCAGGTCGGTCGTCGGACCGCTCACCGTCCCGGCGCGCAGGCTGACCGGCACCGTGCCCCCGTCCGGCAGGTCCGGGACGGTGACGCTCACCGTCGTCGCGTCGAGCACGGCATACGGCACCGGGGTCCCGGCGAAGAAGACCTGCCCGGCGGCGGTCGCGTGCCGGACGGTCAGCGTCGCGGCGGCCCCGGCCGCGAGCGGGGCCGCGGCCGACACGACCTCGGGCACGACGGTCACCGTCGTCTGCCCGCTCCCGGCGGGCAGCCCGTCGGCGACGTTGGTCACCGTGACGGCCCGCTGGCCGGCGACCACGGTGTCGTTCGGGAGGTGCACGACGAGCCCGTCGCCCGTGGGGGTCGACGGCAGGGTCCACGGCCCGGTGCTGTGGGTGGTCGCCGGGTCCGGGCGCCCGTCGGTCGGGTCGTCGGGGTCGCCCGGCAGCCGGGAGAGGGTCACCGTCCGGGTGTCGGTGAGGCCCCGGACGACGATCGCGAGGGGGTCGTCGAAGGAGACGAGCCGCGGGGTGACCGACGCGATGACGGGGACCGTCGCCGGCGACACCCCGACCCGACGGACCTGCACCGGCGGACCGGCGGCGAAGGCGGTCTGGGGCGGCACGGTCACGAGGCTCACGGCATACGCGACGGACAGCCGCAGCGCGTGCGAGCCGGTGTTCCACAGCGCCGCCATCGTCTCCAGCGGCACCGGGTCGGGGGTGATGCGCAGCGGCTCGTAGAGGCCGTCGAGCGCGGGGGCGACGTCGGTGACCGACCGGTCCGGGCCGGTGGCGATCGGCGTGTCGGTGCCGAGGATGCCGTTGTCGTGGAGCGCCGCCATGAGCGCCGAGAGGCCGGCGTGGACGACGTCGTCCTCGTTGCCGCTCGCGGTGAGCTCGCCCGGGTCGGCGGACAGCAGGTAGCGCAGGGTGAGGGCGAGGGGCGGGCGCCCGCGGCGGGTGCGCCATCCCGTCCCCGGGTACTCCATGTTGACGTATGCCGGGGCCGGCTCGACCCGGTAGAGGAACCAGTTGAGCCGGGGGCCGTCGACGGGACGGTCCAGCGGCCCGACGCTCACCCCGACCGGGTCGGCGAGCCCCTTGAGCGCCTCGGTCGTCAGGGTCCGCAGCACCTCGTCGACCCCCGCGAGGACGGGGGGCCCGGGCGTGAAGAGGGTCACCAGCCACCCCCGCGGCGTGCGGTGAGGCCGCCCTCGACGGCGCGCAGACCGGCGAACGGGTCGGCCTCCGGCTCGGGGGCCGTGACGTGGATGTCGATCCGGCCGATGACGACCGGGGGGACCGGATGGGCCGGGGAGACCGGGCCGCCTGCATGAGACCGTCCGAATGGGTCGGATTCATGCACCCGGACCACTCCCGGAAGGGCCGCGTCGCCGACAGCCACGGCACCCCCCTCCGCCGGAGCCGGCGAGTCTGCATGAGACTGTCCAATTGGGTCGGATTCATGCACCCGGGCCGCCCCCGGGTCTGCATGAGACTGTCCAATTGGGTCGGATTCATGCAGCCAGACCGCCGCCGGAAGGGCCAAGTCGCCGACAGCCATGGCGCCCCCTGCCCGGGGAGCCGGCAGGTCGGCATGAGACCGACCAGGCGGACCTGCATGAGACCGTCCAAATGGGTCGGATTCATGCAGCCAGGCGGCCGCCGGGCGAGCCGAGTCGCCGACAGCCACGGCACCCCCCTCCGCCGAAGCCGGGTCTGCATGAGACTGTCCAAATGGGTCGGATTCATGCAGCCAGGCGGCCGCCGGACGAGCCGAGTCGCCGACAGCCACGGCACCCCCCTCCGCCGAAGCCGGGTCTGCATGAGACTGTCCAATCGGGTCGGATTCATGCACCCGGACCGCCGACGGGACCACCGGAGCCGGAGCCGGCGGGCCTGCATGAGACTGTCCAATTGGGTCGGATTCATGCACCCGGACCACCCCGGGGACCCCTTCCGCCGGAGCCGGCGGGCCTGCATGAGACTGTCCAAATGGGTCGGATTCATGCAACGGGACCACACCCCGGACCGGTCCGTCCCGCGACGTCTCCGGGGCCTCCACCCATCCGGGGGCGGGCACGCGGACAGCAGGCCGGGCCGCGCGGGCCAGGGCCCGGGCGAGACCGCCGGGCCGCGGTCCCTCCCGGGGGCCGGTGCCCTCGGCGGTCATCCGGCCACCCCCGACACCAGGGCCGCGAGCCGTTGCCGACGGTGGTCCGGCAGGCCCTCGATCGTCGCGAGCTCCCAGCCGTATGCCGAGGCGAGCAGGTGCACCTCCCGGTCCACGTCGGCGCAGACCCGGGCGAGCGAGGCGAGGACGAGAGTCACGACGTCGAGGTCGAGGACGAGGTCGGCGCCGCACTCGACGCAGGCCGAGCGCAGCGGCCCCGACAGGCTCGCGTCGATCGCCTCGAGGTCGACCCACTCCCCCGAGCCGTCCCCGCCCGACCCGGTCGCCTCCGCTCCGTCTGCGCCCCGGCCGTCTCCCCCGGGCGGCGACCCGCCGGGGCCGAGCCCGATCCGGCAGGCCTCGAGGAGCGCGGACCGGTCGCCCGCACAGCCGACGAGGTCGGCATACGTCGGCTCCCGCAGGCCGCGGCCAGGGGAGGTCACCCGGCATACCCAGGCATGCGCGCCGACCGACTCCGGGGTGAGGGCGAAGGTCGACCGGCACCCGCAGGCGGCGCAGCCGGCAGTGACCTCGACGGGCGCACCGGTCAGGGCGACGGACGCCGCGAGCAGGCACCGGTCGGCGGCGCCGGCCGGGAGGTCGGCCGGGTCGGACACTCCGTAGTCCGCGAGGACCTCCGCATCGGGGCAGGCCCGCAGGACGGCACAGGCCTGCTCCAGCAGGCTCCGGCCGTCCTCGAAGACCGCCGCCAGCCGGGCGAGCGGCGACACCGGGCAGGTGACCGTCATGTCACACGGACTGCTCGACGGGCTCGGTCACCGCGGTGTCGCGCTCCCACCCCTCGAGCTCGAGCTTGATGCTCTGGATGGCGACCGCGGCCGTGGCCGCGTCGAGTGCGGGGATCGCCTGGTACTCCGAGACCCAGCACCGGAACAGCTTGTAGGACAGCACCTTCTGGCCGGCCTCGTTGAAGACGTCGACGATGAGGTCCTTGCGGAAGTCCGGGAGGGAGATGCCCGGCTGCTCGAGGCTGGCGACCTTGTTGGCCCAGGCCTCGAATGCCGGGTCGTGGGTGACGCCCCGCTCGAGGGTGACCGCGTCGTAGGTCGTCAGGCCGGGGCTCTTGCGCAGCCGGGTCGGGTCGCCCCCGACCCGGTGGGTCACCGGGGCGGTGCTCCGCTTGAGCGCCGACATCTTCGACAGTCCCGCGACGTAGACCCCGTCCCACTTCACGCGGAACATGTGGGTCTTGTACGGGTCGAAGCGCATCGGGTTGACCGTGAACTCGGCCATGTCAGTCTCCCGCCTGGCTCAGCTGGGTGATCGTGATGATGACGAACTCGGCGGGTTTTAGCGGGGCGAACCCGACGACGACGTTGACCCGCCCCTGGTCGATCTCGGTCTGCGGGTTGACGCTGGAGTCGCAGATGACGAAGAAGCTGTCCGACTCGGCCCCCGTCTCCGAGCGCTGGAAGGCCCCCTGGACGAACAGCTGGCGCATGAACCCACCCACGGCGAGCCGCAGCTGGCCCCACAGGTCGGGGTCGTTGGGCTCGAAGACGGCGAACTGGGTGCCGAGGTAGAGGCTCGCCGAGAGGTAGTCGGTGAGACGCCGGACCGGGACGTACTTGGAGTCGCTCTGCAGCACGTCGCTGCCGGCCAGGGTTCGCGCCCCCCAGACGACCAGCCCGGCGCCGGGGAAGGTCCGAAGCACGTTGATCCCCAACGGGTTCAGCGCTCCGGAGACGTCGTCGTTCGTCGGAGCGGTGAGGCCGATGGCGCTCGCCACACCGGCATCGAGGCCGGCCGGTGCCTTCCACACGCCCCGCGAGGAGTCGGTGCGGGCCATGATGCCCGCCACGGCGCCGCAGGCCCCGAACCCGTCGGACGTCGAGTCGGAGGTCACGAGGCGCGGCCAGTAGACGGCGCCGTGCGCGCCCTGGGCCCGCAGCAGGTTGGCGGCCGTCGTCAGCTGCGCGGGGTTGAGGCCGGGTGCCGGGTCGATGACGTAGAAGGCGTTCTGGCGGCGGCAGTAGTCCAGCGCCGTCGACACCGGTGTCGTGTCGCTCGTCGACACCCCGGGCAGGCAGAGCAGGTTGAACCGGGGGAAGTCGAGGGAGTCGAGCGCGAGCATCGCCTCCCCCTCGGTGGCCGACACGATGTCGGCGGCACCCGGCGTCGCGCCGTCGGCGCCCCCGGTCAGCCCGGCGGCGGGCGCGACGGCGGGGCGGTAGGGCGCCGACGCGGCGACCTCGGTGCCGCCACGGGCCACGCCGAGACCGAAGTCCTCCGACGCGTCGCCGAGCCCGATGACGCCGACGACGACCGCGCTGTCCATGCCGGTCGTCCGGCTCGTGAGGACGAGGTTCCCGCCGGAGATGTTCGCGGTGACCGGCCAGATCGAGCCGGCCCCGTTGATCTCCGTCTTCACGTCGTTGACGGTGTGCGCGACCGGCGGGTCCTCCGTCGGGAAGAGGACGTAGTCGGTCGTCGTCCCCTGGTCGACGGTGAGCCGCAGCGCCTTGCCGCTCACCGTGACCGAGGTCGTGCCGGTGAGGGAGACCGTGCCGGTCGAGGTGCCCGCGCCCGGCACCGGCGCCGGCGTCCCGCTGACCTCCGCGCTGACGAGGGTGCTGGCGGCAAGGACGGTCTCGACGTACCGCGGGTTGCTCGGCGACATCGACAGCTCGGACCAGGACTCCTGGGCCACGATGCTGGCCGGCCCGCCGCCGACTCCCGCCGTCCACTCGGCGACGACGAGGCCGAACCGGTCGGAGGGATACTGCGTCGCCGGGGTGACCGTGACGAAGATCCCGCTCTGGGCGGTCGTCCCCCCTCCGGTGCCCGTCCCGAACGCCCCTCGCGACAGCGCGGTGAGCGTCAGCGTCATCCCGTCCACGGCCGGAAGGTCGATCCCGGCCGCGGCCGCCCCGGCCCCGAGGGCGCGCACGATGATGGCCTGGGTCCCGCCGTTGGCGAAGAAGAGCCGCACCGAGTGGCCCATGGGCGCCGTCGCGTCGATGACGTCGCCGAAGGTCCGCACGTAGTCGGCGAAGCTGCTCAGCCGGGTCGGGCTGTCTCCCGGCCCTTTGCGGGCCGCGCCGACGAACGCCGTGACCGAGGTCGAGACGCCGGTGATGACGTGCGACCCGGAGGGCTGCTCGACGATGTAGACGCCGGGGTAGGTGGTCTGTACAGTCACGGATGCCTCCGGGGGGGTTTCATGGCGGTATGCCGTCGCCTGCGAGTGTCCGACGCGGGCGTGTCCCCGCCGTCCTCCCAGGCGGTCCGTCGCGTCGCCGCGGCGTCCCCGCTCCGTCGCAGCCATGCCTCTTCGCCGTCAGACCCCCCCTCCACGAAATGCGCGCACCCCTCCTCTGGGGGAATGCGCGCGCTCCCCGAGTCAGGCGCCGCGGATCCCGCTGCGCGGCCCGAGCGGCAGCACCTGGCCGCCGTCGGTGAGCAGCGCCTCGAGGCGCGCGCTCGGCCGCAGCCCCATCTCGTGCCACAGCAGGTCCCGGTACTGGGCGTAGTGCCGCAGCGCCTCCGACGCGTTGCCCTCGGCGAGATGGGCGGAGATGACGATGCGGTGGGCGCTCTCGCGCAGCGGGTCGATGCCCGTCGAGGCGAGGGAGGCGAGGAGGGCGCTGTCCGGCCGGCCCGCGTCGAGGTCGTTGCGCGCGAGCGCCTCCAGGGTGTGCAGGCGCACCTGGCGCAGCGACTCGCGCGGCGCCTCCAGCCACGGCTCCGACCACTGGGGCAGCAGGTCGCCCTGGAGCAGCCGCACCGCGTGGGCGCTGACCAGCGGCGCCCCCTGGTTGACGGCCTCCGCGAGCCGGTGCACCTCGGCGAGGTCGACGTCCACGCCGGCGGCGAGGCCCACCTGCCGGGCGTCGCCCTCGAGCAGCCCCGGGACGTCGCGGTTGACCCGCCACAGCGCGCGGCGCAGCAGCGTCCCGGCGTCCCGGTCGGTGCGGTCGGGCCACAGACTCGACGCGAGCACCGCGCGGGCACAGCTGTGGTCCTCCACGACGAGGCGGGCGACGATCTGGTCACACGCCCTCGGAAGATGAACGGTCCTGGTGTCCAACAGGATCCGGAACTGGTGCATGACCTCGACCCGTGGTCCGGTCAGTCCCTCGCGGGGGTGGATCTCCTTCATCGGACACCTTCCCAGGAGCGTTCGGTCCGACACCTGGCGTCCGTCCACGCGTCCAGCCGATGACCCAGACCCTCCGGAGCCCCGAGGACCTCCGGCTGGGCCGTCAAAGCGGACGAACCGTCACCACACAGCATGAGCCATATCCGGAGCGAGGGGAAGGCGTGGGACCCGCATCGCGAGATCGGGGCCGTCGAGGGGTGGCGGCGCCGCCACGCCGGGTCGAGTGTCGCCGACAGGTGTTGCCAGCATGGCCGGATGGGCTCCTACTCCAGGAGGCTGCGACCGAGCTGGGTCACGCGGATGTCGGGCCAGAAGCCGGTGTGGAAGTGGATCGGAGGCGGGGCCTGGTCGAGGTCGTGGGCGACGGTGACGGGGTCCCAGCAGGGCTGGTCGACGGCGTCGGAGACGGCGGAGGGGTCGCCGGGTCCGTCGACCGGCAGGGGCGCGTCGACCCACGAGCCGATGTAGTCGCTGTGCCGGACGAGGTTCTTCCACCGGGTCCGCCGCGTCGGGGGTCTCCCGGTCGCCGGGGATGCGGCAGGGGCAGGGCCGGTGAGCAGCTCGCGCAGGTGGTCCAGCTGCGCGGCGCCGAAGTATGCGGGGAAGGCCCGTCCGTAGAGCCGCCGGGCCGGGGAGGCGAGGGTCAGCAGCGACACCTTCGCCAGGGTGCTCGCCGGGAGCTGGGCGACGACGGCAGGGGTGATGACCGCGCCCTGGCTGTACCCGGTCAGCAGGAGGGCGGTGACGGGCGGGGCGGTCAGCGCGTCGAGGTCGTCGGCGTTGTGACGGTGGTCGAGCACCTGGCACCAGGCGGGGTCGCGGGGGTCGGGATCGACGGTGCCGGTGAGGATGCGGATCCGGTCGACGAGCTCGGGCACGGCCCGCTCGGCGTAGCAGGGCGGTGCCAGAGGGTGGACCGACCGGGGCCAGAACGTGCCGACGTCCCACAGCATGCCGATGGTGCGGCGCCGGTCGGGGTCGCCGAGGTCGGTGCGCAGGGCCCAGACCAGCCCGGCCGCGACGACGACGCCCACCCAGCCCTCCACGGTCCCGGCACCGGGCAGCCAGGACGCGTGGGCGGGGCCATGCCGGGTG
>JBDIAL010000196.1:0-7301 GCA_039812405.1 Nostocoides sp.
CGACTCCGCCTCCTGCTCGGCGACGGCCTCGTGCGCGGCGACGGCGAACGCCCGGGCGCCCGCCGCGGCGAGCGTGCCGCTGCGCAAGCCGCGCTCCTGTCCCCCACCGTGGACGAGCGGCTCGAGCGCGACGCCCCGGCCGACGACGAGGGCGCCGAAGCCGACGGGGCCGCCGAGCTTGTGGCCGGTGACCGAGACGAGGTCGGCCCCGGAGCCGGCCACGGACAGCGGCACGTGGCCGAAGGCCTGGACGGCATCGGTGTGCAGCGGGATGCCGTGCTCGTGGGCCACGGCCCCCAGCTCGGCGATCGGCTGGACGGTTCCGATCTCGTTGTTGGCCCACATGACCGAGACGAGGGCCACCGACCCGGGGTCCTCCGCGACGGCGGCCCGCAGCCCGGCCGGGTCGACCCGGCCCTCGCGGTCGACCTCGAGCCAGGTGACCGTCGCCCCCTCGGCGCGCACGAGGTGCTCGACCGTGTCGAGGACGGCGTGGTGCTCGACGGGGGTGGTGACGATGCGGGTGCGCCCCGGCTCGGCGGACCGGCGCGCTCGGAAGACCCCGGCGACGGCGAGGTTGTCCGCCTCGGTGCCGCCGGAGGTGAGCACCACCTCGGTGGGGTGGGCACCGAGGTCGGCGGCGAGGGACTCCCGCGACTCCTCGACGACCCGGCGCACCGCGCGGCCGGGCGCGTGCAGCGAGGAGGGGTTGCCCGGCATACCGGCCGCCTCGACGAACGCCGCGAGCGCCGCGGCCCGCACCGGGGTCGTCGCCGCATGGTCGAGGTAGGCGGTCACCCCGCCGATTCTAGGTCGGCCGACCTCGGCCGGGCCTCGACCGGGCGTCGGCCGGGCGTCGGCCGGGCGCGCTCCGCCGCCGAGGCTGTCCTAGCCTGGGCGGACCGAGGCCCCGAGAGAGGACGACGATGACCATCCCCGTGCTCCACACCGACAACGGCGCAGGACCGGGTGGCCTCGACCTCCCGGCGATCGGCTTCGGGACCTACCGGCTGCGGGGCAGCGACGGGGTCGACACCGTCGCCCGGGCCCTCGACAACGGCTACCGGCTCGTCGACTCGGCATTCAGCTACGAGAACGAGGGGACCGTCGGACGGGCCGTCCGGTCCAGCGCCGTCCCCCGCGGGGAGATCGTCGTCACCTCCAAGCTGCCCGGCCGCCACCAGCGCCACGACGACGCCGTCGCGACGGTGCAGGAGAGCGTCTACCGCAGCGGGCTGGACCGGCTCGACCTCTACCTCGTCCACTGGCCGAACCCCCGCCAGGGCCTCTACGTCGAGGCCTGGGAGGCGCTCGTCGAGTGCCAGCGACGCGGGCTGGTCCGGGCCATCGGCGTGTGCAACTTCCTCCCCGAGCACCTCGAGGCGATCACCGCCCGGACCGGTGTGGCACCCGCGGTCAACCAGATCGAGCTGCACCCCTACTTCCCGCAGGCCGAGCAGCTCGCCTACGACGCCGCCCACAGCATCGTCACGCAGGCGTGGAGCCCGCTCGGCCGGCGCAGCGACCTGCTCGCCGAGCCCGTCATCGCCGAGGTGGCGGCCCGGCACGGCGCGACCCCGGCCCAGGTCGTCCTCCGCTGGCAGACCCAGCGCGGGGCCCTGCCGCTGCCCAAGGCGACGTCCGACGAGCGCCAGCGGGCCAACCTCGACGTTTTCGACCTCACCCTCGACGACGCCGACCTCGCGGCCATCGCCACCCTCGCCCGCCCCGACGGACGGATCGCCGACCAGGACCCCGCCGTCTACGAGGAGCTCTAGCCGCCCCCACCCCACCCCCTCCGGGACCTTTATCGGGTTCCACGACAAGGGGTCACCTTCCGGGGGAAGCGTTCTCGGGGCAGGTGACCGCTTCCCGGGTGAGGTCGTATGCCACGCGCCTGCCACGCGCCGCCTGGTCAGAGGGCCTTGGCGCGCCGGTCGAGCAGTCGCCACAGCATCGGCGTGAAGATGAGCTGCATCGCCAGGTCCATCTTCCCGCCCGGGCACACGATGGTGTTCGGGCGGGACATGAACGAGTCGTGGAGCATCGACAGCAGGTAGGGGAAGTCGATGCCCTGCGGGCGGGCGAAGCGGATGACGAGCATCGACTCGTCCGCCGACGGGATCGTCCGGGCGATGAACGGGTTCGACGTGTCGACGACGGGGACCCGCTGGAAGTTGACGTGCGTCCGGGAGAACTGGGGGCACATGTAGGTCACGTAGTCGTCCATCCGGCGCAGGATCGTCTCGGTCACCGCCTCGGTGGAGTATCCCCGTTGCGCCTTGTCGCGGTGCAGCTTCTGGGTCCACTCGAGGTTGATGACGGGGACGACGCCGATGGCCAGGTCGGCATACTGCGCGACGTCGACCGTGTCCGTCACGACGGCGCCGTGGAGGCCCTCGTAGAACAGCAGGTCGGTGTCGGCGGGCAGCTCCTCCCAGGGGGTGAAGGTGCCGGGCTCCTGGCCGTAGGGGGCCGCCTCCCGGTCGTCGTGGAGGTACGTGCGCACCCGGCCGCTGCCCGTCTCGCCGTAGTCGCGGAACAGGGCCTCGAGCTCCTCGAAGAGGTTGGCCTCGGTGCCGAAGTGGCTGAAGGTGTGGTCGCCCTCCGCGCGGGCCCGGGCCAGCTGCTCCTTCATCGCCGCCCGGTCGTAGCGGTGGAAGCTGTCGCCCTCGACGAAGGCCGCGTGGACCTTCTCCCGACGGAAGATCTGCTCGAAGGTGCGCATGACCGAGGTCGTGCCGGCTCCGGAGGACCCGGTGACGACGACGACGGGGTGCTTGGCGGACACGGGTTCCTCCTCAGGCGCCGGTGCGGTAGAGGCCGCGCAGGCCGAACAGGGGGCTGATCTGCTCCATCGGCTCGTCGGGCAGCTCGTGGTGGTAGCGGGTGATCCGCTCGACCTCCTCCAGGGAGCCGAAGATGAGCGGTATGCGCTGGTGCAGCTCCCGGGGCACGACGTCGAGGACGCGCTCCCGGCCCGTCGTGGCGAGACCCCCGGCCTGCTCCACGAGGAAGGCGATCGGGTTGGCCTCGTAGAGCAGCCGGAGCCGGCCCGGCCGCGCGGGGTCCTTGCTGTCGCGGGGATAGAGGAAGACGCCGCCCCTCGTGAGGATCCGATGGGCCTCGGCGACGAGCGAGGCCACCCAGCGCATGTTGAAGTCCTTCCCACGGGGACCGCCCACGCCCTGGAGGCACTCGTCGATGTAGCGGGAGACCGCCCGCTCCCAGAAGCGACGGTTGGAGGTGTTGACGGCATACTCCTGGGTCGCCGGCGGAACGGTGATCCCCTGCCGGGTGAGGAAGAACTCGCCGAGCACCGGGTCGAGGGTGAAGGCGTGCACGCCCGTGCCCACGCTGAGGACGAGGACGGTGCTGGGGCCGTAGACGGCATAGCCGGCGGCGACCTGCCGGGTGCCCGGCTGGAGGAAGTCCGCGACCGTCGCCGCGACGCCCGGGGCAGGGGCCCGCAGGATCGAGAAGATGCTGCCGACGGAGACGTTGACGTCGATGTTCGACGACCCGTCGAGGGGGTCGAAGGTCAGCAGGTAGGTGCCGCGGGGGTACTGCGGAGGGATGGGGTGAGGGTCGGTCAGCTCCTCCGACACCATGCCGGCCAGATGGCCTCCCCACTCGGTGGTCCTGACGAACAGCTCGTTCGCCACGACGTCGAGCTTCTGCTGCTGCTCGCCCTGGACGTTGACGGCCCCCGCGGCGCCGACGAGGCCGCTCAGTGCGCCGGAGGCCATCCGCCGGGAGATCGCCTTGCAGGCCAGGGCCACGTCGTGGATGAGCGCGTTGAGCTCCCCGCTGGCGGCGGGATGCCTGCGCCGCTCCTCGATGAGGAACTGGGTCAGCGTCGTGCGCTGCGTCAGCATCGAGTGCCTCCTCGGGGGTCGTCCTGGGCCACCACGCGCGGGGGCGTCGCACGGGCGCTCGGGGTGCACTGCGAGCACACCAGCGCGCGGCGGCGGGGGCATCCACCCCAGGGGTGACCCGGGGGGTGGATGCGCCCCGATGCCGGGTCACCGCGCCTCGGCGGCGAAGCGCGCGGCGAACCACGCCCCGACCCCGGCGTCGGTGAAGGCGTCCGCGACGAGCGCCGCCCCGTCCAGGTCGTCCCCGCGCGTGTAGTCGTTGGTCACGGCCACGCAGGGCAGGCCCGCCGCCACGGCGGCCCGGACGCCGTTCCCGGAGTCCTCGACCGCGACGGCCTGCTCCGACCGGAGGCCGGTGCGGCGGAGCACCTCCTCGTAGACGGCCGGGTCCGGCTTGAGCCGCAGCACCTCGGTGCCGGTGACGACGGTCCCGAACCGGGGGCCGAAGACCCGGTCGAGCAGCGGCTCCACCCAGGCCCGCGTGCCCGTCGTCGCGACATGGACGGGTATGCCCTGTGCATCCAGCATGTCGAGCAGGTCCGCCACGCCCGGCCTGGCCCGGATCCGGCCCTCGTCGACGAGCTCGCGCATGATCCGCGTCTTGCGCGGGTGGAGGGCCCGGGCCAGCGCGAGGGCCTCGTCCCGGGACCGCCCGGTGCTCTCGAACCAGGCCGCGAGCCGCCGGTCGCCGCCCGCGATGCGCAGGAGGCGCCCGTAGGTCTCGACGTCCCACCGGTCCTCGAGGCCGGCCTCCGCGAACGCCGCGTTGAAGGCGACCCGGTGACCGTCCCGCTCGCTGTCGACGAGCGTGCCGTCGACGTCGAAGACGACCGCACGCGGGAGGGTGGTCCGGCCGCCGCCCGCCCGCGCTCCGGACCTGCCGTGGTTCACGGTGATCACACCCCCGGCAGGTCGGCGAGGGGCGGTCGGGCGGATTGCTCGGACATGGCGGTCCGCCTCTCTGCTCGGGCCTCCATCCGACCGCGACGCCCTCCCGCCTGGCTCACCCGGTCGGGTGGAGGGCCGGGTGAGATGGGCCCGGGACGGCCGGGACTCGGCCCGGGTCACCGTAGTCTGGACGGCATGGCAGCACCGCCGCCCCGCCCCATGCGCCTCGTCCTCGTCGACGACCACGAGATGGTGCTGCACGGCCTCGACGCGATGCTCGGACGCTTCCCCGACCACGTGACGATCGTCGGCCACGCGACGGCTGCCGGCGAGGCTCTCGCCCTCGTCGACGCCGAGCGGCCCGACGTCGTGCTCTGCGACGTGCGGATCGGCAAGGAGAGCGGGCTCGACCTGTGTCGCCGGATCACGACGGCCTATCCCGAGACCAAGGTCGTCCACCTCACGGTCTACGACGACGAGCACTACCTGTTCCAGGCCCTGCGCGTCGGGGCGTCGGGATACATCCTCAAGCGGATCGACGGCGAGGAGCTCGTGACCCACCTCATGCGCGTCGGCGAGGGCGAGACGGTCGTCGACCACGCCCTGGCCGGCCGCGTCGCCCTGTCGGCGGCCCGGCTCAACGCCGGAGAGTTCTGGTCCGGCGCCCACCTCGGCCTCACCCAGCGGGAGTCGGAGGTGCTGGCGCTGCTCGTCGCCGGCCACTCGAACAAGGGGGTGGCGAGCAAGCTCGTCGTCAGCGAGGACACGGTCAAGACGCACATCCGCGGCCTGTACCGCAAGCTGGGGGTCACCGACCGCAGCGGGGCCATCGCCGTCGCCCTGCGCGAGGGACTGTTCATGTGAACGCGATCGACGAGACGATCCCCGGGGCGGAGGAGCTCGCCGGCACCCTCCGGTCCGACGGGGTCCTGCTCTACGCGGTCGAGGGGCAGAGCCTCACGATCCTCGACATCTGGCCGCCCCACACCTCGGCCGGGGCGCTCCGGCTGCAGGTCGGCTTCGGGGTGACCGGGCGGGTGGCCCGGACGAGACAGCCGCTGCTCCTCGATGCCGACTCTCCCCGCAACGCCCTCCACCGCCAGCTGCTCGGCCTGCGCCCCGGGCAGACCATCGCCCGGATGTGCCTGCCGCTCAAGGGACTCGACGACCTCCTCGTGGGAGTCCTCGCGGCCCATCGCAGTCCCCGGATGCCGTACGGCCCGTCCGACCTCGAGGCGGCGCAGTCGGTGGCGGTCATGCTCGGGCTGCGGATCCACGCCGACCAGCTGTGGCGGGCCGTCCACCGGCACCGCACCGAGCGCGACGAGCTCATCAAGCAGGCGATCTCGGCCCTCGAGGCGGAGCGGCGCCGGATCGCCTTCGACCTCCACGACGGGGTGACGACGGCCCTCGCGTCCATGTCCTTCCACCTGTCCGCCGCGGACCTCACGGTCGCCGAGCTCGCGGCCCACGACGCCCCGACACCGCAGGAGCGGCGCCGCGAGCTGGAGCGGGCCCGCGCCGAGCTGGTGTCGGCGCGGGACCTGGCGGACCTGGCATACAACCAGACCCGGGCGGCCATCTCGGGCCTGCACAGCCTCGTCCTCGACGACCTCGGGCTCATCGCGGCCCTCGAGTCGCTCGTGCAGATGGCCCGCCGCGGGGACGGGCCGACGATCGACCTCGCCGTCGACCCGGCGGTCGCCATCGACGACCTGCCCGACCATGCCGGGGCCGCCCTCTACCGGATCGCCCAGGAGACGCTGTCCAATGCCGTGAAGCACGCCGAGGCGGACCACATCGTCCTGTCGCTGCGGGGCATCGGCGACTCGTTGATCCTCGGCTGCACCGACGACGGCAAGGGCTTCGACCCCGTGCAGCGCCGCACCTCCCGCGCGCTCGATCCCGACGGTGCCCAGCACTTCGGCCTCAGCTCGATCGCCGAGCGCTGCGCGATGGTCGAGGCCTCGTTGCGGGTGGAGTCGTTCCCCGGGCGCGGGACGACCGTGCTCGTCGAGCTGCCCCTCGGCTAGCGCGGGTCACCTGCCCGTCCACCTGGATCCTGCCTCGCCCGCCCGGGTCGCCTGCCCGTCCGCCCGGATCCGGCCTCGCTGCATGAATCCGACCCGATCGGACAGTCTCATGCAGGCCGGGCCCGGGGGCCGCGGGAGTCACCCCGTCGGACGAGACCGGGTGTGGAACGCGTTCCCGCCCACGCACCCGGTGCTGCACACGTGGTCGACGAACAGCCGGGTCGCCGCGGTCGGCTCGGGCGTCGTGCACAGGTGCCACGGGCGCGCGAGCGGGGTCCCCGACACGGGGTATGCCACGAGCTCGCCCCGGTCGAGCAGCTCCCGGACCGCCGGCTCGTGGACGAGGGTGAGGCCCAGCCCCTGCCGGGCCGCGGCGACGACCGCCCCGGAGGTGCCGAGGGTGAGCAGCGGCGGGGCCGCCTGGAGCCGGCCGAGGAGCGAGGTCGTCGTGTCCCGCGTGCCCGACCCGACGGCGGTCAGCAGCCAGGTCGCGGCGAGCGGG
>JBDIAL010000197.1:0-7277 GCA_039812405.1 Nostocoides sp.
CCCGATCATCGGGTCCCTCATGAGCACGCTGATCGAGGCCGTCGAGACCGCCGACGACCACGACGCCGACCCCGTCCACTACACCTGTCCCCACACCGGGCACGACGTCGACCTGGGCACCTTCTCCCGTATGCGGGAGGTCAACGCCGAGTCCTCCGGCACCGTGATGGGATGAGCGCGGACCCGTCCGTCCCGGCGGCCTCGGGGCCACCTGCGGCTCCCTCGGCCACACTGACCGGGCTCGGGCCCTTCGTCGAGGTCGCGGTGCACGATCCCGGTGCCGCGCCCGCTCCCCCGTGGCTGCCGCTGTCGGTCCTCGTCACCGACCCCGGCGTCCTCGACGAGCGGGTCGAGCGGGTGCGGTCCGCCCTCGGGAGCCGGCCCGGCGCGCCAGGCCCGACGGACCCTCCGGGCTCCCCGGGCGGACCCGTCGAGGTGCGGGTCGCCGCGTCGGTGACCCACCTCGGGATCGTCGCGCGCCTCGTCGCGCCGACCGTCGCGGCCCGGGCCCTCGCCGCCCCAGGCCGGACCGACCGGGACGTCACCGCCCCAGGCGGGACCGACCGAGCCCTCGCCACCCCAGGCGTCGCCGGACGGGGCGAGGCCACCGGGCCGCGCGGCACGGCATACCCCTCCCTCGACCTCGACGACGTCTGGTGGCAGGACGTGCTCGGCGGGCCGGTCCCGCTCTCCTGCGCGGTGGCCGACCATGCTCCCCTGCCCCTCGCGGGATCGGCTGCGGAGCGGCTGACCGAGCTGTTCGCCGAGCGGTATGCCCTCGGGCCGCGGGTCGCGTGGGGCAACGTCGCCTCGGGCGCCAACAGCGCCGCGGCGATGATCGGTGCCGCCCGGCCCGAGCTCGCCGGTCCGGCCCGCGCCGCCGCCGACGAGATCCTCGCCGACCCGCGCGTCGAGGACGGGGCGCTGCGGGCCGGGCCCGGCTTCCGCCGCCGCAGCTGCTGCCTCATCTACCGCGTGGCCGGGTCGCGCGATGCCGTGTGCGGCGACTGCGTCCTCGTGGGGTAGCCCCGCATCGACGCATCCGCGCCGGGGAGTCGGACCTCCGCAGGGTCGTGTCCAGTCCGGGCCCACCGCCCCGAGTCGAGGTATGCCCAACCCGCGACACGGTGTGTTCTTACCTCGAACCGGCAGCGCGCCTGGCCGTTCGAGGTATGCGGGGACCACTACAGGGACACCGAGTACCTCCACCCGGGCATACCTCCACCCGGGCATACCTCCGCCCAGGCGCGCAGGGGTCGGGATCAGAGGGTGGTCAGGGGGCGACGGCGCGGACCGAGGCGAGGAAGCGCTCGGTGTCGACGACGGCCCGCTCGACGGTGCCGCGCGCGACGAGGGCCCCGGTGTGGTCGGTGGCCCGGACCTCGAAGGCGAGGGTCCGGCCCTCGACGGCGTCCGGTGGCGTCGCGACGACGTCGACGGACCCTCCGACGGGGGTGGCCCGGAGATGGTCGACCCGGACGGCGGTGCCGACGCTCGTCCGGCCGGGCCCGACGAACGGTGCCGCCGCGACGATGGTGGCCGCCTCCATCCAGGCGATGAGACGCGGGGTCGCGAGGACGGGCACGTCCCCGCTCCCGACGGCCGCCGCGGTGTCGGCCTCCGTCACGACGTGGTGGGTCGTCGACCCGCTCATCCGGCGGCCGAGGCCGCAGCGGCCTCCGTCACGACGTGGTGGGTCGTCGATCCGCTCATCCGGCGGCCGAGGCCGCGGCGGCCTCGAGGACCACGCTGGACTCGGCGGTGAAGGCCTGGAAGGTGAAGGACTCCTGGAGGTAGAGGTCGATCGTCTCGGCGTCGTGGCTCAGGTAGCCGATGGAGAGGTCCTGGCCCAGGGTGAGCTGGTAGTCCCCGCCCCGGGTGGACACGAGCAGGCCGCCCGCGATGGCCGGCGCCCAGACCGCCTCGCCCTCGCGGAGCAGCCGGGCCACGTGACCGAGCACGGGGTAGCCGTGGTCGGTCGTCTCCGCGACGGCGGTGTATGCCTCCGCCGACAGCAGGAGGCTGTAGGGCCCGTCGACCCCGGCGAGACGCAGGGCGCTGAGGGCCCGCGCGACGGTGTCCGGCACCTCGCTCACGTCGGACGGCAGCGTGAGGCGCGGGTTGGAGCTGCCCGGCTCGATGCCCCCGATCGACGCCGCGGCGATGCCGTTGACGATGGCGCGGTCCTCGACGAACGCCATGCTCTTCGCCGCGTCCTTGACCGGCTGCCAGTCGGAGTCCTCGGCGCCGCGCTCGACGTCGTCGACCGCCTCGCGGGTCACGGTGAACGGGACGCGGACCTCGATGAGCGGCTGCACCTCCCGCACCCGGACGGTCACCCCCGTGGCCGGCGAGTCGAGGTCGCGGACGTGACCGCTGCCGACCGCCGAGAGCTCGGGGCCCTCGGGTCCGACGACGTCGACGACCCGCCGGCCCGCGACGTGGCGGGTGAAGGTGCGCCGCGCCTCCTGCTCGATCTGCGCCCAGGCGGCGTCGGTGATGGGGGCCAGCGCGCGGTACAGGTTGTTCACGAGGGTCGCCCTTTCAGACTTCCGATCCCGAGGGAGCCGTCGCCGGCCGGGTCGGGGGTGGATGGTGGTGGTTCGGACGGGGCGTCGGCGTCGGCGCCCGGGGTGGCATCGGTGGCGGCCGCGACCTCCGCGAGCACCGTGTCGGGGTCCTCGAGGAGGTCGACGGTCGGCACGTAGAACAGGCAGCCCGTGGTCGCGGTCGAGAAGTCGAGGATGCGGTCGTGGTTGCCCGGCGGGTCGCCGATGAACATGTGGCGGAGCATCTCCTCCGTCACCTCGGGGGTCGCGGCATACCCGATGAAGTAGGTGCCGAACTCACCGGCGCCGACCGACCCGAACACCATGTTGTCGCGGACGATCTGCCGCTCGGTCCCGTCGGGGTCGGTGATCGTGTTGAGCGCGACGTGCGAGTCGGTGGCCTTCTCGGCGTCCGGGATCTCGATGTCGCTCAGCTTGTGCCGCCCGATGACCCGCTCCTGCTCCTCGACGGGCAGGGCGTTCCACGCGTCGAGGTCGTGGAGGTACTTCTGGACGATGACGTAGCTGCCCCCGGCATACGGCGCGTCCTCCTCGCCGACGAAGACGGCGGCCTCGGCGCCGGCGCCGGCGGGGTTCTCGGTGCCGTCGACGAAGCCGAGGAGGTCCCGCTGGTCGAAGTAGCGGAAGCCGTGCACCTCGTCGACGACCTCGGCGCTCCCCTTGAGGCGCAGCATGATCTGGTCGGCGAGCTCGAAGCACAGGTCCATCCGGCGGGCCCGCAGGTGGAAGAGCAGGTCGCCCGGGGTCGAGACGGCCGTGTGCACCGCCCCCTCCAGGCGCCGGAAGGGGTGGAGACCGGCGGGCCGGCGCACGGCATACAGGCGGTCCCACAGCTCGGCACCGATCCCGGCGACACAGGTCAGCCCGTCCGGGGGAGCGCGGAAGCCCACCGCCCGGATGATCCCGCCGAGGTCGGCGAACAGGTCGCGGACGACCGGCTCACTCCCCGTGTCGACCCGGACGACGAGGAAGATCGCCGCCTCGGCCGGGGGCGCGAGGATGCTCTGCCGTTCCATCTCCCGCCGTCCGCCTTCCTGTGGCCGTCAACCGTCCCCGCCGGGTCCCGCTGCCCGCCCGGGGCGGAAGCGGCTCCCTCCGCGAGGATACGCGGTCGACGGTCCGCCGCCAGCCGGGCCGGCGGCCGATGCGGGCTCAGGAGGCCCCGGCGGTCCACTCCGGGCGGAACTGCGGGTGCCTGCCGTATGCCAGGGCCAGGAGCCGCAGCGAGGTCCGGTCGAGCGCCCGGCCGTGCCTGATGTCGCCGATGAGCTCGTCGAGCATCCGCAGGCCCCGCTCGGCGTGCTCGACCTGGTCCGGCTCGGCCGTCTCCCGGCGGCGGGTCGCGGCGAGGACCTCCTCGCAGAGCCGGTCGTGGAGGAAGAGGACGAGCTCGGGGTCGAGCCCGAGCTCGGGCCGCTCGGCGAGCTCCTCGATCGTCCTGACCCGCGTGCCGGGTCCGTCGTGGGCGGCCTGCAGGACGATCGTCCGCATCCGGCCGGTCTCGATGATGGTGCGTCTCATGGGCTCATCCCTCGCGAGCTCGTCGGTGCCGGTCGACGACACCGCGGGCCCGGGCCTCCAGCCGGACCAGCCGACGAGACAGCCGGGCTCCTCCCGCGGGAGCCGCAGACCACCGCACCCGGTCGGGCGCGGTGCGCTGGCAGGTCTTCGGACTCGTGGGCGCACTGCTCGCTCCTACCGGTCGTCGCTTCCCAGGCCGCTGGGCCCAGTGCTTCGTGACGACGTTCGTTCCCACTCACCGCTGCGGGGCAGTCCCGGACTCACACCGGGTTCCCTCTTGCGACGACGTCGATGGCTTCGACGCCGAACCAGCTGCGCTCCTCATCTTAGGGGCCCCGCGGCGCCCCGGCCTCATGACGCGCGGCGCGCTCTCGTCCGCGATCCCGGCCTGGCGTGGCCCGCGTCCCGGCCTGGCGTGGCCCGCGTCCCGGCCTGCGTGTCTCGACACGGCCGCCACGGTGGAGGTTACTCAGGAGTACTGGCTGTGTCCCCAACACATACTCCTGGGTAACCTCCACCGTTCGGGGGCGCCTCGGCGCGGAGCGGCGTCAGGTGCGACGACGGAGCAGCCTCAAGTGCGAGACCGAGCGGCCTCAAGTGCGAGACCGAGCGGCCTCAAGTGCGAGACCGAGCGGCCTCAAGTGCGAGACCGAGCGGCCTCAAGTGCGGGACGGAACGCCTCAGGTGCGGGACCAGGCCTCCCAGAGCGTGGCATACCGGCCGCCGGCGGCGAGCAGCTCGGCGTGGGTGCCCTCCTCGACGACGCGCCCGTGGTCCATGACGAGGACGAGGTCGGCATCGTGGGCCTGGCTGAGCCGGTGGGCCACGACGACGCACGAGCGGTCGGCGACGACCGCCGCTGCCGCCCGGTCGAGGGCGCGGGCCGCGTCGCTGCCGGCCTCGGCCGTCGCCTCGTCGAGCACGACGACGAGCGGGTCGAGCAGCTCGACCCGGGCGAGGGCCAGCTGCTGGGCCTGCCCCGCCGTGAGCAGGTGCCCTCCCCCGCCGACCGGCGTGTCGAGACCCTCCGGGAGCGCGGACACCCACCCGGTGGCCCCGACGAGGTCGACGGCCGCCGCGATCTGCGCGACGGTCGCCTCGGGCCGGCCGAGCCGGACGTTGTCGGCGACCGACCCGGCGAAGACGTGCGTCTCCTGGGTCACGAGGGCGACGAGCCGCTGCGGCACGTCGAGCTCCGCGAGGTCACGGCCGTCGAGGGTGACCCGGCCGTCCCGCGGGGCCCGGACTCCGGCGAGGAGGGAGGCGAGCGACGACTTGCCCGAGCCGGTCGTCCCGACGACGGCGACGTGCCGGCCCGGCTCGACCCGCACACGGACGCCGTGGAGCACGTCGGGGCCGTCGTGGTAGCCGAACCGCAGCCCGCTCCCCTCGAGCGCCCCGGCACCCGCTCCGCCTCCGCCCGATGCCGGCCCGGGATCCGGCGCGGAGCCCGGCCCGACCCCCGGAGTCGCCCCGAGGTCGACGACCCCGACGAGCCGGGCCAGCCCGGCGACCGCTGCCTGCATCTCGTCGAAGAGCCCGAGGACGGTGTTGATGGGGTTGAAGAGGTTCGCGAAGAAGAGCGCCGCCGTCGTCGCGGCCCCCACCGTCGCCAGGCCGTCGCGGACGAGGACGAACGCCACGAGGAGGATCGAGCCGAGCCCGATGAGCTCGGCGAGGTTGAGCCGCCCGTAGAAGCGGGTCGCCATCCGGATCACCCGCAGCTCGTATGCCACGGCGTCGGCCGAGGCGGCGCCGACCCGTCCCAGCCCGTCGCCGCCGAGGCGCAGCGCGCGGAGCGTCGGAGGGCGGCGAACACCGCGAGCACGGCCGACGTCCGCCGCCCGTCGGCCGTCCGGCTCGCGGCGTAGACCGGCTGCGAGACCCGCAGGTACCAGCGCAGGGTGTGCGCCTGGATCGGCACCGCGAGCAGCCCGGCGAGCGCGAACCGCCAGTCCAGGGCGGCGAGCCCGACGATCGTCGAGGCGATGGTCAGAGCCGCCCCGACGAAGCTGCCCAGTGCCCCCGTCGCCGCCTCGGACACGACCTCGACGTCGCCCGACACGCGGGAGACGAGGTCGCCGGTCCCCCCCGCCTCGACGAGGTCGAGCGGGAGGTCGAGGGCCACGGCCACGGTCTCCTCCCGCAGCGTCCCGACGACGGGCACGACGGTCCGGGCGAGGAGCACCTCCGACAGCCATCCGGTGAGCGTCGCCCCGAGCACGGCGACGGCGAGGAGGACGACCGGCCCGACGAGATGGGCGACGTCCAGGCCCTCGGTCAGCTGCTGGGCGACCCAGCCGATGGCGACCGGGCCGGCGAGCCCGAGGACGCTGTCGAGCACCATGACGAGGGTCGTCGCGCCGACGAGACGCCAGCGCCCGGCGAGGAGCCCGCGCAGGTGCGCCCGGATCTCCCGGACCCCCGCGACGGGCAGGAGGCGGTCGGCGGCGTCCTCCGCCGGGGTGCCCGGAGCGGCCGTCACCGCAGGACCGCCGACCGGTATGCCGCGTGCTCGGCGAGCAGGACCGCGTGCGGTGCCGCGTGGCACCCGTCCCGGTCGACGAGGACGACGGTGTCGCACCGGGACAGCCAGGCCGGGCTCGTCGTCACGACGACGGTCGTCCGGCCCGCGCGCAGGGCCCGCACCCGGCCGGCGACGAGCTGCTCGGTCGCCGCGTCGACGGCCGTCGTCGGGTCGTGGAGGACGAGGACCGGTGGGTCCGCGCCGAGGGCGCGGGCGAGGGCCACCCGCTGGCGCTGCCCTCCCGACAGCGCCTCGCCGCGGTCCCCGACGTCGGTCTCGGCTCCGTCGGGCACGACCTCGAGCACCTCGTCGGCGAGCGCCGCCCGGACCGCGGCCTCGGGCGGCCCGGCCGGGGCCTGCACCGTGAGCCGGTGGGCGGGTCGGACCGCGAGCGCGGCGAGGTTCTCGGCGATCGACCCGGGCAGGAGGGCGGCGTCGTGGGGCGAGACGAGGACCCGGGCCCGCAGGTCGTCGAGCCGGAGGGCCCGCACGTCGCGCCCGTCGAGCCGCAGCGTCCCCGCGGGCGGGTCGGCCTCGCGCGCCAGGAGTGCCGGGACCGTGAGGGCGACGACGGGGTCGGGGCAGACGATCCCGGTCATCGAGCCGGCGGCGACGGTGAGGTCGAGCCGCGTCCCGGCCGCGAGGACGCCGTCGAGGTC
>JBDIAL010000198.1:0-7153 GCA_039812405.1 Nostocoides sp.
ACACACCTCGACCGGCGGGAAGCTGGACTGGATCGAGGTATCCGATGCCCCTCCGGTGGCCCTGACACACCTCGACCGGCGGGAAGCTGGACTGGATCGAGGTATCCGATGCCCCTCCGGTGGCCCTGACACACCTCGACCCGCTGCGGGCTCGGCTCCGACCGACTGTCTATGACCTCGGACACCGTCTGTCTCCGGCACCGCCGCATCGACTCCTCGAGACCGTTCTGGTCGCCGTCCACGACATGGCTTCCGGCCCTGCCCTCCGCGCCCTACCCCTCCTGGCAGGCATGGCCCTTCCTCCTGGGGAAGATGACCCGAGTCAGAGCTGTGGCCAGCTTCCCCACCAGGGGTTCGGCGCTCCCTGACCGCCTCCGGCCACCGCCTCCCACCGGGAATAGCTCATCGAGGGGCGCAGCCCCGAGCGGCTGGGGCCAGGCGTCACAGCCTGCAGCATCGCCACAGGCTGTGCGTGGGCCCCGGGCGGCTGGGGTCAGGCGGTGAGCGGGTGGCGGTGGCGCTGCACCTCGCCGCCCGGATGCTCCACGGCTACGGAAACGGCGACGGCCCGGCACGGGCTGCGCGCTCCACACTGGTCGGAAGTCCGGGGCCGACGAGCCGCGTCGCGACCGCACAGTGCACCGTCACCGAGGCGTCGACCCCCACCGAGCACCGGAGGAGGATCCCGCCGTTATGGGTCGTCTGTCGACGCGCCGCCGAACAGGCCGCCGTCGTCGACCCCGCGTCGCGCAGGGCGACCGCCCCCGCGAGTGCCGCCAGGTCCGCGGCGGTCGCCGCCCGGTGCGTGGCGACCACCGCGGTGCCCACCATGACGGCCGCACCTCCGACGAGCACGAGGACGCCCAGCACGCCGATGACGAGCACCGTGGCTGATCCCCGGTCTCGACGCCGGTCACTGGTCACTGTCATGCTCCCCGGTCCCCGTTCCATCGCTTTCCATCGCTCAGCTCTTCCGGCTCCATCGCTCAGCCTCAGTCCCATCGCTCAGCTCTCTTCCGGCTCCATCGCTCAGCCTCAGTTCGATCGCTCAGCCCTCCTCCCCGTCGGTCTCACGGGCGGCGAGCGCCTGGGCGCCCGGGCGAGGCAGCCCGAGCCAGGCAACGGCTCGGGCGGGCGCGCTGACACGGACGACGACCTCGTCGACCGATCCACCGACTGCGATGGACGCCCCTGACGGGAGCCCTCGGAGAGCCAGGCTGCGGGCCGTCGCCGGCGCATCACCCCGAGCCACCATGCGCGCGGCGGTGCGGGCCGCATCGACACAGCGGACCTGGGTGATCCCGTAGTCCACCGCCCCCAGGACGAGGGCGAGCACGAGCGTGACGGCCGGGATGGCGACGGCCAGCTCGGCCGTCGCCATCCCGCTCTCGCCGACCCGGGAGGCCACCGGTGTGGAGGCCCGTCGTGTCGTGGGCGCCGGTGTCAGTGACGCTCGTGTCGTGGACGCTCGTGTCGTGGACGCTCGTGTCGTGAGTGCCGGTTTCGTGGGCGCCGAGGTCGGGAGCTCTCCTACCGGGGGCTCTCGCGTCGAAGCACCTCCTCCCGTCGTCACGCTGTCGAGCCCCCTCTCAGCCGCCGAGCCCGAGCGCGCCGGTGATGACGCTCGCCAGCGCCGATCGCACGGCGCCCGACTTGACGACCGCCATGAGCACGATGGCGAAGCTGACCGCCGCGATCGTTCCCACGGCATACTCCGCCGTAGTCATGCCGGCCTCGGCGCGGCCCCGGATCCCGTCGATCCCGCGCCGCATGCGATGCCTCCGCATCGTGGCCTGTGTCCTCGGCGTCACTCGTGGTCGACGCATCGTGACCTTCCTTCCGTCGTGGTGCCCGGCCGGTCCGGGCTCTCGTGTGCTGACCAGGCTCGTCCGACGCCCCACGCCGCGGGAGGTGCGCAGCGCTGCTGTGGACGCCGGGGATCGATGTCATGGGCCTGTGGAGGCAGCACGCGGAGGTCTCACCGATCACGGCAGCCCGGCGAACCCATGCAGCAGATGGAGGACGACGGGCACCACCGTCGTCGCCACGAAGCCGGGCAGGAAGCAGGCGCCCAGGGGAAGCACGAGGAGCACCCCTGCCCGGGCGAGGGCCGCCTCGACACGGCGGCTCTCGCCGTCCCGGACGACGTCCGCGGCACGCTCGACGAGTGCCGCAGGCGAGACGCCGGCCGTGAGGGCCGCCTGCCAGGCCAGGGCGGCGGGCGACCACACCGCGGGCGCATATCGCCAGCAGGCGTCCGGGTCGAGACCCCACCGATGGGCCGCGGCGACCGCGCGCAGCTGCCGGCCGACGGCTCCCTCGAGGCGTGCGGAGACGTCCTCGAGCGCCTCCACCGGGCCACATCCGGAGCGCAGGGCCAGGCCCAGCAGGGTGAGGGCGTCGGCCACCTCCGTCGCCGTCGCTCCGACTGCCGCGGCAGGCGGCCCCTCAGTGCCTCCCCGACGCCATCGCCCACGCGCGTGCCAGGAGCCGCGGCCGCTCTCGCCGTGGCGCCCACGCCTCGCGCCCCCGGGGTCACCCGGGCCACCCACCCGGCCACGACCGCCGACGCGGTCACCACCGCCACCGGATGCCCCACCTGACGCGGGCCAGAGCAGGACCACCCCGACGACACAGACGAGAAGGAGCACGGTGGTCACGAGAGCCGCGGTCATCCGTGCCGCACGGGCCGCGTCGCAGCAGCCAGCAGCCGTCGGGCCCACCACCAACCGGCCACGGTGAGCCCGACGCCGGCCGCGCAGGCCACGGCGGCAGGAGCCGTGCCGTATGCCTCCCTCAGGTCCACCCCCGCGAGGGCGGCGACCCCCGGGCCGACGAGCGGCAGGGCGGTGAGCAGCCACATCGAGGCGCGGGGACCGGCCTCAGCGGCTCGCCGACGACGATCGGCACCCTCCACCGCGCGCAACGTCCGGGCGCAGGTCGCGACGACCGCGGTGAGCGGCGAACCGCGCTCCCGGCTCATCCACCAGGCCACGAGGAGCAATCGGGACGGGTCCTCACCTCGCGACGAGGGTGTCGCCGACGGACCCCGGACCGGCGGCATGCTCACCGCTGCCTCGGACGGCGGATCTCCCGGTGGATCACCCGCCGGGTGCGGCGGGTCGCCCAGGAGCAGCCCGGCCAGGGCGACCCGGCGGGGGTCGGCCCGTTCCGACGCGCCGACGGTGAGGTCGACGGCTCGGTCGGCTCCCAGACCGGCCGCCAGACACAGCGCGAGAAGCTCGGCGAACTCGGCGACGACCGCGACGTCCGAGGGCTGCTGATTGCGCCACTCGTGGCGCAGCCAGTGCTTCCTGGCCCTCGTGGTGCGGGACGGGGCCCCTGTGCGACCGCCATCGCGCCGCAGCAGCGGAGCACGCCACGCGTGGCGGGGCCAGGCCAGCGTCGCGCCGAGCACGAGGAGGCATACGAGGCCGGTCATCGGGGGCCCGACGTCGGAACGATCGGGACCCGGAGACCACCCCGACCCCCGAGCCTCGAGGACAGCAGCTCCTCGAGCAGCGGCAGACCCGGACCATCGCCGGAGGGTCCGTCACCGCCGACGACCGCGGGCACGACCGCACCCCGGTCGAGGACCGCCACCTCCGCGACCCGGCGCCGCGGCCCGTCCCGGTCCAGATGGATGACCAGCTGCACGGCGCTCGCCACCTGGGCCGCCGTCGCCTCCACCGTGAGCCCGGCCAGCGCTCCGAGCGCGGCGAGGCGGGCGGGGACGTCGGCCGGACGGTTGGCGTGAAGGGTCGCGCAGCCGCCCGCATGACCGGTGTTGAGGGCGGCGAGCAGCTCGCGGACCTCCGCGCCGCGTGCCTCGCCCACCACGAGCCGATCGGGTCGCATCCGCAGCGCCTGACGGACGAGGTCGACGAGGGTCACCGCGCCGACTCCCTCGACATTCGCCGCGCGACCCTGGAGGTGGACGACGTGGGGACGGCGGATGGACAGCTCGCGCACGTCCTCGACGACGAGCACCCGGTCCTCGACCGCACCGCATCCGAGCAGGGCGGCCAACAGGGTGCTCTTGCCCGTCCCCGTGCCGCCCGTCACGAGGAAGGAGAGGCGGGCGTGCACGACGGCCTCGAGCAGCAGGCGCATCCGGGCGTCGGCCATGCCTCGGTCGGCGAGCTCCGCGAGGGACCAGCCTCCCCGGCGGGCGATGCGCAGGCTGATATGGGCCCCCGCGGCGACCACCGGTGGCAGGACGGCGTGCAGTCGGATGCCGCCGGGCAGCTGACCGTCGACCCAGGGCTGGCTGTCGTCGAGCCGCCGCCCGGCGATCCCGGCGAGGCGGGTCGCGAGGCGCCGCACGGCCTCGGGGCCGTCGACCCGAGTGCCCGCGCGGGCCAGTCCGGTGCCCGCGTCGACCCAGACGGACCCGTCGCCGTTGACGAGCACGTCGGTCACGCCGTCGGCGACGAGTGGCTCGAGCGGCCCGAGGCCGGTGAGCGCCGCAGCCCATCCGGCCCGCTCCTGGGCTGCTCCCTGGGCCCCGAGAAGGAGCGCGTCCTCGGCGAGCAGCCGGTCGAGCGCATCGTCGTCAGGGGTGGACCCGGACCGGATGAGTCGGTCGAGCCGGGCATCCGGGCGCCTCGTCATGCCACCACCTCCTGCGGCGGATGGCCTGCGGCAAGCGCCGACAGACGGTCCGCCGCGGCATCCAGACCGTGGCTGCGAGCTCCGGGCGGTATGCCGTGCTCGAGGTCCGCGCGAACACGCGGCTCGTCGGCCCAATGGGCGAGCAGCGGCCACCCCACGTGCGCGGCCACCTCCTCGGCGAGGTCCCCCAACCGCGCCGGGCCGCGGGTGAGAAGCACGACCCGTGGGCCCGCGTCGAGGGGGCGCACGCCGGCGCCCCAGGATGGGGCCCTGGCGCTGGAGGAGCGGTCGAGCCGAGGACCGGTGCCCGGGAGGAGCTGCCCGAGGAGCCTCTCGAGGTCGGCCAGATGCCGGACTCCGAGCCCCGCGACGGCGACGAGGGTCCCGCCGCAGCCGGCCACGAGCCCAGTCCCGAGGGCCGCCATGCCAGGAGTCACCGCGTCGGGCGTCGCCGTCCCGGGGTTCGGTGTCTCGAGGTGCCGGGTCCCGGTAGTCCCCGTCCCGGGTGCTGCCGCCGCGGCATCCGTCGTCGCGGGAGGTTCGGCTCCGGCGACGAGAACGCCGAGGTCGAGCACCACGAGGTCACCGTCGGCGACCAGCCCGCGGACGACGGACCCGAGCACGGCAGGAGGGGGTGGTCCGGCGTCGCCGGCCAGCACGGCATACCTCTCGGTCCGCGGGAGGGCGGCGAGCACGGCGGCTCCGTCCGCAGCCCCACGCAGGCGAGCGAAGGCCGACCATCGCGGCCCCGGCAGGTGGTCGATGCCGACGTGGACGTCGAGGGCGCCGCCGGCCGGCGAGGCGTCGACGAGCACCGTGCGGCGCCGGGCCGCACGCCAGGCGAGATGGGCGGCGGCGGTCGATGTCCCGAGCCCGCCCGAGGCTCCGAGGACCCCGACGACGAGTGCTGTCATGCCCCGACTGTCCACCCGGCGCCGGTTCCTGTCTGCGGCCGTGAGAGGCCTGTGGACGACGACGCCGCATGTCACGCCCCTGTGGACGAGAGACCTCCATCGGAAGGCGGAGATACCGCAGGAGGAAAGGGGACGGCCCCGGTCGGGGTGGGGGCACCCCCCGCCGGGGCCAGACGCGGAGATACCGCAGGAGGAAAGGGGACGGCCCCGGTCGGGGGGACAACCGGGGCCGTCGACGCGCCGTGCTCCGGGGGGGAGGAGCAGGTGCGTCGGTGCTCAACCCCGAAGGGGAGCAACACCTCAATCGTGAGGCATGCGGCATGGTCGCGCAAGTCGAAGATCCCAGGGATTTCCCAGCATCTATCTGGATGACCACTGACATATCGCTGAACCGGCGTAAATACAGATATCAACTGATAAGAACCCGGTCCGCTCCTTGCGGCGATACCGGGCGGCCCACAGACCGCCGGGCACACACACCGCCGGGCACACAGAAGGACGGCACCCCGGGTTCAGGTGGGGTGCCGTCGACCGTGAGCCGGTTCGGGCGACCAGGCGTGCATCCTGTCGTCGTCGCCGCCGGACGCCGGTGTCCGAGCGACGAGCCGTCCATCAGTGGACTGCCTGCGCGTGGGTACCCGAGTGGCCCGCGGTGGTCCGTCATCGCCGTGGTGCGTGGCAACAGCTCAGGTCTACTCCACCCGGGCGCTCTTGGGAACCCCCGGCGCCCGCCAGGTCAGCCGAGTCGACCGGTTCGCCGGGCCGGCCGTCCGCCCGTCGGGCCGGCCAGGCCGGCGCCCGCCCGAGGGTCAGCCGAGCCGGCCGCGCCGCACCGCGTCGGCGACGGCCGCACCCTCCGCGGCACCGGCGACGTAGGCGTCGCACGCGTGGCCGAGCCACAGCGCGACACCCTCCGGGGACCCGGTCTCGTAGGCCGCGAGAGCCCCGAGGTAGGCGGGGCCGCCGAGCCTGGCATACCCCTCCTCCGGGACGGCGACACCCGTCGGGTCGAGCCCGCTGGCCTGGACCACGCACCGTTCCAGGGCACGGGCGACGAGCCCGTTGCCGCGCAGGAACGGGCGCACGGTCGCCACCTCCGCGTGGACGAGGGCGGCGACGACGGCACCCGGGAGCGCGCCGGACCCGCGCCCGCTGGCTCCGTACCCGCCGGACCCGAGCCCGACGCCACCCGGGGCCGTGCCCGGTCCCAGCGTGCCGAGCAGCTCGGCGACGAGGGCCAGTCGCCCGGGGACCTCGGCACCCGGCACGGCCGGACCGAGGTCGGTCAGCTCGCGGCAGTCCTCCCCGGGGAGCCGGGGCCGCCCGAGGGCCGCGTCGTCGACGAGCCCCCGCGCGGCGACGACGTGGAGCCGGGCCAGCGCCTGGAGGGGTGCCGTCGCGACGAGGCGCCGGACGTGCTCGGTCTCCGCCGTCACGGCGATCGCCCCCCGCATGACCTGCTCGACGGGGTCGGGATCGGTATGCCAGGTCACGGCACCGCGCATGAGGTCGCGGACGATCTCGAGCGAGAGCCGCGCCCCGTCGAGGCCACCCGTCGCGTGGGCACCGCGCACCCGGGACTCCGCCGCCGCCTCGGCGGTCCGGCGCCGCAGCCCCTCGTGCCA
>JBDIAL010000199.1:0-7139 GCA_039812405.1 Nostocoides sp.
GCCGAGCTGCTCCTCGCCCACAACACGGGGATCCTCGAGCTCTACTACGGCACGACGGCGCCGGCGAAGGTCGAGCTCCAGACGGACGGGGTCATGCGCAGCCCGCACGCGCGGGAGTACAACGCCGGGGCGCGCCTCTACGGCCTGGTCCACGGAAGCCTCATGTATGCCGTCGACATGGCGGCCGACGGCCACCCCCTCCAGAGCCACTTCTCCGCCGAGCTCAAGCGGGTCGGATAGACCGCGCGGCACCGCCCGGCCCAGCCCGACGCGGCTGCGGCAGCAGCCGGGATCGACACCTAGAATCGACGGGGTGGACGAGCTCGGCAGCCTCCTGCGGTCCCGCGGCATGCGGCTGACCCGGCAGCGTGAGCGCATCGTGGCCGCCCTGTCGGCGTGCGCGCACGCGACGCCCGAGGAGATCCACGCGGCGCTCGCCGCCGACGGCGGGCCCGAGGTGTCCCTGTCGACGGTCTACCGCTGCCTCGAGGCGCTCGAGGACGTCGGCGTCATCCGCCACACCCATCTCGACCACCGCGCGCCCAGCTACCAGCTCGCCGACCACGACGACCACATCCATCTCGTCTGCCAGACGTGCGGCACGGTCTCGGAAGTTCCGCTCGCCGTGGCGCGTTCTCTCGTGCGAGCCATCGACGAGCGGACCGGGTTCGCCGTCGACCTCACCCATGTCGCCCTCCACGGAAGCTGCCCACGATGCCGTCCCTGACCACCGTCTCGCCCCTCCTCCAGCGGCCGAACGCCGTCGAGGGGGAGGGCGTCGACGCCGGGGTCGCCATGCACTACGGCGACCCCATGCGCGAGCAGCGGCTGCTCACCGAGGGCCTGGCCGTCGTCGACCTCAGCCACCGCGGCGTCGTCACGGTGACCGGGCCCGACCGGCTGTCGTGGCTGCACTCCCTCACCTCCCAGGCGCTCACCGGCCTGCCGGCCCGCACCTCCGCCGAGTCCCTCGTCCTCTCCCCGAAGGGTCACGTCGAGCACGACCTGCGCCTCGTCGACGACGGCACGACGACGTGGATCTCCGTCGAGCCGGGCACCGCGCCCGCCCTCGCGGCCTGGCTGGACTCGATGCGCTTCATGCTCCGGGTCGAGGTCGCCGACGTCACCGACGGGTATGCCGTCGTCGGCGAGCCCGTCGGGGCCGAGGGCCTCGCGGGGGAGCCGCCGACCGTCGTCGACCCGTGGCCGCGGCTCGTCGGCGACACCGCCGCATACGGGCCCGTCGAGGGACATCCGGGGGAGGGGCGGGCCTGGCGGGAGGTGATCGTCCCGCGGGACCGGCTCGTGGAGCACGTCGGCGACCAGCCGCTCGCCGGGACCTGGGCGGCCGAGGCGCTGCGGGTCGCCGCGTGGCGTCCCCGGCTCGGGTTCGAGACCGACCACCGCACCATCGCCCACGAGCTGGACTGGCTGCGCACCGCCGTCCACCTCCACAAGGGCTGCTACCGCGGGCAGGAGACGATCGCCCGCGTCCACAACCTCGGGCGTCCGCCACGGCGCCTCGTCTTCCTCCACCTCGACGGCTCGGGGCACGCGCTGCCCGCGCGCGGGGCGGACGTCGTCCTCCGCGACGGTCCCGCCCGGCCCGTCGGCCGGCTCACCTCGGTGGCCCGCCACCACGTCGACGGCCCCATCGGCCTGGCGGTCGTCAAGCGCTCCACCCCCGCCGACGCCGAGTTCGTCGTCGACGGGGTCTCCGCGGCCCAGACCGTCGTCGTCGCGCCCTGAGCCCGCGCGTCGACACCGGGGCGTTGCCGCACGTCCCGGCGCCGACCGGGCGGCACGGCATCGGGCTGCGATGATGACGCGGTGACCGGAACCCTCATCACCGTCGCGCCGACCGGGGCGGAGCTCGCCAAGGCCGACCATCCCCAGCTGCCGACGACCCTCGAGGAGCTCGTCGCGACCGCCGTCGCGTGCCAGGCCGCCGGGGCCTCGCTCATCCACCTTCACATCCGGGACGCCGCGCACCGGCCCACCCTCGACGGCGGGTACCTCCGGGCCGCCGTCGACGCCGTCCGCGAGGCGACCGACCTCGTCGTCCAGCTGTCGACCGGCGGCTCGGTCCACGACCCGCTCGAGCAGCGCCTCACCGTCCTCGACGCCGATCCCGACTCGTGCAGCCTCACCTGCGGCACGACGAACTTCGGCGACGACGTCTTCCTCAACCCGTGGGGTTTCATGTCCGACCTCTACCTCCAGGCGCGCGAGCGCGAGGTGGTGCCGGAGTTCGAGCTGTTCGACCTCGGTCACGTGTGGTCGCTGCGGCGCCTGCTCGACCGGCACGGGCTGCCCTTCGGGGGCCGGGTCCACGTCGACCTCGTGACGGGGGTCCCGGGCGGCATGCCGGGCACCCCCGCCGCGGTGCTCGCCGCCGTCCAGGCACTGCCGCCGGAGGTGACGAGCTGGTCGGCGACGGGGATCGGACGCGCCCACCTGCCCGTCCTCGCGACGGCGCTCGCCGCGGGGGGTCACCTGCGCGTCGGCATGGAGGACAACGTCATGTATGCCAGGGGCCGCGAGGTCTCCGGCAACGCCGAGCTCGTCGACCGGGCAGCCGCGTTCGCCGCCCTCATGCAGCGGCCGGCGCTCGGCTGCGAGGAGGCCCGCTCCCTGCTCGGCGTGAAGGACCGCCGGGCGTCCCGGCCCGCCGGATGACAGCCCGGTCCGTCGGATGACGGCCCCGCCCGCCGGATGACAGCCGGGCCGTCTCGGACCGGCCTCGGTATCGGATAACATGTCGTTATGGCGAGCAGAATCTTCAGTTTTCCCAACCCGGTCAACGAGAAGGCCGCCCGCACGGTGGCGGCCGGCGTGCTCGTCCTCGCCGTCGTCGTGCTCGCGACGGGCTGGCAGTGGCTCGTCCCGCTCATGGCGCTGGGCTTCCTCGCCCGGGTGCTGACCGGTCCGCGGCTCAGCCCGCTCGGCCAGCTCGCGACCCGGGTCGTCGCCCCGCGCCTCGGGACCCCGCGCCTCGTCCCCGGCCCGCCGAAGCGCTTCGCCCAGGGGGTCGGGCTCGCGGTGACGGCCACGGCGACGCTCCTCGGTCCGGTGCTCGGCTGGCATACCGCCGCAGCGGCCCTCCTCGGGGTCCTCGCGGTCTTCGCCCTCCTCGAGTCGGCGCTCGGGTTCTGCGCGGGATGCTGGGCCTTCGGCCACCTCATGCGCCTCGGCGTGATCCCCGAGGAGACGTGCGAGGCGTGCAACGACATCCGGCTGCGCCGTCCCGCCTCCGTCGGCTGACGGATCCCCCTCCGCGACGGGTCGTGTGGGCAGCCTCACGCTGTCTTCAGTTTGCACTATGCTAACTACAGCAAGCATAATGGAGGCATGACCCGGAACCCGCTGAACGATCTGAGCCAGCTCGGCGACTACCTGCGTGAGCAGCGTCAGTCGGCCCGGCTGTCGCTGCGTCAGCTGTCCGAGCTCGCCGGCATCTCCAACCCCTACCTCAGCCAGATCGAGCGGGGCCTGAAGAAGCCGAGCGCCGAGATCCTCCAGCAGCTCGCGAAGGGCCTGGAGGTCTCCGCCGAGAGCCTGTACGTCCGGGCCGGCATCCTCGAGGAGCACCCGGAGCCCCAGGGCGGGGCCACCTCGGTCCGGGCGGCCATCGCCGCGGACCCCGGCCTCACGAAGCGGCAGAAGGACACGCTGCTCGAGATCTACACCTCGTTCGTCGGCTCGCCCGGTCCCGAGACCGGAGCGCGGCATACGGACCCCCAGACCGCGGTCGTCCCGGAAGCCATGTCCACCGGGGCGGCCGCCACCACGACCCAGAAGACCACCTGAGGACCACCTCGAGATCACTGAAGGAGTGACTCATATGTCGACCATCGACGAGCTGCGCAGGACCGTCATCGACACCACCCCGCTCTACGCCGCCCTCGGCGTCACCGACCTGGCCGTCGAGAAGGCCAAGGAGGCCCGCGTCAAGGCGGAGGCCCGCGCCGAGCAGCGTCGCGAGGCGCTCGCGAGGCTCCAGGGGGAGTACCACCCGGCCCGCCTCCAGGAGCGGGCCGCCGGGCTCACCGAGCAGGTCCAGCAGGTGCCTGCCGTCGTCCTCGGCAAGAGCCTCGAGCTCGCGGCGAACGCGACGGAGGCCTACGAGGACCTCGCGGCCCGCGGTGAGCGGCTCGCCGAGCGCCTCCGCAGGCAGCAGGCAACCAAGGGCCTCGTCGCGCAGGCGGAGTCCACCGTCGCCCTCGGGAAGGGCTACCTCACGACCGTCCAGCACAGCGTCGCCGACGTCCAGCGCTCCGCCCTCGCCCTCGTCACGACGGGTCACCGCGAGGCCGCCACGACGGCGCAGGTCGTCGCCGACGCCGTCGCCGAGGAGGCCCAGGCGGCTCAGGAGGCCGCGACCGAGGTGAAGCAGTCCGCGGCCCGCACCCGGACCGCCGCGAAGCGGACGAGCACGACGGCCAAGAAGGCCACCGCGCGGACGTCGACCGCGCGCAAGGCCGCGACGACGAGCGCCCGGAAGACGGCCGCGACGTCGAAGACCACCGCCAGGAAGGCCGCGAAGGCCGTCGCCGAGGAGACCGGCGCCTGATCGGCGCCTGACCAGCGCTTGACTGGTGCCTGACCGCCCCTGCCGGGGCCGCCGCTCCGCCCGGCGCGCGGCATACGAGACGCCCGGGGACCGGACGGACGGCGGACCGGCAGGCAGCGGGACCGGCTAGGTTGGCTCTCGTGGAGCCGACCCCCGCCGCCCTTGCCGATGCGCCCGTCCTCGTCCAGGTGGTGCGCGGCGGCTTCGTCGAGTCGGCGCACCGGGCGAGCGTGGTCGTCACCGGCCCCGACGGCGAGCCCGAGCTCGTCCTCGGGGCCGGTGACAGCCCGGTCCTGCCCCGCTCGGCGAACAAGCCGCTCCAGGCCGTCGCCATGGTCCGGGCCGGGCTGCGCCTCGAGCCGCGGCTCCTCGCCCTCGTGTGCTCGAGCCACTCGGGGGAGCCGTTCCACCGGAGGGCGGCCCTCGACATCCTCGAGGGGGTCGGCCTCGGCGAGGGGGACCTGCAGAACGTCCCCTCCCTCCCGCTCGACGAGGCCGAGCACGACCGCTGGATCCGCGAGGGCCGACTGCCGGAGGCGCTCGCGCAGAACTGCTCGGGCAAGCACGCCGGCATGCTCGCCACCTGCGTGCGCAACGGCTGGGACGTGCGCGACTACCGCGACCCCGCGCACCCGCTCCAGGTGGCGATCCGCGACACGCTGGGCGACCTCGCGGGGGAGCCGGTCACCGCGACGGTCGTCGACGGCTGCGGCGCGCCCGTCATGGCCCTCACCCTCACCGGTCTGGCCCGGGCCTTCGGCCGGATCGCCGCCGCCCCGGAGGAGTCGACCCACGGGGAGGTCGCCGCGGCGATGCGCTCCTATCCCGAGTACGTCGGCGGCACCGGCCGCGACGTCACCGCGCTCATGGCGCAGACCCCCGGCCTCGTCGCCAAGGACGGCGCCGAGTCCCTGTATGCCGTGGGGCTGGGTGACGGCCGCGGCATCGCCGTCAAGGTGGCCGACGGTGGGTCGCGGGCCAAGCCGCTCGTCCTCGCCGCCGTGCTCCGGCGGCTCGGGATCACCTCGACCGCGCTCGAGCAGCTCGAGCACAGTCCCGTCCTCGGGCACGGGGAGCCGGTCGGCGACATCGTCGCCGTCGGGATCTGAGGACCGCCGGTGCGTGCCGTCCTCCAGCGCTGCACGAGCGCCCGCGTCGTCGTCGACGGAGAGGTCGTCGGGGCCCTCCCGGCACCCGGGATCGTCGCCCTCGTCGGGGTGACCCACGACGACGGGCCCGCGCAGGTGGCGACCCTCGCCCGCAAGATCGCCGACCTGCGGATCCTGCGCGACGAGCAGTCGGTCCTCGACGCCGGGGCGCCGGTGCTCGCCGTCAGCCAGTTCACCCTCTATGCCGACACCCGCAAGGGCCGTCGCCCGACGTGGAACCGCGCGGCCCCCGGGTCCGTCGCGGAGCCGATGCTCGAGGCCCTCGTCGCGGACCTGCGGGCCCGGGGCGTCCACGTCGAGACGGGCCGCTTCGGGGCGGACATGGCCGTCGAGCTCGTCAACGACGGCCCGGTCACGATCGTCCTCGACGTCTGAGGGCCCGAGGGCCGCGGCGGCCGGTCGCTCCGAGTGCCCGGGGATCGCAGTCGGGCTCGTTAGGCTGGTCCCCATGAGCCTGATCAGCGGCGCCCAGAGCTGGGTCCTCCTCGCCCTCGGTGTCGCGGCGCTGGCTGTCGAGATCTTCGCCTTCGTCGACGCGCTGCGGCACCGGTCGGACGCCTACCCGGCGGCCGGGAAGCGCACCAAGCCGTTCTGGCTGGTCATCACGGGGATCTGCCTCGCCGTCGGGTTCGTCACCGTCTTCAACGTCATCGGCAGCATCCTCGGGATCGTCGCCTTCGTCGGCTCGGCGGTCTACCTCGCCGACGTGCGTCCCGCGCTGCGCCAGGTGACGGGCCGGGGGAGCAGCTCCTCCGGCCCGTACGGCCCCTGGTGACCTGAACTCCCTCCTTGCATCACCCGGCCTGCATCACACTGTCCAATTGGACAGTGTGATGCAAAGGGGGTGGCCTCTGGCGTCCCGCGCCGAGGCGTCGGTCGGCGTCGCGGCGGACTTTCGGGCACACTGATACCACCATGAGCGACCACACCGTGACCCAGACCATCGCCGCCGGCCGGACCGACCCGACGGACGAGATCTTCGTCGTCGAGCGGCCGTGGGGCCGCTTCGAGCAGTTCGTGACCAACGAGCAGTGCACCGTCAAGATCATCACCGTCGAGCCGGGGCACCGCCTGTCGCTGCAGACCCACGAGCACCGCGGCGAGTTCTGGCGGGTGCTCGAGGGCACGCTGCAGGTGACCTCCGGTGCGCAGACGCGGACCGCCCACGGCGGCGACAGCGTCTGGATCCCCGTCGGGGCCCTGCACCGCATGGAGAACCTCAGCGACGCGCCCGTCCGGGTCCTCGAGGTCGCCTTCGGCACCTTCGACGAGGCCGACATCGTCCGCGTCGACGACGACTACGCCCGCTGACCGGTCTGGCCGGCCTGACCGGCCTGCCGGGCCGACCGACCCGCCGGGCGCCGCGGCGCGACGGCGGACCAGCCGACGGTCAGCTC
>JBDIAL010000200.1:0-7131 GCA_039812405.1 Nostocoides sp.
CTTGATGACGTCGCCGGAGGCGAGCTTCTCGAGGTTGGCCTTGTAGCGGCGCGACCAGTTGGTCGGCTCCTCGGTGTAGGGCGCGCGCAGCACCTCGAACACCCGGTCCAGGCCCTCCTGACCGACCACGTCACGGACCCCGATGTCCTCGCAGTTGTCTGCGGGCACCTCGATGGTCAGGTCACCCTGGGCGACCTTCAGCGTGAGGTACAGCTTCTCCTCTCCACGGATCGTGCGCGTCTTGATTTCCTCGATCCGTGCCGCCCCGTGGTGGGGGTACACGACCGTCTCGCCGACCTTGAACACCATCTGCTGTTATCCCCTTTCGCGGCGTTCAGGATAACACGCGGAAAGGTGTCGGATCGAATCGTCCACAGGCATCTTCGCAGGTCAGTCCCGTTGTCGGGCAACGAATTCGCCGTGTTCACCTCTTGACAAGAGGGGGTATGCCATGCCTTGCCGACCCCGTCCGGGTCCCCTCCCGCACCCCGCGGACAGGGCATACAGACAACTCCCAGAGGGCATTTCGCCAGGGCGCCGGCCGTCCTCCGGAGAGCCGGGAGAGGCACCCGGGAACCCGCCCGTCCCCATCTCCACGGACCGTCGCCGCCGCGGAAGGGGCCGGTGCCGCTAGGCTGTCCGCCGTGACGATGCGAACCGTGCGCGGCCTCGGCGCCGCCCTCGTGCTGTCGGCGGCGGTCGGCCTCTCCGGATGCGCGGTGATGTCGCCGGTGCAGACCCAGGTGTCCTACCAGCCGGCCGACGGGGTGGCCCTCAACCTCGGCGACATCCGGATCAACAACCTGCTCGTCATCGCGCCCGCCGAGGGCGGTCCGGGCACGGTGTCGGCGAACATCGTCAACAACACGGCCCAGGAGGTCGCGGTCCAGTTCGCCGACCAGGCGTCCGGCGCGACCGCCCGGGTCGCCGCGCCCCCCGGTGTGGCGACGACCGTCTCGACCGAGGGCGACACGGTGCAGCTCGCGTCGGTGTCGGCCGCCCCCGGCTCCAACCTCACGATGACCGTCACGACGACGGCCACCGGCACGGCCCAGGTCACCGTGCCCGTCCTCGCGACGCAGGAGTTCCTCTCCACCCTCCAGCCGACCCCGATGCCCACGGCGACGGCGACCACCGGGTCCACCGCGACGACGACCTCCGGCTCCTGACCTCCAGCGGCACCCGCCGCGCTCAGGCCTCGAACTTGTAGCCGAGTCCGCGCACCGTCACGATGTACCGCGGGTTGGCCGGCTCCGGCTCGATCTTGGAGCGCAGCCGCTTGACGTGGACGTCGAGGGTCTTGGTGTCCCCGACATAGTCGCTCCCCCACACCCGGTCGATGAGCTGCATCCGGGTGAGGACCCGCCCGGTGTTGCGCAGCAGCAGCTCGAGCACCTCGAACTCCTTGAGCGGCAGCGCGGCGCGGACGCCGTCGATCGTCACGACGTGCCGCTCGACGTCCATCCGCACCGGCCCCGCCTCGAGCAGGGCGGGCCCGGGTGCGTCGGGATCGCCGAGGCGGCGCAGCACGGCCTTGACCCGGGCGAGCAGCTCGCGCGAGGAGTAGGGCTTGGTGACGTAGTCGTCCGCCCCGATCTCGAGGCCCACCACCTTGTCGATCTCGCTGTCCTTGGCCGTCAGCATGATGATGGGGACGTTGGAGCGCTGCCGGAGCGCGCGGCATACGTCGATGCCCGACATCCCGGGGAGCATGAGGTCGAGGAGCACGAGATCGGCGCCGTCGGCGTCGTACTCCGACAGCGCGGCCGGCCCGGTCTTGGCGACGGCGACGGCGTAGCCCTCCTTGGCGAGCAGGTAGGACAGCGGGTCGGCGTAGGACTCCTCGTCCTCGACGACGAGTATGCGGGTCATGCCGGGGGCCCTCCTCGGGTCGGGGTCCGCTGGGCGGCGGGGAGTCGGATGGTGAACGTCGAGCCGTGGCCCTCCTCGCTCCGGACGCCGACGACGCCGCCGTGGTTCTCGCAGATGTGCTTGACGATGGACAGGCCGAGGCCGGTGCCTCCGGTCGCCCGGGACCGGGCGGGGTCGACGCGGTAGAACCGCTCGAAGATCCGCTCCTGGTCCGTCGGGGCGATGCCGCGACCCTGGTCGGTCACGACGATCTCGACCGCGTCGGAGACCCGGGAGGCGGTGAGCGTGACCCGGGTGCGCGGCTCGGAGTAGGTCACGGCGTTGGACAGCAGGTTGCGGACCGCGGTCACGAGCAGACCCTCGTCGCCGAAGACGGTGAGGCCGACCTCGCACCCCCCGACGAGGTCGATCTCCTTGGCGTCGGCGGCCAGCTTGGTGCGGTCGAGCGCCTCGGAGACGACCCGGTCGACGTCGACGAGAGCCGGTTCGTCGAGCGAGTCGTCCCCCTGCAGCCGGCTGAAGTCGACGATCTCCTGGACGAGCCGGTTGAGCCGGTCGGCCTCGACCCGCATCCGCCCGGCGAACCGGGCGACGGCCTCCGGGTCGTCCTGGGCGTCCTGGACCGCCTCGGCGAGCAGGCTGAGCCCGCCGACCGGGGTCTTCAGCTCGTGGCTCACGTTGGAGATGAAGTCGCGCCGGACCTCCTCGACACGGTGAGCCCGCGTCTGGTCGTCGATGAGGAGGAGGACGTGGTCGGCGCCGAGCGGCGCGACGCGGGCTCGCACGTGGACCTGGCCGTGCCCGAGCGGACCCCGCGGCAGCTCCATCTCCGACTCGCGGATCACCCCGTCGCGGCGCACCTGCCGAGCGAGGTGGCGCAGCTCGGCATTGACGAGGTCGTGACCGCGGACCAGGCCGTGGGCGACGGCCGTCGGCGAGGTGTTGACGACCCGGTCGGCGGAGTCGAGGACGACGCCGATGGAGCGCAGCACGGCGAGGACGTCGGCGACCCCGCTCGGGATCGCCGGCTCGGGGGCGGGCGGGACCCGGCCCTGCGACCGCTCGGTGAGGCGGACGGACAGGATGGCCACCGCCCCGAGCACGACGCCGACGAGACCGCCGAGGATCGCAGCCGTCGTGACGTCCATGATGGTCCAGGCTACGCGGAGGACGCGACGATCTGCCCCGGTGACGGTCCGTGCCGCGGTCGCTCGACTGGGCATGTCCCATCTCGTCGCCGATCTCGTCGACGCTCACGAGCCACTTAGACCACTACAGGCCGTAGTATTCCCCGCCATGGACGAGAACCCGATGACCCCGACCGTGGCGCCGACCGTCGTCGCCCCCGACTACGCCGAGGAGCTCGACGAGCTCCAGGAGCTCCAGGCGGCGCAGGAGCGGGCGCCCCTCCACCTCCCGAGCCTCCACGGACCGCGGGACAAGGGCAAGGCCTGGCGGCAGGCCTATCCGTATGCCAAGAAGCTCCCCCGCACCCAGTACGAGGCGACCAAGCGCGCCCTCCAGGTCGAGCTGCTCAAGCTCCAGCTCCACGTCAAGGAGTCCGGCGAGAAGCTCCTCGTCATCTGCGAGGGGCGCGACGCCGCCGGGAAGGGCGGCACGATCAAGCGCTTCATGGAGCACCTCAACCCGCGCGGGGCCCGCATCGTCGCGCTGGAGAAGCCGACCGAGATCGAGCAGACGCAGTGGTACTTCCAGCGCTACATCGAGCACCTGCCGAGCGGCGGGGAGATGGTCTTCATGGACCGCAGCTGGTACAACCGCGCGGGCGTCGAGCGGGTCATGGGCTACTGCACGCCGGCGCAGTACCTCGAGTTCATGCGCGAGTGCCCCGAGATGGAGCGGATGCTCGTCAACTCCGGCATCCGGCTCGTCAAGCTGTGGTTCTCGGTGAGCCGCGAAGAGCAGCTCGCCCGGTTCGAGTCCCGGCGCAACGACCCGGTGCGCCAGTGGAAGCTGTCGCCGACCGACCTCGCGAGCCTCGACAAGTGGGACGCCTACACCGAGGCGAAGGAGGCGATGTTCTTCTACACCGACACCGGCGACGCGCCGTGGACGGTCGTCAAGAGCAACGACAAGAAGCGGGCCCGGCTCGAGGCCTTCCGCGTCCTGCTCTCGACGATGGACTACCCGAGCAAGGACCACCGCGTCGTCGGCACCGTCGACGAGCTCATCGTCGGGCCGGCGTCGCGGATCCACGAGGTCGGCGAGAACGGACGCGGGCCCTTCCCCCGCGTCTGATCCCGATCCCGGCCCCGGTCACCGGCCCGTCAGGGGCCCTCGCCGGCCGACCGCTCTCTCGCCCGGGTGACCGCCTCGCCCGGCGGCCCGGCGGCCCGGCCCCTCGGCCGACCCCTCAGCGACCCTGGTTGGCGACGGCCTCGGCGGCCGCGGCCGCGGCCTCGGGGTCGAGGTACTCGCCGGGCCGGGTCGGCATGAAGTCGTCGCCGAGCTCGTAGACGAGGGGCATCCCCGTCGGGATGTTCAGCGCCGCGATGTCGTCGTCGCTGATCCGGTCGAGGTGCTTGACGAGGGCCCGCAGGCTGTTGCCGTGGGCCGTCACGAGCACGGTCCGGCCGGTCGCGAGATCGGGCTTGATGTCGCTCTCCCAGTAGGGCAGCATCCGGGCGATGACGTCCTTGAGGCACTCGGTGCGCGGGACGTCGATCCCGGCGTAGCGCGGGTCGCCGTCCTGGGAGTACTCGCTGCCCGGCTCGATGGGCGGGGGCGGCGCGTCGAACGAGCGACGCCACAGCATGAACTGCTCGTCGCCGTACCTCTCCCGCGTCGCCGCCTTGTCCAGGCCCTGGAGGGCGCCGTAGTGCCGCTCGTTGAGGCGCCAGCTGCGCCGGACCGGGATCCAGTGCCGGTCGGCGGTGTCGAGCGCGAGGTTGGCCGTCGTGATGGCGCGGCGCAGCACCGAGGTGTGGACGACGTCGGGAAGCACCCCGGCGTCGGCGAGCAGCCGGCCGCCGCGCACGGCCTCCGCCCGCCCGAGGTCGTTGAGGTCGACGTCGACCCACCCGGTGAAGAGGTTCTTCGTGTTCCACTCGGAGGTGCCGTGCCGCAGGAGGACCAGACGGTATGCCATGGGGCCAGCCTAGTGACCCGCCTCCGGACCGCGCCCGCTCCCGATCTACGCCTCGCGGGGCGGGTCGCCCTCCCGCTCGAGGATGGAGCGGAACGCCTCGAGGTTGCGCAGCGACTCGCCCCGGGACACCCGCCACTCCCACTCCTTGCGCATCGAGGTGAGGAAGCCGAGGACGAGCAGCTCGTTGAACGGCGCGTCCGCCGCGTCGAGCACGACGCCGAGGAGCTGGTCGAGCTCGGCGTCGGTGACCCCCTCGACCGGGAGCCGACCGGTGAGGTAGACGTCGCCGGAGGAGTCGATGGCATACGCGAGACCGGGCAGGCGCAGGTTGCGGCGCAGCAGGAAGCGGTAGACCTCCTCGGCGTTCTCGTCGGGGTGCCGGATGACGAAGGCGGACAGCGACAGGCCCTGGGCGGAGCAGACGAGGGAGACGACGGTCTGCAGCTTCTTGTCCCCGGGGAGGGTGACGACGACCTCGCCCTCCCGGGTGCCGGGCTCCCACGCCACCTCGGCCCGGTCGAGGAAGGCGCAGACGACGGCGAGGAGGTCGGTCGAGGTCCGGGACGGCATACCTAGGAGTGTGCCACCCGGGCCTTCGGGACCGGCGTCGCCGTGAGGACGACCGAGGAGGTCCAGGCGTGCAGGTCGAGGACGTTATCCTGGCGCAGGTCGACGGCCCGGGCCGCCCGCCCGGCCTCGAGGCCGACGCGCACGCCGAGGACGTTGGTGAACAGCGGCGTCCTCGTCGTCCGCACCCACCAGGCCCGTTGGCGCAGGTTCACCCTCGGCAGGGCCGGTGGGACCCCTCGGGTCGCCGCCCGCGGGTCGAGGTGGAGCACGACGCCGTCGGCCCCCGTGACGGAGACGGCGAGGCGCACCGTCGTCCCGGAGCGGGAGGCCTCGATCCGCACGCGGTGCAGGTCGTCGGCGTCGTTCTCCGGGCCGTGGACGACCGCGGACCACACCGCCCGCCCGTCGGTGAGGGCGAGCCCGGTGACGTGGAGGTTCGAGGCCACCCGGTCGACGTCCTCGTGGTGCCCCGTCTCCGAGCCGGTGAGGGCCGAGACGAACGACCCCTCGGTGACGGTGTCGAGGAGGACGTCGCCGTAGCGGGCGACGCGCAGCCCGCTCGCATACAGCGACACCGTGTAGCCGTCGCCGAAGGCCACGACCCCGCGGGCCACGTCGTCGACGACGAGCATGCCCGGCGCGACCGAGCGGACCCCGACGTCCCGGCGCAGCCACACCGGGACGTGGATCGCCAGGCCGAGCACGAGCACCGCGCAGAGGGTGACGACGAGGGAGACCATGCTCCAGCTGACCCGACCGGCGCGCCGATGCTCCCGCCACCACCCGAGCGACCTCACGGGGGTCACCCTATGGGCGGGCGGGCTATCGTCCCCACATGGCCGTCGAACGACCCGTCGGGACGATCACCCGGGGCACGACGAACCCGAACCGGCTGCGCCGCCCCGACCGCTGGCTCACCGGCCCCCAGGCGTGGCGGCTGCGCCGGCCGGTCGAGCCGCCGATCGTCGTCGACCTCGGCTACGGCGCCTCGCCGGTGACGACCGTCGAGCTGCGCGACCGGCTCGTCCGGGTCCGCCGCGACGTGTCCGTCGTCGGCCTGGAGATCGACCCCGACCGGGTCCGACAGGCCCGGCCGCTGGCCCGGCCCGGGCTGTCCTTCGGGCTCGGCGGGTTCGAGGTGCCGCTGCCCGAGGGCCGGCGGGCGACGGTCGTGCGCGCCTTCAACGTGCTGCGTCAGTATGCCGAGGAGGAGGTCCCCGACGCGTGGAGCCGGGTCGCGGGGCGGCTCACGCCGGGCGGGCTGCTCGTCGACGGCACGTGCGACGAGCTGGGCCGGCTCGCCAGCTGGGTCGCCGTCGAGCCCTCCGGCCCGGTGTCGCTGACCTTCGCGTGGCGGCTACGGGACCTGGAGCGCCCGTCGGCCGTCGCCGAGCGGCTCCCCAAGGTGCTCATCCACCGCAACGTGCCGGGCGAGCCGGTCCACGACCTGCTCCGCCGGCTCGACGCGGCGTGGGACCGGTGCGCGCCGTACGCGGCGTTCGGGGCGCGGCAGCGGTTCGTCGCGACGGTCGAGGCGCTGCGAGAGTCCGGCGTCGACGTCCGGGACGGCCGGGCCCGGT
>JBDIAL010000201.1:0-7130 GCA_039812405.1 Nostocoides sp.
AGCTGCGGGATCGAGCCCGCGCGCGTCGTCGAGTACAAGCCGATGCTCGACGGCGCCCTCGACCGGAGCAGCCACACCCCGGAGTCGGTCATCGTCCTCCAGCGACCGCAGGCCGTGGCGGCGATCGGCGAACGCGACACGGACTGGGAGGAGCTGGACTGGGCCGAGCTCGTCGCCGACGCCGAGCCGGCCGACTGCGTCGAGGTCGCGGCGACCGACCCGCTCTACATCCTCTACACCTCGGGGACGACGGGGCGGCCCAAGGGCATCGTCCGCGACAACGGCGGCCACGCCGTCGCGCTGCGCTGGTCGATGGCCGCCATCTACGGCATCGAGCCGGGCGACGTGTGGTTCACCGCGAGCGACGTCGGCTGGGTCGTCGGCCACTCCTACATCGTCTACGCCCCGCTCCTCACCGGGGCGACGACGGTCCTCTACGAGGGCAAGCCCGTCGGGACGCCCGACGCGAGCGCGTTCTGGCGGATCCTCGCCGACTACCGGTGCGCCGCGATGTTCACCGCGCCGACGGCATACCGCGCCATCCGCCGGGAGGACCCCGACGGGCGGCTCCTCGCGGCCTTCGACCTCTCCCACCTGCGCACCGTCTTCCTCGCCGGTGAGCGCCTCGACCCGGACACCTACGAGTGGGCGACCGACCTGCTCGGCGTGCCCGTCGTCGACAACTGGTGGCAGACCGAGACGGGGTGGCCCATCGCCGCCAACCTCCGCGGGCTCGAGCCGATGCCCATCAAGGCCGGCTCCCCCTCGGTCCCCGTCCCGGGGTATGCCGTCGACATCCTCGACGGCGAGGGTCACCTCGTCCCGCCGGGCGAGGAGGGCGCGATCTGCATCCGGCTGCCCATGCCGCCCGGGACCCTCCCGACGCTGTGGAACGACGACGAGCGGTATGTCGCGGGCTACCTCTCCGCCCACGAGGGCTACTACCTTACCGGCGACGGAGGGCTCGTCGACGAGGACGGCTACCTGTTCGTCCTGGGCCGGACCGACGACGTCCTCAACGTCGCCGGGCACCGGCTCTCGACGGGGTCCATCGAGGCCGCGCTCGCGGGCCACCCGGACGTCGCGGAGTGCGCGGTCATCGGCGTGGCCGACGACTTCAAGGGGCAGGTGCCACGCGGCCTCGTCGTCCTCAAGGGCGGCATCGATGCCAGCGCCGAGGGCGAGCGGATCGCGCGGGAGCTGGTCCAGCGGGTCCGGGACGAGGTCGGGCCGGTCGCCGCGCTCAAGCAGGTCGACGTGGTCCCCGGGCTGCCCAAGACGCGGTCGGGGAAGATCCTGCGCAAGACGATGCGCGAGATCGCCGACGGCCGGGTGCCGAACGTCCCCGGCACCATCGAGGACATCTCGGTCCTCGAGGCGCTCACCCCGGTCCTGCGTCCCGAGCCCTGAGCCACCCGGCGTGCATCCCGAGCCCGCCGGCTCGAGCCTCGAGCCCCGCGCCCTCCCACCGGGCGGCGGACGGTGCAGGATGAGCGGGTGATCACCGTCGAGCTGGCCCGGGCGCTGCTCGCGGGCGGCGTCCTCTGGCAGCCCGAGCCGGGCGACCGGTTCGTCATCGACAAGCCGGAGCTCACGGCGGACGTGTTCTGGATCAGCGACCTGACGATCGAGGTCCACCACTGGGGCGGCCAGTCGCTGCTCGGCTTCAACGGGACCACGGAGTGGGCCCTCGACTCGGTGTCCCTCGACCAGGCGCTGTGGCTGCCGCGCGAGGACCAGCTGCGCACCCTGCTCGGCGACCGGCTGCTCCGTGTCGACCGGCTCCCGCGCGCCGGAGCCGACAGGGTCGCCGGAGCCGACAAGGCCGACGGAGCGCCGAGGGGCGACGAGGAGGCGTCCAGCTGGCGGGTCACCCTCGGCGACGGCACGCAGGTGACCGACGACGACCTCGAGGTCGCCTACGCCCGCGCCCTCACCGCATACCTCTGACCACCCCGGACACTCCGGTGCCGGGTCACGGCCGCACCCGGCACACCGCTCGCGAGGTCAGCGGCCGCGCTTGGCCGTGCCGAAGATGGAGCGGGTGATCTCCCGGCCGACGACGGTGCCCGCCGAGCGGAGCATCGACTTGAAGGCCGTGGACTGGACGACCTGCTCGACGACGCTCGGCTGGGGCTTGGCCTGGCGAGCCGGCTTCGAGGGGGCCGGCTTCGGCGCAGGCGCGGGCGCGGAGCCGGCCACCGGTGGCGGCGCCGGTGCCGCCGAGTCGGCCTTGGCGAGCCGGGCGTTGAGGATCTCGTAGGCGGACTCGCGGTCGACCGCGGTGAGGTACTTCGCGGCGACGGCCGAGGCGGCGATCGAGGCCTGGAGGACCCCCGGGGCCGACGGCGCCATGAGCGACTCCGGCGCCCGCACCCGGGTCCACGCGACGGGGGTCGGCGCGCCGCTCTCGGACAGCACCGTCACGACGGCCTCGCCGGTGCCGAGCGACTGGAGCAGCTGCTCGAGGTCGTAGCCGCTGCGGGGATACGTCGAGACGGCCGCCCGCAGCGCCTTCGCGTCGTCGGGCGTGAAGGCGCGCAGGGCGTGCTGGACCCGGTTGCTCAGCTGGGCGAGCACGCTGGGCGGCACGTCCTTGGGCGACTGGGTGACGAAGAAGACGCCGACGCCCTTGGACCGGATGAGCCGCACCGTCTGCTCGATGGAGGCGAGGAACGCCTTCGAGGCGTCCTTGAAGAGCAGGTGCGCCTCGTCGAAGAAGAAGACGAGCTTGGGCTTGTCGGGATCGCCGATCTCGGGCAGGTCGTGGAACAGGTCGGCGAGCAGCCACATGAGGAAGGTCGAGAAGAGCGCCGGCTTGTCCGCGACGCCGGGCAGCTCGAGGCAGCTGACGATGCCCCGGCCGTCGGGCGCGGTGCGCAGCAGGTCGGCCGTGTCGAACTCCGGCTCCCCGAAGAAGTCGTCCGCCCCCGCGTCGGAGAACGCGATGAGCTGGCGCAGGATGACGCCCGCCGTCGCCGACGACAGCCCCCCGAGGTCCTTGAGGTCGGCCTTGCCCTCGTCGGAGGTGAGGTACTGCACGACGGCGCGCAGGTCCTTCAGGTCGAGCAGCGACAGTCCCCGCGCGTCCGCGTAGTGGAAGACGAGGCCGAGGCTGCTCTCCTGGGTGTCGTTGAGCCCGAGGACCTTGGACAGCAGGGTGGGGCCGAAGGAGGTGATGGTCGCCCGGATGGGGATGCCGGTGCCCTGTCCCCCGAGCGCGTAGAACTCCGTAGGGTATGCCGTGCCGGTCCAGTCCTCGCCGATCTCCTTCGCCCGCGCGAGGATCCGGTCGCTGGGCTCGCCGGCGGTCGCGAGGCCGGACAGGTCGCCCTTCATGTCGGCGACGAAGACGGGGACCCCCTGGGCCGACAGCTGCTCGGCCATGACCTGCAGGGTCTTCGTCTTGCCGGTGCCCGTCGCGCCCGCGACGAGGCCGTGCCGGTTGAGGACGCCGAGCGGGATCCGCACCGGTGCGGCCGGGTAGGCCAGGTTGTCGACGACGGTGGCGCCGAACTCCAGGGCGGGGCCGCCGAAGGCATACCCCTTGGCGATCTCGTCGACCTGGGCGTTGCCCGTCGAGGTGGGCTGCGCTGCGCTCTCGTCCGTCACGCCGCCGACTCTACTGTCGGGGCGTGTCGGCCGGGGTGACTCGACGACCCCGGAGCCCGCCGGGCGCGTCCGTCATGCGGGCCGTGCATCACCCTTCGGTAACCATCCGCCCCGCGACCGGGCCGGAACGGCCCACGCCGACGTGACCGCCCTATCGTGGCGGACGTGATCTTCAAGGCCGTCGGTGACACCCGTCCCTATCCCGACCATGGCCTGACCTCGACGAAGGACTGGGCGGACGTGCCGCCCCGGCTCGTCCGGCTCGACGAACTCGTCACGACCAAGCGCACCCTCGACCTCGGGGCGCTCCTCGCCGACGACTCGACGTTCTTCGGGGACCTGTTCGCCCACGTCGTCGACTACGAGGGGACGCTCTACCTCGAGGACGGCCTGCACCGGGCACTGCGCGCCGCGCTCCACCAGCGGCCTACCCTGCACGCGCGCGTGCTCGTGCTTGACTGAGCCGTCGTGACCGGCCCGTCGCGACCGATCCGTCCGACGGAACCGACCGGCCGCGGTGAGCGGCCCCGCACCGGGAAGGAACGGCCATGAGCGATCCCCTCTCCACGGCCGACGTCATCGACCACCGGCGTCGCTCCCGGCGGCGGCGCAGCGCGATCACCCTCACCGTCGTCGTGCTCATCCTCTTCGGTGCGTTCTGGTACTCCTACAGCTACTTCCGGGGGTCCTCCGACACCCCCACGCCGACGACGACGTGCACCGGCGGGAAGCCGGTCAAGGTGACGGTCAACGTCTACAACGCGACCTCCCGCGAGGGCCTGGCGGCCGACACCGCCACGACGCTCAAGAAGCGCGGCTTCACCATCGGCAAGGTCGCCAACGACCCCCTCGACAAGACGGTCAAGGGCTCGGCCCAGGTGCGCTACGGCCCGGCCGGCGCCAAGCTCGCGCCCGTCGTCGCCGCGACGGTGACCAAGCCGAAGATGGTCAAGGACAAGCGCAAGAACGCGACGGTCGACCTCGTCCTCGGCGACGGCTTCACCGCGCTGACCACCGCGAAGGCGGAGACGGGGACGACCTGCACGACCGCGTCGAAGTAGGCGCCTCACGTCGGGTCGGGGTCGGCAGCGTCGCCCGAGCCGCTCACGCCGCCCGGGTGGGGGCTCGGTGGGGCTCTCAGACCGGGCCGTCCGCCTCGTCCTCCCGGTCCTGCTCTTCGTCCGCCTGGTCCTCGTCCGCCCGGTCCTGGTCCTCGTCCGCCCGCTCGGCCGCGGCCCGCCGCCGGCGACGCACCTGCCAGACGACGAGCCCGGCCAGGACGAGGACGGCGGCGGCCACGGCCGTCCCGGTGCCGAGCCAGGTCTCCAGCCGCTCGTAGGACTCCCCGGCGAAGTATCCCGCGACGGTGATGGCCGTCCCCCAGGCGAGCCCTCCCGCGGCGTTCCACAGCAGGAAGGTCGGGTAGGGCATCCGGCTCGCCCCGGCGAGGGCAGGCATGACGGCGCGGAAGAAGGCGGTCCACCGCCCGAGGAACACCGCCGACCCGCCCCGGCGCCGCAGGAAGTCCTGGGCCCGGTCGAGCTCCTCCCGGCGCCCGTCGAGCCGGTGGTGCGCCAGGACCCGGGCCCCGAGGTGCTTGCCCACCTCGTAGCCCACCGAGTCGCCGATGACGGCGGCGAGGACGACGACCGCGATGACCGCCCACAGCGTCGTGTGCCCGACGCTCGCGGTCACCCCGCCGATGATGGCCGCGGTCTCCCCCGGCACGACGAACCCGACGAAGAGCGCGTCCTCGGCGAACACGACGAGCCCGACGACGGCATACACGATCCAGGCGTCCGCCCGCAGGACGTGATCGACGACCCACTGGACCATGGGTCAGGGCCGCGGTTCGGCTCGGGGCGAGGTGCGGTATGCGGTCAGGAGGCGGCCTTCTCGAACGCCGCCTCGAAGATGTCGAGGCCCTCGGCGAGCAGCTCGTCGCTCGCGACGAGCGGGGGGAGGAACCGGAAGACGTTGCCGTAGGTGCCGCAGGTGAGGGTGACCAGGCCCTGCGCGTGGCAGTTCGCGTTGACCGCCGCGGCGAGCTGGGCGGCCGGGGTGAGGTCGCCGCCGCCGTTGACGAGCTCGACGGCGAGCATGGCGCCCCGGCCGCGGATGTCGCCGATCTGCGGGAAGCGCTCGGCGAGCGCGCGGAGGCGGGGCAGGAAGATCGCCTCGACCTGGCGGGCGCGCCCGGCGAGGTCCTCCTCGCGCATCGTCTCGATGGCGCCGAGCGCCGCCGCGCAGGCGACGGGGTTGCCGCCGTAGGTGCCGCCGAGGCCGCTGGTGTGGATCGAGTCCATGACGTCCGCGCGACCGGTCACCGCGGCGAGGGGCAGGCCGCCGGCGATGCCCTTGGCCGTCGTGATGAGGTCGGGGACGACCTCCTCGAACTCGCAGGCGAACCAGTCGCCGGTCCGGCAGAAGCCGGTCTGCACCTCGTCGGCGATGAAGAGGATGTCGTGCTCGGCGCACCACTCGGCGAGCGAGGCGACGAACCCGGGGGCCGGCACGATGAACCCGCCCTCGCCCTGGATCGGCTCGAGGATGACGGCGGCGACGTTGTCCTCGCCGACCTGGGCGTGGATCATCGTCGTCACGACGTCGAGCGACTCCTTGGCGCAGTCGGCCGGGCCGCCCGGCCAGCGGAACGGGTAGCTCGCGGGCGCCCGGTAGATCTCGCCGGCGAACGGGCCGAACTTGTGCTTGTACGGCATGTTCTTGGCCGTCAGCGCCATCGTGAGGTTGGTCCGCCCGTGGTAGGCGTGGTCGAACGCGACGACGGCCTGCCGCCCCGTGTGGTGGCGGGCGATCTTGATGGCGTTCTCGACGGCCTCGGCGCCCGAGTTGAACAGGGCCGAGCGCTTCTCGTGGTCGCCCGGCGTGAGGGTGTTGAGCTCCTCGCAGACGTCGAGGTACTCGGCATACGGCGTCACCATGAAGCAGGTGTGGGTGAAGTCGTCGACCTGCTGCTGGACCCGCTCGACGACGCGGGGTGCCGCGTTGCCGACGGTCGTCACGGCGATGCCGGAGCCGAAGTCGATGAGCTGGTTGCCGTCGGCGTCGACGAGGATCCCGCCCCCCGCCCGCTCGACGTAGACCGGGAGCCCCACCCCTACACCGGCCGAGACGGTCGCCGCCTTGCGCTGGTGCAGCTCCCGCGACCGGGGGCCGGGGATCTCGGTGGTCAGGATGCGTCGCTGCTCGATCGTGCTCACGGCAGTCAGTATGCAGGCCGGTCGCCGCTGCGCCGAATGCGGGGTCGCCCGCTCACCGGGTCCGTCCCGGGGTGCGGGCCCGGCCCCCGACCCACTCTCAGGGGCGCGCGCAGCGGGTGGCGTGGACGCGCAGCACGGCGTCGCGGACGGTGCCGTCGGCGGCGGGCGGGATGCAGCGCAGGTCGAGCAGGCAGCGTCCGCGCTCGATGCGGGGGACGACGCCGGGGTCCGCGGTGCGCAGCGGCTCGGCATACGCCTCGGGCAGGGTGACCGCCCACCCGGCGAGGACGAGCCCCG
>JBDIAL010000202.1:0-7016 GCA_039812405.1 Nostocoides sp.
AGGTATGCCGTGACGCCGGTGACGAAGGCGGCGTCGCCGATGTGCGCGATGAGCTGGCGCAGGACCGCCGAGCCCTTGGCATACGAGATGCCGTCGAAGTTGAGCAGTGCCGTCTGGGCGTCGGGGGCGGGCGAGCCGGCGACGGGGTGGGTGCTCGGGGCGCGCTCCGCGGCATACCCCCACGCCTTGCGGGTGACCGTCGCGTCGACCCATGCCTCGGTGAACTCCGTCGCGGCGTCGAGGGTCCGGTGGCTCATGTACTCGGCGAACGACTCGTTGAGCCACAGGTCGTCCCACCACCGCATCGTCACGAGGTCGCCGAACCACATGTGCGCCATCTCGTGGGCGATGGTGTTGCTGCGCAGGAGGACCTGGTCACGGCTCACGGCGCCGCGGTAGACGTACTGGTCGCGCAGCACGACACAGCCCGGGTTCTCCATCGCACCGGCGTTGAACTCCGGAGCCCACACCTGGTGGTACTCGCCGAACGGGTAACGGATCCCGAAGAGCTCGTGGTAGTAGTCGAAGCTCTGCCGGGTCACCTCGAGCATCTGCTCGGCCTGCGCCTCGAGCGGCGCCCGGAGCGACCGGCGGGCATGCAGCCCGAGCGGTATGCCGTCGTGCTCGGCCCGCACGCTGGCCCAGGGGCCGGCGCACACGGTGACGAAGTACGTCGCGAGCGGGAGCGTCGTCGCGAGCGTCCAGCGGCCAGGGGCCACCTGCTGCGCGGCGCCGTTCCCGAGGACGGTCCAGGCGGCCGGCGCGGTGACCGTGACCGTGTAGGGCGCCTTGAGGTCGGGCTGGTCGAAGCAGGCGAAGACGGCCGGGGCGGCGTCGAGGAAGAGGTGGCCGTAGACGTAGTCCTCGCCGTCGCCGGGGTCGGTGGCGCGGTGCAGGCCCTGCCCGTCGTGGGAGTAGCCCATCGTCGCCTCGACGACGAGGACGTTGTCGTCCGCCAGCCCGGTGAGCGGGAGCCGTCCGTCGTCGAGCAGCGCGACGTCGAGGTCGCGTCCGTTGAGCCGCGCCCGGTGCAGCTCCCGCGGCGTGACGTCGACGAAGGTCTCCGTGACCGGCGAGCCGCTGCCCGGGCGCCGGGAGAAGGCGATCGTCGTCGCCGACCCGAAGGTGCTGCGGCCCTGGTCGAGGTCGAGGTCGACGGTCATGGAGGTGACGACGAGGGCGTCCGCGCGGCGCGCCGCCTCGTCGCGGGTGAGCGACGGCATACCGGGATTGTTCCAGGCCGCCTGCCCGAGCGCAGGGAGGAGGCCGGGGTCAGCGGTTGAGCTGGCCGCCGCTCGCCATCGCCTCGAGACGGGCCACCCGGTCGGCGGTCGGCGGGTGGGTCGACATGAACCGCGAGACGTCCTGGGCGCGGAACGGGTTGGCGATCATCATGTGGCTCGCGTTCTGCAGCTGCGGCGTCGGCGCGAGCGGAGCCCGGGCCACCCCGGCCTCGATCTTGCGCAGCGCCGAGGCGAGCGCCAGCGGGTCGCCGGTGAGCTTCGAGCCGTCCTCGTCGGCGTCGTACTCGCGGGTCCGGCTGATCGCCATCTGGATGATGACGGCGGCGAAGGGTGCGAGGAGGCTCATGACGAGCAGGGCGAGGGGGTTCGGCCGCTCGTCGTCGCTGCCGCCGCCCCCGAAGATGCTGGCGAACATGAGCAGCTGGCCGACCGAGGAGATGACGCCCGCGATGGCGGCGGCGACCGAGCCGGTGAGGATGTCGCGGTTGTAGACGTGCATGAGCTCGTGGCCGAGGACGCCGCGCAGCTCGCGCTCGTCGAGCAGCGCGAGGATGCCCTCGGTGCAGCACACCGCGGCGTTGCTCGGGTTGCGCCCCGTCGCGAAGGCGTTGGGCGCCTGGGTCGGGGAGACGTAGAGCCGGGGCATCGGCTGGTTGGCCCGGGTCGACAGCTCCCGGACGACGCGGTACATCTGCGGGGCCTGGGCCTCGCTGACGGGGTAGGCGTGCATCGCCCGGATCGCGATCTTGTCGCTGTTCCAGTACCCGTAGGCCGTCGTGCCGACGCCGATGAGGGCGAAGATCCAGATGTATGCGCTGCTGCCGGTCATGCTCGCGACGAGGCCGCCGAGGGCGAGCAGGAGGGCCCAGATCCCGGCGAAGAGCATGACCGTCTTCAGGCCGTTGTGGTGGCTGCGCATGTCCTCGTCAACGTCGGCGAGGTGGCTGGGCGTTCCCGGTGCGCACGCTGGGCCTCAGCCGCCGCCGGGGGTGCCGAGCAGGCCGAGGAGCAGCTGGGGGACGGCGCTGGCCACGACGAGCACCGTCGCGGAGAGGGCGAGCGCGACCCGCAGCGGTCCACCGACCCGCGGCAGCGGCTCCTGGTCCGCGCCGGGCCCGAGCAGGAGCACGCCCCACCGCAGGTACACCGCCACGCCGACGACGGCGTTGGCCACGGCGACGAGGGCGAGCGGCCACAGCCCGGCACCGAGGACGGGCCGCAGGGCATACACCTTGGCGACGAGTCCGAGGATCCCGGGAGGCAGCCCCGCGAGGGAGACGAGGGCGAGCAGCAGCGACCCGCCGAGGAGCGGGCCCCGGCGGGCCAGCCCCCGGTAGGCCACGAGCCGGGTCCGCCCGACGGCCGTCACGACCGCGAAGGCGAGGAGGGTGGCCGCGGCGTAGGCGACGACGTAGCCGACCGCCGCCTCGAGCCCGCTCTCGCGGAGGGCGGTGAGGGGCAGCAGGGCCCAGCCGGCCTGGCCGATCGTCGACCAGGCGAGGAGCCGCACCGCATCGTCCTGGCGCAGCGCGACGAGGTTGCCGACCGTCATCGTCACCCCGGCGAGCAGGCCGAGGACGAGGGTGACCTGATGGGGTGCGGGACCGACCGACCAGGTCGCGACGAGCGGCCGGAGGACGACGACGAGGCCGGCCACCGCGGCGATCTTGGACACCGTCGCGAGGAGGGCCGCCACGGCCGGGCCGGCACCCGCATAGGCGACGGGGGTCCACGTGTGGAACGGGACGGCGGAGACCTTGAACCCGAGCCCGGCGACGAGGAAGAGGACGGCGAGCAGGAGGGCCGGCCGGGTCGTCGGCCCCTCCCAGGCCGACCGCGCACCGGCGACGGAGAACGTCACGTCGTGCGTCGCGACGACCCACAGGGCGATGCCGACGACGAGGAGGCCCACCGACAGCAGCGCGGTCGTGAGGAGCGACAGGGCGCCCTGGCTCGCCCGGGCCGTGCCGCGGAGGGCGACGAGCGCGACGACCGGCAGGGTGGCGAGCTCGAGGCCGACCAGCCAGGTCCCGGCGTCGACGGCGGCCGCCACGGTCGAGGCCCCGGCGACCGTCGTGAGGACGAGGGCGGTCGTGAGGGTCCGGCCCCCCTGCAGCGGGGCCGGACCGTCGGCGGACCGCCACAGCAGGAGGACGACGACGGCGCCGGCGAGGAGGGCCGCCGCCTGGAGGAGGGAGCCGGTCGTCGACGGGTCGTAGAAGCAGCGGCCGCCCGGCGCGGGCAGGCACAGGGTGCGGGTGCGGGCGGCATCGGTGGCCAGCCCCTGACCGACCGCCGGCACGAGCCCGGCGCCGAGGGCGACGAGGGCGAGCAGCGGCATGACCCGGGCCAGGGCCGGGACGAGGGCGTCGAGGAGCAGGACGGCGACGGCGCCGAGAGCCGGGGCGAGGACGGGCAGGAGGACGGCCCCGTCGACCGAGACGACGTCGCTCACCGTCCCACCACCCGGCTCACGGCGTCCGAAGTGACCGACAGCAGCGTCGCCGGGAGGACGCCGAGGACGAGCGTGGCGGCCATGAGCGCGACCGTGACGACCCGCTCGGACCCGTCGGCGTCGAACCGCTGGGTGCCCGGGGGCACGGCGTCGCCCACCCAGACGATCCGGGCGACCCGCAGGGCGTAGGCGGCGGCGAGCGCCGTCCCGACGGCGGCCGCCACGGCGCACCACCGGAGCACCGTCGCGCCCGCGCCCGTCGCGGCGGAGGACCACCCGGCATACACGGCGAGGAACTCGCCCCAGAACCCGGCGAGCCCGGGCAGGCCGAGCCCCGCGGCGAGGCCGAGGACGAGGGCGAGGCCGAGGTGGGGTGAGGTCTCCCGCAGGGCCGGACGGGGCCGGGTGAGGTCGACGCTCCCCCAGCGCTCCTTGAGCCCGCCGACGACGACGAACAGCAGCGCCGAGATGACGCCGTGGGCGATGTTGAGGAAGAGGGCCGCCTGCAGGCCGGTCTGAGTGCCGCTCGCCAGGCCGAGGGCGACGAAGCCCATGTGGGCGATCGAGGAGTAGGCGATGAGGCGCTTGAGGTCGCGCTCGACGAGGCAGACGAGGGCGCCCCACACGACGCCGACGGCCCCGACGACGCCGACGACGGGCGCGATGGTGCTCCAGCCCTCCGGCAGCGCGGCGAACGGCAGCCGGACGAGTCCGTAGGTGCCCATCTTGAGCAGGACGGCCGCGAGGAGCACCGACCCCGCCGTCGGTGCCGTCGTATGAGCGGGGGGCAGCCAGGTGTGGAGGGGGACGAGCGGGACCTTGACGGCGAGGCCGACGGTGAGCAGCACGGCGACGAGGACCTGGGTGCCGTGCGGGAGGTCGGCGGCGGCCTCGGGCAGGGCGGGCAGCTGGCTCGTCCCGGCCTCGTGGACGAGCAGCAGGATGCCCGTCAGCATGAGCATCGAGCCGAGCGCGGTGAACAGGATGAACCGCGCCGCCGCATCGGCGCGCGCCCGGGGGTCGTGCGGGTCGCCGAAGCGGCCGACGAGGATCCACATGGGGACGAGGACGACCTCGAAGGCGACGAAGAAGAGGACCGCGTCACCGGCGACGAAGGTCCCGAGCGCGCCGCCCTCGACGAGCAGCAGGCACCCGTGGAAGGTCGCCGCGCTCCCGCCCTCGGGCACGTGCCGCAGCCCGAGGACGGCGACGAGCAGTCCGATGGCCGCGGTGAGGACGACGAGCGGGGCGCTGATGCCGTCGACGACCAGCACCCACCGCAGCCCGAGCGCGGGCACCCACGTGCGGTCGACGACGGGGCGGTCGACGACGACGTATGCGGCGACGGCGAGGGTCACGAGCGAGGTCGCCAGGGCGGTCGTCGCGGCCGCCCGCCGGGGCAGGTTGCGCCCTCCGGTGACGAGCCAGAGCCCGACGGCGAGGGGGAGCGCGAGGAGCGCGATCATCGCCATCCGAGCACCCCCACGGCCCCCACGACGACGGCGCCGAGGGCCACCCACACCAGGCCCGTCGAGGGCCGCTCCGCGCGGTGGGCCCGGTCGCCGGCCCGGCCGCTCCACGCGACGGCGCGCGCACAGAGCCGGGCCGTCGCGTCGACGACCGTCTCGTCGAGGTGGGCGACGCCCCGGGCCACGGCGAGGACGGGTCTCGCGACGAGGACCCGATACGCGGTGTCGACGCCGAAGCCCTTGTCGAACAGCGGCATCCGGCTGCCGACGAGGCGGGTCGCCGGGTCGACGCGGGCCCGGCCGGGCGACCGGTCGGGCCGGACGACCCCTCGGACCGACCCGATCGCGGCGAGCAGCCCGCCGATGACGATGAGCATCGTCGTGACCCCGACCAGGCCCCACGCGGTGCTCGGCCCGCTCGGCAGGAGGTCGGTGAACAGGACGAGGCCGCCGAGCACGGTGCCGGCCACCAGGACGACGAGCACCCCGACCACGGCAGCGGGCGGCCGGTCGTGCCCAGGGTGCCCGGGGTCGGCGTGGGCCGGGCCCACGGGGGCGGCCGAGACGACGACGAACGCACGGGTGGCATACGCCGCCGTGAGGACGACCGTGAGCAGGAGGGCGGACAGGACGACGGCCCCCGTCCCGTCACCGGCGTGGGCGGCGGCGTAGGCCGCGCCGATGACGTGCTCCTTGGAGACGCCTCCGACGAGGAACGGGACGCCCGCGAGGGAGAGGAGGCCGATGGCGAAGGACACCCGCAGGAAGGCCGAGCGCCGGGCGACGCCGCGCAGGGCGGCTGCCGACGTGCCTCCCGCGAGGATGCCCATCCAGCCGATGAGGAGGAAGAGGAGCGCCTTGAAGAAGGCGTGGGCGTAGAGGTGCAGGGTGGCCGCGGTGGGCCCCTCGGCGAACGGCGCCACGGCGAGGGCGGAGAGCATGATGGCGACCTGGCTGACCGTCGAGTACGCGAGGAGGCGCTTGAGATCGCTCTGGCCGAAGGCGAGGACCGCCGACCACACCATCGTCACGGCGGTCACGACTCCGAGGACCGTGCGGGCCGGGCCGTCGGAGGCGAGGACGTCGAAGAGCTGGGCGAGGACGAAGGTGCCGGCCGCGACCATCGTCGCCGCGTGGATCAGGGCGGACGCGGGGGTGGGGCCCTCCATGGCGTCGGGCAGCCAGTCGTGGAACGGCACCATGGCCGACTTGCCGAGGACCCCGACGAGCAGGAGGACGAGCCCGAGGGTGAGCAGGCCGCTCCGCCCGGTCGTGCACCCGGCGGCACCCGCCGCGACGTCGACACAGGTGTCGGGCAGGGCCCAGGTGCCGATGACCGCGGCATACGACGTGCTTCCGGCGCCGGCGGCGAGGACGACGATGCCGAGGACGAACCCGACGTCGGCCGTGCGGGTCACGAGGAAGGACTTCTGGGCGGCCCGGCGGGCGCTCTCGCGTCGGCTCCAGTGGCCGATGAGGAGGTAGGAGCACCACCCCATGACCTCCCACCCGACGAGGGTGAGGACGAGGTCACCGGACGTCACGACGAGGAGCATCGCCGCGCTGAAGAGCGACACGGTCGCCGCGAAGACGCCGTAGCGGTCGTCGTCGCGCAGGTACCACGTCGTGTACACCTGGACGCACGCGACGACGAGGGCGACGACGAGGGCGACGAGCAGGACGGGTCCCGACGAGGACTGCCAGAAGGGGATCGACAGGCTGCCGACATCGCGGCCAGGAACGCCGAGGCGGACGGCGGGCAGGAGCCGGCTCAACCGGACGTCGCCGTCGTCGTGGCCGACGACGGCCGCCCCGGCGGCGGCCAGCGTCACGAGGGCGCCGGTCACC
>JBDIAL010000203.1:0-6876 GCA_039812405.1 Nostocoides sp.
GGGCTACCGAGTCACCCTCGACGCGTCCTGAAACACTCTGACGCGAAGACCACGGCTGGGTGAATCTTCGCGTCAGAGGCCTGTCAGGGCCTTGTGCGTGGCAAGAATCGAGATTGAGTTGCCGCGGCCGGGCGATTCGGGACCGCGGTTCTGGCCGAGTTCAGGAAACATGAGCCGGTGACTTCCAGCGGGTCGGACGCGCGGGCGACCTTCATGTCGAAGGTCCAGAGTCTTGTCGGTCGGCGGATCCTGGCGGTCGACTACTGGGACATCCACAACTTCAGCTCAGAGCCTGCTCGCTGGGACTACGGCGACTGGCACCACGCCGGTCATGGGCGTTCTGCTCTCGACTGATGTTGGACCGGTCACGGCGACGTGGACCAACACGTTCCACCCGTACGGCGTCGAGGTCTTCGACAACCCGATCGAGCGCCACCTCGTGCTTGGTGAGGCGGGACCGGAGAGGATCGGGCCAATTGGCGATTCTCAATGGGCGTCCCTCTTGGACAGTCCCGTACGGAAGGCGACAACGTGGTGGGACCGGCTCGAACTCGGTCCGGCCACCCTGTCCACCGGCGAGATCGTCGAGCCCGCGCGTTCGGTCGAAGTGCCGACTGCCATTCGCCTGGACTTCGATGCCGGTCCTGTCTGGTTCGTGGCTGCCATACCCCAGGCGCCTTCCATGGAGGACGTGTTCATTCCCGGCGACGAGATCATGGTGGTCTTCGCAGCCGAGAAGATCAGACAGATGGGATACGACGACCCCAGCTTCACGTCCTGACCGTGGCGGGCGCGTGCGCATGGCCAGGGCGCCAGCGATCATGGTGAGCGTGGACGGCACCTCTTGCTTTCATTCCGACCCGCCCGCCGTCGGCGAGGCGCTGGCCGAAGACCTCGAGTCGGTGGGGGCGGTCGTCTGCGCCCACGTCTTCGGCGTCTATCTCGCTGAGGAAGACGCCTGGGGACATGTGAACACTCCGGCCCTGATGCCCGGCGCGGACGCCAAGATCGTGCTCCCGTCGATCGGTGCGCGTCTGCAGCTTCGCGTCCTCGGCTATTCGGGGACCGGCCGTCAACTGCGCCTTGGTGGGCGCGACGTGAGGTTCGGTTGATCGTGGGTGCTCGAGTGAACTACGTCCTCCTGTACCGCGGTGAGCGGGAATGGCGTACGACTGTGGGAACCGCTGACGAGCTGGCCTGCGGCGCGCTGCCTAGTACCGCCGTCGCGGAAGCTTTCGATCTGGCTGCGGAGGAGTTCGCTCAGATGCTCCGTGACTATTGGGGTGTCGATGAGCCGATCGCTTGGAAGAAGATCAAGCCAGACTGGTGGGGCGCTGATCTCGTTCCCGGCGCGCTGGTCGCTGCTGGAGAAGAGGCACCTTGACCGCGTGGATCGAGTCGATCGACTTTCCGGAGCCCTGGATCGACCTCCGCAAGCGGCGCGACCGAGTCACGCGCCGAGGCCTCGTGGCTCGACATCGAAAGGAGCTGCGGCGAGAGATCGCACCTGGCCACGTTCTCCACGGTCGCGCATGGGAGATCATCGGGCTCGGCGTTCCCGCGCGGGACGATGCCCTGCTTCGCCTCGACTACAAGCCGCACGCGAGATCAAGAAGCTGCACAAGGCGCTCGCCTGAGCTACCGCGCGCCGTCACGGGTGGTCTCGCGGAGCGCCCTGGCTCTGAACCGCAGGGCTTGTCGCCGGGCTGGGGCGTAGATTCAGGACATGTCCGTGAGCGAGTCGGAGGCCTTCGAGGCGGGGATGTCTCTGCCCACTGACGCGCGCCGGCGCCTGGCACTTCGGTTGCTGGAATCGGTGGACCCTGACGAGGCCTTCGACCAAGCAGCGGAGGCATGGCTGCGCACCGAAGCGGCTGCGGCATACGACGCCCTCAAGGCTGACCCGTCCCGAGCGATCCCAGCTGAGGATGTTCGGGCTCGCTTCGAGGCCAAGTGGGCCGCCCGTTCATGACGGGCCGGGTCAACCTCACTCCGGAAGCCGAACGGCAACTCAACGAGATCGACGATTGGATCGCCAAGAACGCGACCGCTGAGGTTGCTCGGCGCTTCGTGTCGGCGATCCTCGAGCACATCGACGGGATCCTTGTGTTCCCGCTCTCCGGTCGCCCGCGCGACGACGTCCGGCCGGGTATGCGGACGACCACCTACAAGAAGCGGACTCTCGTCGCCTACGAAGTCGACGAGTCGTCCGGCGAGACCGTGGTCAACATCGTCGGCGTGTTCCACGGCGGCCAGAACTGGGAGGCCGCGCTCAGCGCCGATGACGACTCGGAGGAAGGCTGACAACGTGGCCTCGTGCATGGCAATAACGTGGCAGCAGGATCGTCGGAGACCATCCGCGACCAACGGCACCAAACACGTTTCCGCAGGTCAACCGCACAATGCCGTCAGTGATCAACGTTGGCCGCTGAGCGTGCCGCGCTTCCCCTGGTACTACTGATCCTGGAGCCCCGCGTCGACAGTCGGACCGGCAATCGGTGACGTGTCCCAGGCTCCGGGTATGCCGTCGAGCACGGATCATGGCCGGGCGCCTCGCCTTCGGCGTCCATTGCCGGTCGGTCTGCCGGGTGGGCGGGGCACGGCGAGGGCACGGCACGGTGGCAGCTCGGCACGGCGAGGGCCGGGCACGATGGCGGCTCGGCACGGCGCGAGGGCTCGGGCAGGATGGGTCGTATGCCGACGACGCACGCGACCTTCGAGATCCAGCTGACACCTGACCCCGCCGGCGATCTGGACGGCGCGGCGGGGCGGTTCGCCTTCACCAAGACGTGGCGGGGCGGGGTCGAGGGGGTCGGGCGCGGCGTCATGCTCAGCGGGGGAGACCCGGCGGCAGGGGCCGCGGGCTACGTCGCGCTCGAGGTCGTCGAGGGTGCCGTCGAGGGGCGGCGCGGGACCTTCCTGCTCCAGCAGCTCGGCTCGATGACCTCCGAGGGCCAGCGGCTGGACTACCTCGTCGTCCCCGGCTCCGGGACGGGGGAGCTCGCGGGCATCGCGGGCACGGTCGCCCTGACCGTCGCCGACGGCGAGCACCGGGTCGAGCTCGCCTACGACCTGCCCTGACACCAGGTGGCTCCGCGCGGCACACTGAGGTCATGAGCGATCTGCGCGACCTGTTCGGCGCCAAGGGGCACGTCGCCGTCCTCGCGACCCTCAAGCGCGACGGCCGGCCCCAGCTGTCCAACGTCTCCTACGCCTACGACCGCGGCCGCGACCTGCTGCGGGTCTCGGTCACCGACGACCGCGCCAAGACCCGCAACCTGCGGCGCGACCCGCGGGCGAGCCTCATGGTGACGAGCCCGGACGGCTGGTCGTATGCCGTGGCCGAGTGTCGCGCGGAGCTGCTCCCTCCCGCCGCGGCGCCGGACGACGCGAGCGTCGAGGAGCTGATCGAGATCTACCGCGCCATCGTCGGCGAGCACCCCGACTGGGACGACTACCGGTCGGCGATGGTCGCCGACCGCCGGGTCCCCCTGCTCCTCCACGTCGAGCGGGTCTACGGCTCCGCCCACTGACAGCCCGGCCGGCCCGGCCAGCGGCCGGGGCGGAGCGGCCGAGGCACCCCTCGCCGCGACAGCCGGACCGGCAATGGCCTGTATGCCGTGGTCCGCAGGGCCGGTCCCGAGCGTGCGCCGAGGGCGGACCGGAGCCGCGGACCCGCCATTGCCGGTCCGGCTGTGGACGAGTCGGCGACGACGACGGTCAGGGAAACCGGCTGTCGACGAGGCCCGTGTCGGCGACGGGTGGTCACGGATTTCCGGCGGTCCGGTCCGGCGGGCGGTCACCGGAACCGGCGGTCACCAGAACCAGCGGGCGGCCGGCGGAACCGGCGGCGGGGTCACGGCGAGGAGGGTCAGTCCGAGCCGCCGAGGTCCCAGCTGTAGGCCGCGTACACCAGGTCCGACCCGCGCTGGCGATGGCGGACCAGCCGGCCCATGAGGGCGGTGACCTCCTCACGGAACCCGGCGACGTCCGACACCGGCGCATCGCCCTCGAGGCGCTCGATGACCGAGCGGAGCTGCCCGCTCACCTCGACGTGCTCGCCGAGCAGCCGGTCGGCCTGCCCGGCGAGGTGGGGCGCCGAGCGACGGACGTCGGCGTAGAGGCCCCGGTCGCCCTCGGTGAGCACCCGGTGGTCGCGCCAGTCGTGGGCGAGCTCGACCATCGCGGTGTGGACCCGCTGGTCCCACGCCTCGAGCGCCATCGGCCGCGCGAGGGCGGCGTCGACGGCCGCGACGGAGTCCGCCAGCTCGGCACGGTGGGCACGCACCGTCTGCAAGTAGTCCCGGAACTCGTCGTCCATGGCACCCTCCTCACTCATGGTCGCCCCGCGCGACCCGGTCCGTAAAGCCCCGGCATACCCTGCCCCTGTGCTCCGCCCGCTCCACCCCCTCCCCGTCCCCGCCGGAACCGCCGTCGTGGAGATCCTCCCCGCCGTCGAGCGCGCCCTCGCCGGGCGGGGCCCCATCGCCCCGTATGCCCTCGCCGCCGGGCCGCCCGACCTCCCCGCCCCCGTGTCCCCCCTGCCCGAGGGGCTCGCGCTGGTCGTGGCGACGTCGGGGTCGACGGGCCGGCCGAAGCACGCGCTGCTCGCCGCCGCCGCCCTGGGGAGCAGCGCCGACGCGACCCACGAGGTCCTCGGCGGGCCGGGGTCGTGGCTGCTCGCGATGCCCGCCCACCACATCGCCGGGATGCAGGTCCTCGTCCGGTCCCTCCGCGGCGGGACGACACCGACCGTCGCCGACACGGCCGCGGGGTTCACACCGGAGGCCTTCACCGCCGCGGCCGTCCGCCACGCGGCGCACGCCCCGGCCGGAGGGCGCCGCTACACCGCCCTCGTCCCGACCCAGGTGTCCCGGCTGCTCGACGACCCGGCCGCCACCGCCGCCCTCGCGGGCTACGACGCGGTCCTCGTCGGCGCCGCCGCCACCCCACCGATCCTGCTCGAGCGCGCCCACGCGGTGGGGGTCGCCCTCGTCCCGACCTACGGCATGAGCGAGACGGCCGGGGGGTGTGTGTATGCCGGGCGCCCCCTTCCGGTGAGCCGGGTCCGGATCGAGGACGGCCGGGTCCTGCTCGGCGGGGCGACGCTGGCCAGCGGCTACCTCACGGGCGACCCCGCCGGCGTCTTCACGACCGATGCGCAGGACGACCAGGACGACCAGGACGACCGGGACAACGGCGCCCGATGGTTCCGCACCGACGACGCGGGCCACCTCGGGCCCGACGGGCGGCTCCACGTCGACGGCCGGCTCGACGACCTCGTGACGACGGGCGGCCTCAAGGTCGCCCCCCGCGTCGTCGAGGACGCCCTCCTGCGGCTGCCGGGCGTTCGCGAGGCGGTCGTCGTCGGCACCCCGGACCCCCACTGGGGACAGGCCGTGAGCGCCGCCCTCGTCCTCGACCGGGACGCCACGACCCGCGACCCGACCCTCGCCGACGTCCGCGCCGCCCTCCGGGACGCGCTGCCCGCATACGCCCTTCCCCGCCGGCTCCTCGTCCTCGACGCCCTCCCGGCACGGGGTCCGGGCAAGCCCGATCGTCGTGCGCTGGTCGCCCGCTTCGCCGTGGGACACTAGGGACGTGGTGCGGTACCTCCCCTTCCTGCTTCTCCTGGCGGTCGTCGTCTGGGCCCTCGTCGAGTGCCTCCAGACACCGTCGGCGCAGGTCCGCACGCTCCCGCGGCTCGCGTGGGTGGCGGTCATCGTCGTCCTGCCCGTCCTCGGCGCCGTCGGGTGGTTCGTCCTCGGCCGGCCCACGGGTCGGGTCGACGGCGGGGGGCCGAGCACCGGGCGCTCCCGTCCTCTCGGACCCGACGACGACCCCGACTTCCTGCGCCGCCTCTGAGCCCCGCCCCTGCAGACCACGACCCCCGCCCCCGTCCGCCCACAGACCCGAGAGCGAGTCCGACCGCCCATGGCCACGCCCCGTCAGTGGGTCGAGGGTGCCCGCCCCCGCACCCTGCCCGCCGCCGTCTCCCCCGTCGTCGCCGGCACCGGCGCGGCCTCCGCCATCCACGGCCGGAGCCTCGGCATCGCGCTCCTCGCCCTCCTCGTCGGCGTCTTCCTCCAGATCGGCGTCAACTACGCCAACGACTACTCCGACGGGATCCGCGGCACCGACGCCGACCGGGTCGGGCCGGTCCGGCTCGTCGGGCAGCACCTCGCCGACCCCGGGAACGTGCGGATCGTCGCCTTCGGCAGCTTCGGCTGTGCGGCGCTCGCCGGCCTGGCCATGGTCGCGCTGTCCGGCGCCTGGCTGCTCCTGCCCGTCGGCCTCCTCGCCATCCTCGCCGCATGGCGCTACACCGGCGGCGAGAACCCCTACGGCTACCGCGGGCTCGGGGAGCTCTACGTCTTCGTCTTCTTCGGGCTCGTCGCGACGCTCGGGACGCTCTACGCCCAGTCCGGCCGGGTCACCTGGGTGGGCCTGCTCGCCGCCGTCGGCGTGGGAGCCCTGACCACGGCCATCCTCGTCGCGAACAACCTGCGCGACATCCCCTCCGATGCGGCCACCGGCAAGCTGACCCTCGCGGTGCGCCTCGGCGACCGGCGGGCACGGGCGCTCTATGCCGGCCTCCTGCTCGTCGCCCTCGCCGTCGTCGGCGGGCTCGTGCCGCTCGCCTCGCCCTGGGTCCTGCTCGCCCTCGCGTCGTTCGCCCTCGTCGTCCGGCCGCTCGCCGCGCTCCTGCGCGGCGCCACGGGCCGCGACCTCGTGCCCGTCCTCGTCGCGACGGGCCAGCTCGACCTCGCGTATGCCGTCCTGCTGGCGCTGGGTCTCATCCTCGGCGCCTGAGCGGTCCCGGACCGGACGGGTCGCCGGCCGGCTCGATCGGCCCGGTCACCGGAAGGCCGGTCA